>DASVGY010000045.1:0-33130 GCA_036379295.1 Pelobium sp.
CAAGTAACGGCAGTTTCTTGTGCTACTTTTTCTGAAAAAGGCTTTTTGTTGGTTTGCAAAGGCTCCAGTTGCTTAAACAAATCTTTCAGTACCGCATCAGTAAAACCGGTTCCACAATTACCAATGTATTTTAGCTTTTTACGCTCATCCCAAATGCCTAAAACCAGTGCCCCAAAATATTTTCGACTGCCCGATGGCTGCGTAAAACCGCAGATGATTGCTTCCTGGCTGTTATTGAATTTAAACTTTAACCAGGATTGACTGCGTTTCCCTGCGTAATATTCATCATCTTTCTTTTTAGCGATGATGCCCTCCCACTTTTCTTTCTCCGCTTTTTTGAAAGCTTTTTTTCCTTCGCCTAAAACATGATCATTATAAACTACGTCTTTCAAATCATACTTTTTCAGTAATTGTTCCAGAAGTTTTTTCCGTTTAATAAGTGGAATTTTGCTTAAATCATTCCCGTTCAAGGCTAACAAATCGAACGCATGGTATTTTAGCGGTGCCATGCTTTCATCATAATGTTGAAGTACCTGAAAATTATCTTTCCCCTTTTTATCTAAGGCTATCAACTCGCCATCCAAAACGCATTCTTCTTTGATATTGCCAATATCATCAACAATTGTTGGATATTTATCGCTATAATCTTTCCCGTTTCTGGTGGTCAGTTTTATCTTTTTTCCGGTAGAGGCAATAATCCGGTAACCGTCTAATTTCCGCTCAAAAATCCATTCCTCATCATCAAAAATATTGTCGGATAAAGTCGCCAACATTGGGCTATATTCTTTAATCGGTTTGGCTTCTGGGGTTTTTTCTTTAATTTCTACTAGTTCAGGTGCTTTCTTTTTTTTAAATTCTTTTCCAGCTTTCTTAATTTTTGTATCAACTAAGTCTTCGGCGTTGAATTTTCCATCAACCGCAGCATAATCATTGTGTTTGATTAACAGCCAAGCGTTTTGCTCTGCATTTTTTAATCGCACCAAAGCAAATTCACCTTTCAAAATTTTCCCTTTAAGTGCAAATTTTAAGTTGCCGGATTTTAAACCTTCTTCTAAAGTTTTAACATCATCTTTTCTGGTTTTGGCTAAAGAGGTGTAAAAGCCTTCATCAAAAATGCTTACCGTTCCGGCGCCATAGTTTCCCTTCGGAATTTCGCCTTCAAAATCTTTATAACTGTAAGGATGATCTTCTACCATCATGGCCAATCGCTTATCTTTTGGATTTAAAGACGGACCTTTCGGTATTGCCCAGCTTTTTAAAACGCCATCTAACTCTAACCGAAAATCATAGTGTAAATGTGAGGCATGGTGTCTTTGCACTACAAATCTTAACTTTTTGCTCGCCTTAGTTTTCCCTTCCTGAGGTTCCTTGGTTAAAGTGAAATCTCGCTTTTTATGATACTTTTCTATAGACATTTTAAGCTCCTTTTTTACTTAAACTTTCCATTAATTGGTCGTATAAATCATCACTTTTTGCTTTCTGAGGTTTTAATTTTTTGATAGTTGGGCGTTTTCCTTTGGCCTTGGCTTTTATAATTTTCAGCAATTGGTCGTGGTAAGTATCCTTATAACTATCTATGTTAAATTCTGATGTATATTGCTTAATTAATGCCAGCGCCACATCTAACTCTTTTTTTGGGATGCTGATATCATCACCTACATCAATTTCATCAGTTTTTCTAATTTCTTGCGCAAATCTTATCCGTGAAATTACCAGCACCTCATCTTTCGGGTAAATAACGCACAGCGCCTCTTTTTGCCGCAGAACAAAAGATCCAAACCCTGCTAATTTTGTTTTTTGTAATGCTTGGTTTAAAAGTGCGTAGGCTTTCTCACCATGTTTTGCAGGCTCGGCGTAGTAAGAAGTTTCAAACAGCATCGGATTAATTTCATCCGCCTTTACAAAATTTTCAATAGCTATGTTTTTACTTTTTTCGGGACTGGCATCTTCAAAATCCTGATCTTCCAGCACTATGTAATCATCCTTAATCAAATAACCTTTTACAATTTTCTCGTACGGAACCTCCTTTCTCGTTTTTTCGTTAATCCGTTGATATTTAATATGCTGATGATCCCTACTATCCAACATATCCAAATCCAGATTACTGCTTTGTATTGCCGAATATAGCTTTACAGGGATATTTACAAGGCCAAAGCCGATGGTACCGTTCCAGATTGATCTCATAATTTTGTTTTTTAAGGATTTGGAAGATATATTCAAGAAATATGCCATGAGAATTTATTAGCTGCTGTTAGGGCATTTGCGCATAGGCTTGCCTGCCCTCATGCCGGGCAAAGAGCATTTACTTTTTTTCCGCAAAAAAGTAAACAAAAAACTCTCGCCTGCGCCGGTTGCTACAAAGAAAGTGCTTGTATTTTCTTCATCACTTCCGCAACCGCCAAGGGCGAATTAGAGGTTTACCAAGGTTAGTGCTTTTGTATTGTGGGCGCTTCTATTTTAAAAATTCCTTCATGTCGAACTATGAACAGGTATCTTACAAATAGTGATTAAATTTAATTTTATCGTAAATTTACAAGTTGTCAAATTTTATGCTCATTCCCGAACGTTTTAGAAATCCTGCTTCCTTAATTATATTGGCGTTAATCATACTAATTGCTATGGTTTTTATCGGCTATTTTATTCCCGATAGAACTCATATTTACAGCTACTGGACAAGTATTGGAATAGCATTTATTGCTTACTTCATCATTTTAAAAGGGTTTGATCCGGATCAGTACAACAAAATAAACTACATAAGCTCAGCCGTTTTACGGTTTGTATTATTGTTTGCATTTCCGCTATTGAGTGATGATTTGTATCGCTTTTTTTGGGATGGTGCGCAAATTTTTCACCTAATTAATCCTTTTTACTTTAGTCCAAAAGAGTTGTTGGCTTTTAATTATAGCTGGGTTGATGTTTCGCTGTTCCAAAAAATGAACTCCCCAGAATATTATTCTGTTTATCCGCCGATTAATCAGTTGGCTTTTTTACTCACGGCATTCGCTGGAAAAGGAAATATCCTTTCTTCCATCGTGATTTTGCGTTTGGTGATTCTCCTTTTTGATTTAGGGAACATTTATTTGCTCCGAAAACTATTACGTCATTTCAAAAAGAAAGAAAGCTTAGTTTTTCTTTATGCGTTAAATCCTCTGGTTATTATTGAACTGACAGGCAATCTCCATTTTGAAGCTGTGATGATATTTTTTACGCTGCTGTCCTTTTGGTATCTTTTAAAAAATAAATGGATTCTTGCTGCAATTGCTTTAGGTTTTGCGGTTTGCGCTAAGCTTTTACCCTTAATTTTCTTACCGCTTTTCATTAAACAAATCGGCTTTAAAAAAGCCATTTACGCTGGATCAATCACTGGCATCACCATATTAGTTTTATTTCTACCTTTTATCCATAACCTCACTTTAGCAAAGCATTTTTTAACTAGCATCCAGCTTTATTATGGTAATTTTGAATTTAACGGAAGCATATATCAAATTCTAAAGCAAATTGGTTGGGCAATTTTAGGTTTTAACCCCATTGCTTATACCAGTGTTATTTTAGGCGTTTGCACATTGAGTGGATTTATTATCTCCTACAAAAAATCAGCAAATATTATTGAAGGGGGCTTTTGGTTTATGGTGGTTTATTATCTTTTTAACGCTGTGGTTCATCCTTGGTATATCGTTATTTTAATCGCTTTTACACCTTTTGTAAAATGGCGCTTTGCTATTTTATGGTCGGTTTTAATCTGCCTAACCTATTATACTTACGTAAACGTTCCGTACCAGCAAAACACCTTTTTGATTAGCTTAGAATATGCGCTGCTTGCCCTGGCTTTTGCAAACGAATGGCTGAAGGCAAAACGCTTAAAAGAAAAATTAGTTTAAATTTGCTAAACCTATAACGTAAAAAACCGTTCAATGCTTTCAAAAAATCCTCAGTTAGAATTAGCTTCTGAATTTGTACAATTTACAGACCGAAACGTTTTTTTAACAGGAAAAGCGGGCACCGGTAAAACCACTTTTTTACATCAACTCAAAAAAACCTGCCCTAAAAGAATGGTGGTGGTTGCGCCAACCGGCGTTGCTGCTATAAACGCTGGGGGAAGCACCATTCACTCTTTTTTTCAGTTGCCTTTTGGTCCCTATGTTCCCGGCCAGGGAGATAAAACGAACCAAAACAGGAAGATGAATCGTGAAAAAATAAACCTGATTAAAAGTTTGGATTTATTGGTAATTGATGAAATTAGCATGGTGCGGGCTGATACCTTGGACAGTATCGACGATGTTTTAAAGCGTTACCGCGATAGAACCAAACCTTTTGGCGGTGTACAATTATTGATGATTGGCGATTTACACCAGCTTTCGCCAGTAATTAAGGATGATGAATGGGCTTTACTGAAAAACCATTACAGCAATATTTATTTTTTTAACAGCAGTGCTTTAAAGCAAACTTTCCCTATAAACATTGAACTGAAGCATATTTATAGGCAGTCTGACGATTTTTTTATTGGGATTTTGAATGCCGTAAGAGAGAATAAAATTGATGCAGAAACTTTAGAAAAGCTGAACTCTCGTTATATTCCAAATTTTAATCCGCGTGAAGATGAAGGTTACATCACCTTAAGTTCTCATAACTTTTCGGCCAATCAAATCAACGAGCATAAATTAAAAGGTTTAAAAGGCAAAGCTTATCATTTTACGGCAGAAGTCAACGGCGACTTTCCAGAATTTTCTTATCCGAACGCCTTCGAGCTTACTTTCAAAATCGGCGCACAGGTGATGTTTGTAAAAAACGATGTTTCGCGGGATAAGCTCTATTTCAACGGAAAAATTGGCACTATTACCAAAATTAAAGACGACGCCATTTATGTTAAATGTCCCTCGGATAATCAGGAAATCATCGTAAACAAAGTAGAATGGCAAAACTTTAAGTATGAGCTCAACGCATCTACCAAAGAAATTGAGGAAAACGTAATTGGTACGTTTTTGCAATATCCGCTAAAGTTAGCCTGGGCAATTACCATTCATAAAAGCCAGGGTTTAACTTTTGATAAAGCCATTATTGATGCAAATGCAGCTTTTGCCCACGGGCAAGTTTATGTGGCTTTAAGCCGATGCAAAACTTTTGAAGGTTTGGTGTTGCACTCTCCTATTAGTTTTAACAGCGTAAAAACCGACGGCACTGTTTCTACTTTTACCAAAAATGCCGAAGAAAATGCTCCGGACGAGAATCACTTGGTACAGTCAAAAATTATATTTCAACAGAATTTACTGTTTGATTTATTTGATTTTAGAACGCTAAAAGGAGCGTTTTTTTTAATAAAGAAACACGCTGAAGAAAGCCACCAAACTATTAACGATGGATTTTTGGAGCAAATTAACACACTCAGGAACTTAGCCGATGAAAAAATATATGATGTTGCCGAGAAGTTTAAAAAACACATTAACGTTCAGCTAAATGATAATGGTTTGCCCGAGGAAAATGAAGAACTTCAGGAACGGATTAAGAAAGGCTGCACCTACTTTTTAGAACATTTAGTATTTGTTGAACAGCAATTAAAAGAAACAGATTTTGATGCAGATAATAAATCGGTTAAAAAACAAATCGAAGAAAATTTAGAAAGTTTAAAAAAAGAAATTTTTGTAAAACAAAGTGGACTAAAACTCTGCAGCGATGGTTTTAAAACGCTTGCATACTTAAAAACAAAAGCAAACGCAGAAATAGACTTTAACAATTCTAAAAAGATAGCGCAACCTGCCATTGCAAAAAAAATAACAGCGCCTGCGGGTGTAAAGCATGCTGCGCTTTTCCAAACCATCAAAAAATGGCGAGATGATTTGGCAAACGATTATGGCGTACCGGTTTACCAGGTTTTGCCACAAAAAGTATTGGCCGACTTAGCCAATAAATTACCATCAAATTACGAAGAATTAGAAAGTATCAAAGGCATCGGTAAAGTGAAAGTAAAACAATACGGAAATGAACTTTTGCTGATGATTTCAAACTATTGCGAAAGTAATGATATTGCGCAAACGCCACTTAAAGGGTTTATAACCGCAAAGATTAGTAAAACAGACACCAAGCGGCTGAGTTTAGATTTATTTAAGTCAGGAAAATCTGTAGAAGAAATTGCAAAAGAAAGAGGTTTTGTAGCCTCTACGATAGAAACACACCTAACGCATTATCTGGAAAGTGGCGAAATTTCTATAACTGATTTTATTGATAAAGAAAAAGTAGAAAGAATAAGCGACTATATTATAGCAACCAAGCCAATTTCTATCAATCAAACTAAAGAAGCCATGGGCGCAGAAATTTCTTTTGGTGAGATTAGGGCTGTAATGAAGTATTTGGATTTGCAAACCTCCCCCTAACCTTTTGCGCTGCTGCTTAAATAATATCAAGCTGCTTTCTGTTTTTTGCGAAACTGCACTTACATAATTGTTAGCCCGCTACGCATTTTAATTTATCTTTGCGCTTATGAAAAACCTGAAATTTCAAGATCTCATTATTTTTGAAAACGAAAATCTAATCGTCATCAACAAACCACCTTTTGTGGCGTCTTTGGATGAACGGGAAGGTGGCGACATCAATATTTTGCGTTTAGCGAAGCTTTACCACCATGACGCTCAAATTTGCCATCGTTTAGATAAAGACACATCAGGTGCGATGATAATTGCCAAAAACCCAGAAACCTACCGATTTATTTCGATGCAATTTGAGCACCGAGGGGTTAAAAAAGTTTACCACGCCGTGGTTGATGGTACGCACAGTTTTAACAACGTATTGGTTGACTTGCCTATATTAAATGTTGGAAAAGGCAACGTAATGATTAGCAAAAACGAAGGGAAAAGAGCCGATACCTATTTTAAATCTCTTGTATTTTTTAAGCATTACACTTTAATAGAAGCTCGTCCGGTTACTGGTAGAATGCACCAAATCAGGATTCACTTAGCTACTCAAAAAGCATCTATCAGTGGCGACGAAATGTACGGTGGAAAACCTGTATTTCTTTCTAAAATTAAACGCAATTACCGTCCAAGCAAAAACGAAGAAGAACAAGCAATTATGAAACGTTTTGCTTTACACTCCAGATCGGTGACTTTTGCAATTGCAGAAAACGATACTCAAACTTTTACGGCCGAGTATCCAAAAGACTTTGCAGTTTTATTAAAACTGCTTCAAAAAAATGATAGCTAAGCCGCAAATCGCAAAACATAGCTCAATTAATTTTAAAAAAAATCCCCGAAATAAGTTTCGGGGATTTTTTTTATGGTGATAAATCTGGGCTTACCAAAGAACGGTGTATAAAATGGTTAAAATAGCTACAATGATAAGTGAGCCAATAGTAAATGAACGGTTAGGTATAAACATTGAGCTGTCGATTTCTAAACCTTTCGATTGTACTCCGCGTTTATGATCCCACAAGCTAATGATATACATCCCAATTATACAAAAGATAAACACAAAACCCATCCTGTCTAAAAACGGAATCTCGTAAAATGCTGTTCCGTTGCCTTGGTCAATTAACTTCGAAAAACCGGTTGAAGATAAAAACTCAAGGTTTACATAAGCTGGGATAAACTTTAAAATGATGGAGAAAATAAAGCCCCCAATGGTGGCAAACATCGCAGCGTTTGATGAGGCTTTTTTCCAGAAGAAACCTAGGATAAACATGGCAAAGATACCTGGAGAAACAAACCCGGTATATTCCTGGATGTACTGGAAGCCCTGCTTTCCTTCGCCCATTAACTTCTCGCCAACAACCAAAGATAAAATTACACCCATAATCATCGCAATAATTACTGTGCTCTTTCCATAAATTACCAGTTTTTCTTCGCTGGCTTCGGGGTTGATGGCTTTTTTATAAATGTCTAAGGTAAATATGGTAGCGATACTATTTGCTTTACTTGCCAAAGATGCTACAATTGCAGCTGTTAAAGCGGCAAATGATAAGCCCTTCATTCCTATCGGCAATAAATTTAATAAAGATGGATAGGCTTTGTTAACATCAAGAATACCTTTTGAATCTAACATTTCTGTTTGAAACATTCCTTTTTGGTAAAGGTAATAAGCAGCTATACCCGGTAAAACCACAATTACAGGCATCAATAATTTTAAAAATGCGGCGAACAAAATACCCGCTCTGGCAGTAGGTAAATCTGCACCCAAAGCCCGTTGCGTGATGTATTGGTTACATCCCCAGTAATTTAAATTTACAATCCACATACCGCCTAATAACACGGTTAAACCCGGCAAGTCCATATAATTTGGATTGCTTTTATCAAAAATCATGTGAAAATGGTCGTTAGCTTCGGTGTATAAAACATGAAAACCCTTGGTGATGCCGGTTTCGCCAGATAAATCACTAATGTACTGCAAACCTATGTAAGTGGCTACCAAGCCTCCTAATATCAAAAAGAAAACCTGAATAACATCGGTATAACCAATTACTTTCATCCCACCCAGGGTAATGATGATTGCAAAAACAGCTAAAAATATGATACAGGCAAAAATATTAAAGCCAGATATTCCGCTTACGGCCACCGCTCCAAGATACAGGATAGACAATAGGTTAACTACAATGTATAAAAACAACCAAAAGATTGCCATAATCATTGCCACTGTTCCGTTGTACCTTTGGTGCAGAAACTGAGGCATGGTAAAAATCTTGTTTTTAAGGTAAACAGGTATAAAAAACACCGCAACTACTACCAAGGTGATAGCCGCCATCCACTCGTAAGTTGCAATGGCCATTCCCATTTGGAAACCAGAACCACTCATTCCAATAAATTGCTCTGCCGAAATGTTAGAGGCAATTAAAGAAGCACCAATTGCCCACCAAGTGAGCGAACCTTCTGCTAAAAAATAATCTTTTGAGTCGCTCTTAGCGCTTTTCTTCTTTCGATAAATCCAAATACCGTAAGTTGCTACAATCACAAAATAGACGAGAAATACGATGTAATCCGCTGTTGAAAGTGTTTTCATTAATTTTAAAATTGGGTTAGGTTTTTATTCAATTTTGTACAATCGAAAAAAGAAACAAATGGATTTACAGCCTCTTTTTTTGAAATACTAAAGCTAATATGCAAAATAAATTTAAAACAGTGTGTATTTGCTACAATAAGTAAAAAATAAACTTTTATGATTTTTTATATCCGGAAGCAAAAAAAAATCTCAAGTACTTGTTTTAAAGCATCTTGAGATTTTAAAATCATTGTTTTACTGTGAAAAAAAATATTTTATTTTTTATGCAATCGAATGTCTAATTATGGTAAATCCCTAAAGATCCGGCTATCCCAAGTTCCAATCCTCTCAGCTCGGCAAGCCCACGCAACCTGCCAATACCAGAATAACCAGGGTTGGTTTTCTTACTCAAATCATCCAACATTTGATGACCATGGTCCGGACGCATTGGAATATTCACTTTCCTTTCCTGCATGAGTTTTACCACCTCTGCAACAACCGCAAACATATCAACATTTCCTTCTAAATGATTGTCTTCGTAAAAATCGCCGAATTCGTTTCTTCGCGTACTCCTCAAATGCAAAAAATTGATGCGATTGCCGAACTGTTTAACCATTGCAGGTAAATCATTATCTGCCCTAACACCGAAAGAACCGGTACAAAAGCACAAACCGTTACTTAAAGATGGGACTTCTTTTATCAAAAAATCAATATCCTTTGCCGTACTTACTACTCGTGGTAAACCCAAAATTGCATACGGCGGGTCATCGGGGTGAATCACCATTTGTACACCATTGGCTTCGGCTGCAGGTATCACAGCTTTTAAAAACTGAACAAGGTTTTTCCGCAGCTGCGTGGCATCTATATTTTTGTATGGATTTAAAGCGTCCCTAAATTTTTCTATGGTAAAACTTTCTTCGCTTCCGGGTAACCCGGCGATGATGTTTTGCTGTAAAATTAGTTTTTCGGCGTCAGACATTTCTGCAAATCGGGCTTTTGCTCTTTCAATCTCCTCTTCGGAGTAGTCTTTTTGGGCACCCACCCTTTTAAGGATAAATAAATCAAACGCTATAAAAGCAGCTTTCTCAAATTTAAGTGCTTTTGAACCATCGGCTACCGTAAATTCTAAATCTGTTCTTGTCCAATCTAAAACAGGCATAAAATTATAAGTAACTACGTAAATGCCACAGCTAGCCAGGTTAATCAAGCTCTGTTTATAATTTTCAATGTGGAGTTCAAAATCGCCAGTCCGCGTTTTTATAGCCTCAGAAACGGGTACACTTTCCACCACATTCCAAATTAAACCTGCATCGGAAATAAGTTTTTGTCGCTCTTGAATGTCGGCAACCGTCCAAACCTGACCGTTTGGAATTTGGTGTAGCGCAGAAACCACGCCCTTGCAACCGGCTTGTAAAATGTCACTGAGTTTAACCGGGTCTTTTGGACCATACCAACGCATGGTTGGAATCATTTTGTACTTATCCATGTTTTATAAGGATTAAATTTTTGAAGGCTTGAGATTTGAACAATTGAATTTTTAAGGATTTTGCATTATACGGGCGACTGAACTTTTAAGGATTGAATGAATGGATGAATAAATGATTGCCTAATGAACTCAATAAACCAAAATACAGGTTTGCATGACAAATTTCTCGAATCTCACGTCTCAATTATAAAAACTAAACTCCACTAAATACAGAAAATCCACCATCCACGTTAACAACACTACCCGTTACAAACTTTGAACTATCACTCAGTAACCAAATTAACGAACCCTCCAGTTCCTGCGGAGTGCCAAATCTGCTAAAGGGCGTATGTTTAACCACCAATTTTCCCCGTTCTTTAAAAGTACCGTCCTCATTAGTTAACAAAGTTCTGTTTTGCTCTGTTAAAAAGAAGCCGGGTGCTATCGCATTCATTCGTATTTTATCACCGTACCTGTTAGCCAATTCTACGGCAAACCATTTTGTGTACCCATCTATAGCACATTTTGCTACGGTGTACCCCAAAACCTTTGTAATTGACCTTTGCGCAGCCATCGAAGAAATGTTTACAATACTTCCACCGCCATTGTTGGCAATTTCTTCTCCGAAAACCTGCGTAGGTAAAATAGTTCCGAAAAGGTTAAGGTTCATTACTTTAGTTAAAGCTTCTATATCTAATGAAAAAACCGATGCATCTGGCTCCACTACGGCACCCGGCATATTTCCGCCCGCTCCATTAACCAAACCGTCAATTTTGCCAAACGCCGATAAAATTTCAGCTTTTGCATTTTGTAAAGATTCTTCATCTAAAACATCTGCAACAACGCCTAAAGCTTCACCGCCATTAGCGTTAACCTCATCTGCCCTCTGCAAGGCCACGGTTTTATTTCTTCCTAAAATTGCCACCGCAGCGCCAGCAGCAGCGATAGCTTTAACAAAAGAAGCTCCTAAAACGCCGGTGCCGCCAGTTACTACTATTACTTTTCCCTTTAAACTAAAAAGGCTTTCATTTTCCATATATTTCTTTGTTTAATTATAATCGGCTATCGGCTTTAAAATTGGCGAAAAATTACTTGAGTATTTGACAATACAAACAAAAAGTTACGCAACCGTTACCAATACATATTTTGTAAGAAAACAAAAAATAAAAAAACCCGCTAAAAGCAGGTTTTTTTAAATCAATTCTTTTTAAGGTTTATTTTGCTAAACTTTCGGCCATTTTTAGTGCGTTGTAAGCATTTGCAACGCCACCACTGATACTCAAATCAGCGAAATCAATTTCTTTAAAATCTTTACCAACCTTCACCTTTACAGGATGGTTAATCTTTACACTTGAATCCATAATTAGCTGTTTAACCTGTACGGCTGTTAATTGAGGGTAATAACTACGGATTAGGGCTGCAATTCCACTAACTACCGGCGA
Organism: Pelobium sp.; assembly: GCA_036379295.1. Classification (GTDB taxonomy): domain Bacteria; phylum Bacteroidota; class Bacteroidia; order Sphingobacteriales; family Sphingobacteriaceae; genus Pseudopedobacter. The sequence continues at coordinate 11,866 of DASVGY010000045.1, forward strand.
GGCCATACTAGTACCGTTTAAGGATTGATAGCTTGAATTTGGTGTAGTAGAATATATCTCAACGCCGGGCGCAAAAACATCAACAGTGGTTTTTCCATAATTAGAAAAACTTGCTTTCAAAGTTTCATCGTTTTCTGGGCCAGATGCGCCAACTTCTAACCATGAGGCTGCAACTCCAGTACCATCCTCATAAGTTTTATTAGGAAAGTTTTTATCTATATCTAAATTTTTATTATCATTTCCGGCAGCATGCACCAACAATACATCTTTAGATACGGCGTATTTAACAGCATCATCAACTATTTTTTTATCATCAGAATAAGCCTTACCAAAACTCATATTAATAATTTTAGCTCCGCGGTCTACCGCATACCTAATTGCGTTTGCAACGTCTGTATCTCTTTCATCACCGTTAGGTACGGTGCGCACACCTAAAAGCAATACATTATTGGCAATACCGTTGATGCCAATCTTGTTCTTTCTGTCGGCAGCAATTATCCCGGCAACGTGAGTTCCATGCAAAGCATCAGGGCCTTTAACATGGTTATTACCATAAAACCTGGTTTCATCATTTATTCCAAGATCAGCCCGGGGATTATAGTTTAAATTGAGCTGATAGTTTATCTTTTCAAAGTAACGATTATAGGCCTCGTCAATTTGGGTGGATTTAAACGTGGCATAAGGCATTTCTTTTTCTTTCAACACCGCTACAACCGTTTTTTTGACATAATTTTCTGCCGGGGATGAAGGATTGTAGTTGGTAAAACCCGCCAACGTTAAGTTATTTTTACCGATTTTGCCCTCCATTTCATCCAACGTTTTTTTAAACCCAGAAATTCCTTGGAAGGTACGCTCAGCCTTAGTGTATTGATCTTTATAATCTGCCTCCATTAGTTGGAGACGCCTATAATCTGTGCTGTTTGCTTTTTCGGCGCTATCTAAATTATTGTCTTCAAATTTTGCCCGTAATTTTCTTATCTGCCGTACTAATTCTAAAGTCGCAAAATTAATATCCCTATCGCCCTTGCCTAAAAAGTTCCAACCATTTACGTCATCAACATAACCATTGTTGTCATCGTCTTTTCCGTTTAAGCGTTCTTTTTTGCTTTTGTAAATAACCCTCTTCAGGTCCTTGTGGTTTACATCTACGCCACCATCTAAAACCGCCACAATGATAGGTGATGATTTTTTGCCTTTTAATAACTCCGCATAGGCTTTGTTAACGCTAATTCCCATGGTAGAGTCTGCGCTATAATCTAAATTTTGCCAGTTACGCTCAATTTGCTTTTCCTGCGCAAAACCTAATGTTGTGATAACACTTAAAAGCAGTGCTATAAAAAACTTTGGTTTATACATTTTCATCTAATTTCAATTACAGATATGTTCAATAACAACAAAAGTTTGAGTTTATTTTGATTTAAAAAATTAGTGAACAGTAATATTACAAAAAAGGTTAAGCATAACTTAAAAAATAAGCTGCGCTTAACCTTTCCATAAATTTTGAAACTGCAGAATTTTTAATCGAAAACCTTTTTAACAGCGGCTATATATCTGGCCATTTCTGCTTTCACCTTTGGTGAGAGCAACAATAAACCTATCATATTTGGAAAAACCATTGCTAATATCATCGCATCAGAGAATTTGATTACCGAATCCAACGTTGCCGCTGCACCCACCACCACAAAAATCAAAAACAAAATTTTGTAGGTAATATCTGATGTTTTAGACCTTCCGAATAAGTATTTCCAAGCCTGTAAACCGTAATAAGACCAAGATATCATGGTGCTAAACGCGAAAAGTACGATGGCTACAGTTAATACATAAGAAAAATGCGGAATTACATCGTCAAAGGCAAGCGTTGTCAAGTCAACCCCGCCAACGGATTGACCAGTAGCCTTTAAAATCACATTTCCGGCGGTATCTGTTAAGCCATAAGCAAAGGCACCATCTTTATTATAAAAAATAATAACTAAGGCCGTCATGGTACAAATTACAACCGTATCAATAAAGGGTTCTAACAAGGAAACTACGCCTTCACTAGCCGGGTAACGAGTTTTCACCGCCGAGTGTGCGATAGAAGCCGAACCTACCCCAGCCTCGTTTGAAAAAGCTGCTCGCCTAAAGCCGGTAATTAATACTCCTAAAAAACCGCCCAAACCAGCAGAGGGAGAAAAAGCTTCAGAAAAAATTAATCTGAAAGCTTCGCCAATATAACTGAAATGAGCGCCAATAATTATTAAACAAGCCAGCATATACAAGCCTGCCATAAAAGGCACCAATCGTTCTGTCCAAACCGCAATTCTTTTAATACCACCGATAATCACCACGGCAACAATGCCCGCTATTACCAAACCGAGCAAACTTTTTACGAAACCGCCTTCTAAATTAAAGGTTGAAGTAATTTGCGCAACTGCTTGGTTAGCTTGAAAAGCATTGCCACCTCCAAAAGATGCACCCACACATAAAACAGCGAACGCAACAGCAAGTATTTTACCCAACACGGTCATTTTTAGTTCTTTTAAACCCTTGGCTAAATAATACATTGGCCCACCATGTATGGTTCCATCTTTATCTACATCTCGGTATTTTACGCCCAATGTGCACTCTACAAATTTAGACGACATACCTAACAAACCCGCAATAATCAACCAAAAAGTAGCTCCAGGCCCGCCAACCGCAATTGCTACCGCAACTCCGGCAATGTTTCCTAAACCTACAGTGCCGGAAACTGCCGCTGTTAACGCTTGGAAATGGCTTACCTCGCCATGCCGCTGCTCCTCCTCAGACATTGGAAGTGGCGCATCATCATCCGGATGGGTTTTAATTGCCTCATTTCCTTCAACAAAATCATATTTTCCCTGTACCACTTTTATGGCCATTGGAAACCTACGAATATTAACAAAAGAGAAATAAAGTGTAAAAAATACTGCCCCACCTATTAACACAATAAGTACTATGGGCACACTAAGCTTATCGGTGACAGGAATTGAGGTAAAAACAAAAGCCTCCCAAGTATCTGCAATTGGTGCAAAGGCTTTATTTATTTTATCATCAATACCTTCGGCGGCAAAAACGGAGTTGGAAGAAATTAAAATTGTGAAAAGGGTAAAAATCTTGGTTAAGCTTACTTTCATTTATCATTTTTAGCGTGAAAAAAAGGTCAAGATATTTAGAAAAAAACGAAAACGCAACAATTTTATCTGGTAAAAAGCAGCAAGTGTGTGATTTTTACGTACTTACCGCGGCAGATTTTTCGTCAAAAAAAATAATTAATTTCCAAATTTAAACTTATTTTGTGCACTGATTATCAGCTGGTAAAGCTTAAATATTAACAATTTTTACATGAGTTTATTTATAAAAAAATCAATCAATCAGCTGTTGCTGGATGCAGCAGAATCTGACAAAAGCTTAAAAAGAACTTTATCGGCCACATCATTGGTAGCGCTGGGGATAGGTGCTATTATTGGTGCAGGATTATTTGTGCGAACAGCTGCTGCAGCTGCACAACATGCTGGACCAGCAGTTACGCTTGGTTTCGTAATTGCATCAATAGGTTGCGCATTAGCCGGGTTGTGCTATGCCGAACTTTCTTCATCTATACCAATTGCCGGTAGCGCCTATACCTACAGCTACGCAACCATGGGCGAATTTGTAGCCTGGATAATTGGGTGGGATTTAATTTTAGAATATGCCGTTGGTGCAGCCACTGTGGGCATAGCGTGGACAGAGTACCTCAACAACCTTTTGGTTACCGTTGTTGGTATTAAACCTATCCCTTACGAATTGAGCCACTCTCCTTTTGAGAAAAGTTTAGATGGCCTACACACAGGTTTTATAAATTTGCCAGCACTTTTTATTGTGGGTATCCTTACCTTATTATTGATAAGAGGAACGCAGGAGTCGGCTTTGGTAAATAATATTATCGTAATTGTAAAAGTAACCATTGTTATCTTAATTATTGTTATTGGATGGGGCTTTATAAACCCGGCTAACCATACGCCGTACATTCCGGCAGCAAGTACCTATGTAGATCAGCAGGGAATTTCTTTCAACTACGGCGGCATTATGGGGATTTTAGGGGCGGCAGGTGTTGTATTTTTTGCTTTTATAGGATTTGATGCCGTGAGTACTACCGCACAGGAAGCTAAAAATCCTAAACGCGACATGCCTATCGGTATATTAGGTTCGCTAGCAATTTGCACTGTTTTATACGTTTTGTTTGGGCATGTTTTAACGGGTGTTGCCAGTGTTGAAGATTTTAGAACCACTGGTCGAGAAGCATCGGTTGCATTTGCTATCAATAAATATATGACTGGTTATGCCTGGTTAGGGCAAACGGTAACAATTGCTATCCTTTTTGGTTTTTCATCTGTTATTTTAGTACTGCTTTTAGGACAAAGCAGGGTGTTTTATGCCATGAGCGCCGACGGTCTGATGCCTAAAATTTTCAGCGATTTACACCCTAAATATAAAACTCCTTATAAGGCCAATTTGTTTATTTTGATACTTGTAGGCTTGTTTGCTGCGTTTGTGCCCGGAGACATTGTAGGTGAAATGACCAGCATAGGAACTTTATTCGCATTTATTCTGGTTTGTGCAGCAGTAATTATTCTAAGAAAAACCAATCCGGAATTACCACGACAGTTTAAAACTCCTTGGGTTCCGTTTGTTCCAATTATGGGGATTTTAGTTTGTGGAGCGATGATTTATGGCCTCGGCTGGATCAATTGGTTGCGCTTAATCATTTGGTTGCTAGTAGGATTGATTATTTACTTTGCCTATGGTAAAAAACACTCGTTATTACAAAAAGGTGTTTTAGTAGATCCAAAAGACCCACCTGCTCCAAAAATTGAAGCGTAAAGTAAATAAAGAGGATGTCTCAAAGATAGAATAGACGGCTTGAGAATCGTTTAAACGAACACATTCTCCACCACCTGTTCAAATAAAAAAATTTATAAAAACGAGGCTGTTCCCATTTTTTTGAGACAGCCTCTTTTCAGTTTAATGTAACAAAAGTTCTTTTAGTGCGTAAGGCAAAGTTTTAATCAACACACTTGCCGGCACTACATACATTTTCTGCCCTAGCTGTTCTCCTAAATATCCGTGACTAAATACTGCAAGTTGAACGGCCTTGTCCACTTCGTATCCCTGCGCTAACATACTCGTTATCATACCGGTTAGTGCATCTCCCATTCCGCCGCTTGCCATCGCTGGCGAGCCTGACGAATTAAAATAACACACGCCTTCGGGCGTAAAAATCATGGTATATCTGTTTTTTAAAACGATGTACACTTTTAGCGCAGCAGCCTGCACAAGCGCAGTTTCGATACGCTTCCACCAGCTGTTATGCGTACCAAACAAGCGATCAAACTCTTTCATGTGTGGCGTAAAAACAGAATTTTTTGGCACCAAACTTATCAATTCTTGATACTCACTAATGATATTTATCGCATCTGCATCAATTACCACTGGCTTTTTAAAGTTTCTTAATACCTCCGTTAAAAGCAAAACACTTTCGGCAGATGTACCCAAGCCGGGTCCAATACCAATAACTTTGTACTTATCTAAATCTAATTTACTTTCTGAACGCTGGGTGTACATCGCCTCTGGAAGACGGGTGTTCAAAGCTTGCAGCCCTGAGTGGGGTATCATTGCCGAGGTTAATCCTGCGCCGCATTTGACACATGCTTCAGTAGCAATTAGTGCGGCACCCATGGTATCGTCGCTACCTGCCACAATTAAGGCATGTCCTAACAAGCCCTTGTGCTCAAAAGGCTGCCTCGCCTTTATAAATCTTTGGACACCCCCCTTCCATAACCAATAAAAAGGAGAAGCAGTCCCTTGGATAAAGTTTTCGTTCAACCCAATATTAGCAACTTTCCACTCTTTAATATATGGACTTGAAATTGGCAAAAGAAAATTTAGCTTTGGCCGCTGAAAAGTAATGGTGAAGTCTGATTTAATTATTACATCATCAAAAAGTTCGCCTTCGCATGGCATCCCGGTAGGCACATCAACCGCTACTCGGTAGCCCGAAAATTGGTTGATTTTTTTAGCTAAATTACGCCATTCTCCTTCTAAAGGCTTGTTTAAACCGGACCCTAGCAACGCATCGATAATTATATCAGCCGTTAACACCGCCAATTCTGCAGTTTGTTTTAGGTAAAAAATAGCGATGTCTTTTTCTTGCAAACGCTGAAGGTTCAAATCAAAGTCGGCACTGCTTTTTTCGCTAAAATCTGCAATAAATACTTGTATTTGATGATAGCCATCATCCGCTAGCAATCTCGCAACAGCTAAGCCATCTCCGCCATTATTTCCTTTTCCAGAAAAAACCAATATACTTTTTTTCCGGTCTGGAAATCTGTCTGCAAATATCTTTACAAATGCCGTAGCCGCTCTCTCCATCAGCTCAACTGATTCAATTGGCTCATTAATGATGGTGAATTTATCGGCCTCTCGGGTCTGACTGGCCGTTAATAATTTTAGCATAACCGATAATTAACAATTAAAAACTTTCTCAAAATCACCTCCCTAAACTAAATCTACTCAATCAATTTCACACTAAATTAAATTTGCTAAATGTGTTTAACCCAAAGTAATGCCAAAAAACATCACGTTTGGCTAAGCAAGATAGCAATTGCTCAAATTAAATTCAGCAGATTTTGACCTGATGTAATTAACTATTTTAGATAAACGCCGGATAAATTTGCCTAAGTACATTTAATTTATTTTTAAAAGCAAAAGAGCTATTTTGCGCCAAATTCTAATTCTTTAAATATAAAAAATGAATAACAGACAAAATTTTACATCGGGTTCTCCGTGGGAAGATAGTATTGGTTATTGCCGGGCAGTAAAAGTGGGCAACACCATAGAAATTGCCGGAACAACAGCATCAAAGGATGAAGCAGGGAATAACCTAACCACCATGTATGACCAAACTAAAGCGATTTTAGATAAGCTGAACAAAGTTTTGGAAGATGCCGGCGCATCTTTAGAAAACGTGGTAAGAACCCGAATGTTTTTAACAGATATCAGCCAATGGGAAGAAGCCGCAAAAGCGCATGGCTTGTTTTTTAAGGATATAAAACCGGTAACCACAATGGTTGAAGTATCCAGATTGATTGATCCTGATATTTTGATAGAGATTGAAGTAACCGCTATTTTAGGTTAAAATTAAAAGCTTTAAATCGGCCAGAAAGTAACTGATTTAAAGCTTTTGTTTAATTTTATGTACTGGCAATAGCCTACCATAAGCTAGCAACTTGTTGCTTATTTTTTTGCGGAAGATGCAAATAGGCTGTCGGCCTGTATCACTTTACGAGTTTCGTTAGCCCAATCTATCAACATTTTCCTTTGCTTATCAGATAATCTGGCGTCGGCATGAAGAAAAGTATAAGATGATAATGGCATCCAATGGTCTTCCTGAGACTCTATTAATTCCTCTAACTTGTGGTCTTGCCTTTTTAAAGTATAGGCAGTAAATTCATCTAAATTAAAATGCTTTTTGCCATCATTAACATGGCTGGCTAACCACCAAGAAACGGGTTGTATTTTCTCATACCAGGGGTATCTGGTGTTGTTAGAGTGACAATCTTTACAGGCTACACTCAATAACTGGTTAACAGAATCTGGAACGGTATATTTGGTAGAAATAGCGTTCGGCTGTAAACCCTGACTTATATTTTTTTGAGGATGAAAAAATTGGATTACCAATAAAACCACTGCAACCGCAATTAAAACTTTTTTAACCATGCCTATTAATTTTTAAAATAGCTATGTATTATTTGATTTAGCTCATCAGATATTTTGCCGTTAGTAGCTACAATATCTCCGCTTTCTAAGATACTTTTTCCACCCGAAAAATCAAAACATTCGCCGCCAGCCTGTTGCACAATCAAAATGCCCGCAGCAATATCCCAGGGTTTCAAATTATACTCAAAGTAGCCATCAAACCTTCCGCAAGCTGTGTAAACCATATCAACAGATGCAGCACCAATCCGGCGTAAGCCATGGCATTTTTGCATCACATCGGTAAACAAACTCATATATTCTACTTTCCTACTAAAATCATAATATGGAAAACCCGTGGCTATTAAGGTTGTTGCAAGGCTTTCGTTTTTAGAAACTTGTATTTCCTTTCCGTTTAAATAAGCTTTGCTTGATTGCCAAGCATAAAAACACTCATCTTGCTTTACCTCATACACCACACCAATAACTAAATCCTTGCCTTTCCGCAACGCAATACTCACCGCAAAGGCAGGAATGCCGTGTATAAAATTAGTAGTACCGTCAAGCGGATCAATAATCCAGTTATAAGTTTCTCCAATTTTGCCCGATGTACCTTCTTCCGCAATAAAGCCTGCCTCTGGTAAAATAAGTGAAAGTTCTTCAACGATTATTTTCTCCGCAGTTTTATCCACGTAAGATACCATATCATTAAGGCCTTTGTACTCTATTTTTGAAGCGCTAAAGCTTTCCGATTCTTTTAAAATAAACCGTCCTGCTTTTTTTGCAACTTCAATAACTTGTTTACATAATATTTCGTAACTCATTTATTTAGTGATTTTAAAGGTAAACAATTTGTGAACATAATAACTTGCGACACCTAGGCTTAAAGCAGATGCAATTCTTGAAGGGGTTGGGTAAAAATCAAAAAATTCAACAAAAAGCCGCAACAGACTATAATTTGCAAAAAAACCCAAAAAGGCTATCATAGCAAACCTCCTAAATTGCTTTCGTCCTTTCAAATTAGATTCTGTAAATACAGCATACTTAGTAAGTAAAAAATTAACTACCACCCCGCAAGAGTAAGAAATACACAAAGAAATGTTGTGTGCACTTGCCGAAAAACTAAGCACACGCACCCGTTGGTAATTAAACAGGTAATTAATGGCAGAATAGTAGATTAAAACATCAAACAACGTAGCTATTCCGGCCGATAAAAAAAATCGAACAACCTTATTGCCTGTGATTATAGTTAAATAAGTGTTTCGTTTAACAAGGCTTGTGCGCATTAAACCGTTACCTTTCGCTCTTTATCTTTTAAAATAAAAATTACAGTACCTACTAATCCGCCTAAAACTAAAAAAGTCGAAATCATTTCTGCCTGGGTAAAAGCAAAGGAACCGATGTGATATTTTGAGTTAACCCTAATTAATTCTACAAAAAACCTTTCCAGTCCGTTCAATATCAGATAAATGCAAAAAAGTACACCGGGCGTTTTAATTTTTTTACGGATGCTCCACAAAAAGAAAAATAGTAGAATACAAGTCACAGCTTCATAAAAAGGCGTAGGATATACGGCAACCGCCAACTCGTGACAAAATTTACCATCGCAACCCGGAATGGGTACACCCTCATTAATTACATTATGTGGATACTTAAAAGACCACACCCAATCTGGCGCCCAAGAAAGCCAATTTGGTTTTGGATTGGTATTGTTAATTCCCCAATCGCCATCACCAGCTAACTGACAGCCTATCCGACCGACACCGTATGCTAACATTAACCCTGGTCCAGAAACATCGGCCATGTGTATAGCCTTTATACCGTTTTTACCAGAAATGTACAAAACCGCAAAAGCTCCGCAAATTAAACCTCCGTAAAAGGTTAAGCCACTAAAAGATAACAGGTTTTGAACGGGGTCTTGCATAAACCTATCCCAGTACTCCAAATTATCAAACACTTTTGCGCCAATAATCCCAGCTATTGCTGCCCAAGCAATAAAGGTACCCATCATTTGGTAAGGATGAACGGTTTCTATTACCGTTTTAGGTTGTACTAATTGACTTTTCTTTTTATCACGATAAGCCCAGTACGCAAACACCGCTGCCAATAGCAATCCACCAATAAAATTTCCTTTTGTTGATAAAATAAAACCTTGGGGGTCGTTTACAAATGCTGTATAATTTACTAGGCCATAAATAATTTTATAACCAATTATAAATCCAAATAACCCGTTTAAGATCAACTCAGTTGGTGTGGCAGCTTCGCCAACTACCACTGTTCGTTTAATTGGGTGCACCTGCCTAAGCTTTTCCCTGCGTTTTAATTCTTCAGAAAAACCCCAATAGCCGGCAATAAAAGCCATCGCTACAAAAAAACCAAAGGTTTGAATAGGCAGGGGGATATTAATGCCAAAGAGATATTCTAAAAGGTGTGATAAGGTTGGAAACATGCGATGTATCTTTTTTTAATGTTTTAATAGCTCAACAGCTTCAATTACGCTCACGTCTCCATCAGGCAATATGGCTTCTAATTTTACAGATTTTAGTTCGTTCACCAACACGGGGTCGTACTTTGCTTTTACCTTTACATAATTTTGAGTAAAGCCATGCATAAATCCATCTTTATGGTCTCCTTCAAAAAGCACTACTGCTTCTCTTCCAATTTGGGTTTCATAAAAAGCCCGTCGCTTTTTCTCTGAAAGAATGTGCAACATCTTACTTCTGTCTGCTCGTTGCGAGCCTGGTACAACGCCGTCCATTTCAAGGGCAGGTGTATTTTCTCTTTCAGAATAAGTAAATACATGCAGGTAAGAGACATTCAGCTCGTTTAAAAAGTTGTAGGTATCTATAAAATCCTCACGTGTTTCGCCGGGGAAACCCACAATTACATCAACACCAATACAACATTCTGGCATCAAGGCTTTAATGGTTTTTACGCGGTCTACATATAAATCTCGCTTATACCTTCTGCGCATCAACCCTAAAATTTTATCAGAGCCAGATTGTAATGGGATATGAAAATGAGGAACAAAGCGCTTAGACTGCGCTACAAATTCTATAATTTCATTACTTAGCAGGTTAGGTTCAATAGATGAAATCCTGATCCGATTGATTCCTTCAACGTTGTCCAGCGCTTTTACCAGGTCTAAAAACCTATCCTGACGTTTACCGTCTCTTATCCCAAAATCGCCAATGTTTACACCGGTTAAAACAATTTCCTTAATGCCAGACGATGCAATTTCTTCTGCTTGTTTAACAATATTTTCTATGGTATCGCTCCGGCTTTCGCCCCGAGCTAAGGGGATGGTACAAAAAGTGCAGGAATAATCGCAGCCATCCTGAACCTTTAAGAAGGTCCGTGTACGGTCGCCAAAAGAGTGAGAAGCAACAAACGTGTTGGCCGCCTCAATAGGGCTGTTATGAATAATTGTTTTAGGGTTTTTTGATAAATCGCTAATATACTCTACAATTCTAAATTTTTCTGCGGCACCTAAAACCATGTCCACGCCATCAATATTGGCAATCTCTTGCGGCTTTAACTGCGCATAACAGCCAACAATGGTAATGTAAGCGTTAGGCGAATGTTTCAGAGCTTCTTTAACAACTTTTCTACATTTTTTATCGGCGTTTTCTGTAACCGAACAGGTGTTTATGATGTAAACGTCGGCCCCATCAGTAAAGTCAACCGTATCAAAACCAGCCTGATTAAAAGCCCGGCCAATGGTAGAGGTTTCAGAGTAATTTAACTTACAACCAAGTGTGTAAAACGCTACTTTTTTATTCATAATAAACAGAGCGCAAAGATATAAAATTTGTGCTAATAAGGGTCATGTTTACCCCACTGATAGCTACCTGTTACAAATCCTGCTAAATCCAGCGCCCTATCTACAACCGTTGCGGCAAGCTCTTCCATCGTTTTAGGCTTACTGTAAAAAGATGGGATTGCCGGACAGATAATGCAGCCTGCTTCGGTTAGGGTTTTCATGTTATTGATATGAATTAGGCTTAACGGGGTATCTCGGGCAACCAAAATCAGTTTCCGGCGCTCTTTTAGTATCACATCAGCAGCTCGTGTGGTTAAGTCATTAGAAACGCCACTGGCAATTCTGGCCATAGTACCCATAGAGCAAGGCACAACAATCATAGTGTCAAACTTTGCCGAACCTGATGCAAAAGGAGCCATAAAATCTCCTTTATCGTAAAAACGAAAAGAAAAATTTTTATATTCCTCGTTATCAAGCTCAAACCGCCAAACATCCTTTGCGTTATCAGACATTACCACTCCCACTTCTGCCACCTGATTGCTCATGTTTGCCAGTTTTTGCAATAAAACCTTAGCATAAATAGCGCCGCTGGCACCTGTAATTGCCACTACTACTTTTTTCTTTTCCATACCGTTAGAACAAAATATATATTAAAAGGTTCTAAAAACAAAAAAGGGCCGAATATAAATATTCGACCCTACATCTACCTATGAAAAACATGCCCTTTGGGAGGGCATTACAAATATAGAAACATTTTACTTGTTTAAACAAATTAAATTGAAAAAAAACTGAAATCTTTTTTTTAAAAGGCGCCAATTCTAAAATTACAATAAATAAAATGACTTAATTTTTCTTTATTGTAAATAAATTTATTATTTATAAATTAATAGTTATCTAAAAGTATTATTAAGATATTTTTTATGAGGATTTATAGTCTCGATAGTGTTCGTACACATTATTTTTATTTAGGCAGCAACCGCTTTGCGAAATATATTTTAAGATATTTGCATACGTTACGTCTCCAAAGGATTTAACCCCATCCGCAAAAAATTAAAAATAATGAACAAAATGAATTTCCATACCCGAAAATGGGTAAAGCCAGAAGATTTAAATCCTAACGGGACCCTGTTTGGGGGTAGTTTGCTTAAATGGATAGATGAAGAGGCTGCTATTTACACCATTTGCCAGCTGGGTAATAGCAAAGTTGTCACTAAATACATGTCGGAAATTAATTTTTTAAGCTCTGCAAGGTTGGGTGATATAATAGAAATGGGCCTAATTGCTACTAACTTTGGCACTACGTCCATCACACTTTTTTGCGAGGTCCGCAATAAAATTACCCGTCAAAGTATTTTAACCATCAACAAAATTGTTTTTGTAAACATCGACGAGAATTTTAACCCAGTTCCACACGGTAAAACAGAAATCACCTATTCGCAAGACCGCTTTAAGGATTAGCTTTTTTGTGCGGCGGCCTGGATTTGGGCTTGCTTTTTTTCCAGCCGGCGTTAAATTTTTTCCTTGGTCGTAAACTTGGCTGGTAAACCGGCCCGGCCTCAAAACCTTCGTGTAACGGAACTTTAGCAACCTCGGTTCCAATCAGTGCTTCAATTCTGCCGAATTTAAACTGGTCTTTATCGTTGATAAAGGTGATGGCAACCCCCGTTTTTTCTGCCCGGGCAGTGCGGCCAATTCTATGGATATAATCTTCAGGGTCTGGCGGCACATCGTAATTGACCACCAAACTAATGCCTTCCACATCAATCCCGCGTGAAATTACATCGGTGCCAATTAAAACCGCAAGCTTTTTGCCTTTAAAACGCATCATAATATCTTCCCTTTCGTCCTGTCCTAAATCAGAATGAAAAGCTTCGGATGCAATCCCTTTACGGTTTAGGGTGGCATTAAGTTTTTTTACAATTTCTTTTCGCGATGCAAAAACAATTACGCTCTTATAGTCAGCATTGCTTAAAATAGCGGTAAGCAATTCCAATTTTTGTTCGTCAAAAGCTAAATAAGCTTGTTGTAAAATACCGGCAGAAGGTTTGGAAATAGCTATATTTACTTCCACTGGGTTTACTAAAATCTTTTTTGATAAAGACCTAATTTTTGGTGGCATGGTTGCCGAAAAAAGCAGGTTTTGCCTTTTCTCTGGCAGGTAGCTAATAATTCTTACAATATCCTCATAAAAACCCATATCCAGCATTCTGTCTGCTTCATCTAATACCAAATGCTTTAAATGTTTTAAATCAATAGTTCCAGATGTTAAATGTGCAATTAACCGGCCTGGTGTAGCAACTATGATATTTACACCCTCGGTTAAAGAACGCTTTTGTTGTTCGTAACTAAAACCATCGCCTCCACCATAAACAGCAATGGATGTACAGCCCGTAAAATAAGCCAAACCCATAATCTGCTGGTCAATTTGCAAGGCAAGCTCTCTGGTGGGCGATAGAATTAGCGTATCAATCACATGCTTATCATCTTCTTCTATTTTGTGTAGAAGGGGCAGTAAAAAAGCACCTGTTTTTCCGGTTCCGGTTTGTGCACAAGCAATTAAATCTTTGCCGGCTAAAATGTGAGGAATAGCTTCCTGTTGTATTGGAGTGGGCTTTGTAAAACCCATGGTATCAAGTCCTTCTTGTAAAGAAGGAACAAAATTAAAATCTTCGAACTTCAAAAATTGCGGTATATTATGTATAAACACAAATATACTTTAAATAATTTAAGATTTTAAAATTGCATCTTTTTGTTGAGCCCCCACTTCTTGGTGCTTACTTTTTAATTTCGTCTTCGGGCTTTTTTTTCCTTTTCACTTTTATATATCTTTACTTACCATTTTAAATTTATGACCGAAATATTTGTTAAGTCTTTGCCTTTGAAAGATGTTATTGCAAATTTAGCTGAAGCTTTTGATACCGTGTATTTTAACCGATGCCACGAGTATCAGATAAATATTCCAGAAAGCTTTGGCAGTGGCTTTATACGAGGTGTTAACTTTGAAAACGGATTTGGTCTGCTGGAGTATAGCTGTACTTTTAAAGAGCGCCTTAGCATACATTTTTCCGTTAACAACATACATCCCCTGAAATTTATTTATTGTTCTGAGGGTGAGGTGAGGCATAAATTTGAAGAGAAAGAAAGCTACCATACCATTGAGCAATTTCAAAACGTTATTGTGGCAAGCACCGCAAAAAACGGCCATGTTTTGGTGTTTCCGCGATACAAAAAAGTGCAGCTTAACAGTTTGGAAATAAGCCGAAAAGATTTCAGAAAAAAGATAGACTGCGACCTAAACCACGTAGATGTTAGTTTGCGAAAGCTTTTTAAAGACTTTAACGCCAAAACTTTGTTTTTTTACCATGGCAATTACAGCATGGCCATGTCAGAATGTATCGATAAAATCAAAGGCAGTTCGCTTGATGGCTTTACCCGAAGGCTTTTTTTGGAAGGTAAATCTAACGAGATTTTGAGCATACAGATTCAGGATTTCCAAGATGACCAAAAGGCAGAGCCCAAAAGACAAATTTTGCGTAAAAGCGAGTTGGAAAAAATTCAGAAAGCAGCGGCTCTGTTAAAGCAGAACTTAAGCACTCCGCTTACAATTGCGACACTGGCTAAAGAAGTGGGTACCAACGCCAACAAACTGCAAGAAGGCTTCAGATACACTTTTGGATTAACCGTAAACAACTATTTAAACCGCGTTCGATTAGAATACGCCAGAGATCAACTGATGATTGGCGAGTTAAACATCGGCGAAATTGCCGAGAAAATTGGCATTGCCAATAAAAGCTACTTCTCGCGTTTATTTAAGGCAACCTACCAAATTAACCCTAAAGATTTTGCCAAAAAAATCAATAAAAACGCAAAAAAGATGGGCTGATATGATACTATTGCAAGAAATTTTAGTCTAAAGAGTGCTAATAAATTGTTAAGAAATCCATTTGGTTAAATTCGATAAAATTTAATTGAATGCGTTCTATCTACATCATAGCTTCTCTCTCATTTCTTTCTTTGGTGGTGGCCTATTTAAGTAACAACCCGCTAATAGCCGAAATTGCTTTAATTGACTTCTGGATTACTTTTTTATTGCTAATAGGGCTGTTGCTTAAAAAAATGCTTTTTAAAGGCTAAAATCCATTTTTATCAATTTCCGCTCCTGCCAACCTCAAACAAAACCCGCGGTAAAACAGGGCTGTTATAAAATTTGTAATACATAAACCTTACCTTTGCGCTAATTATGATTACAGTATCGAATTTATCACTACGTTTTGGAAAACGTACATTGTTTGAGGATGTTAACCTCAAGTTTACACAAGGAAATTGCTATGGAGTTATTGGCGCAAATGGTGCGGGCAAATCAACTTTTATGAAGATATTAGCCGGAGAGATTGACCCTACCGGTGGCTCAATTAGTTTTACGCCGGGAGAGCGAATGGCGGTTTTAAACCAAAACCATTACGCTTTTGACGATTTTACGGTGATTGAAACCGTTATGATGGGATGGAAAGAACTTTACGCCATCATGAAAGAAAAAGATGCCATTTACATGAAAGAAGATTTTTCTGAAGCAGATGGCTTAAGAGCCGGCGAACTGGAAAATATTTTTGCCGAAATGAATGGTTGGAACGCCGAAAATGATGCCGCAACCCTTTTAAGTAATTTAGGCATAAAAGAAGATAAGCATCATAAATTAATTAAAGAATTAGACGGGAACGAAAAAGTTAGGGCTTTATTGGCGCAGGCACTTTTTGGAAACCCAGATATATTGATTTTAGATGAGCCTACCAATGATTTGGATATAGAAACTGTTGGCTGGTTAGAGAATTTTTTGGCAGACTACCAAAATATTGTATTGGTGGTATCGCATGACAGGCACTTTTTAGATACCGTTTGTACACATATTGTTGATATTGATTTTAGTAAAATGAATATCTATACTGGAAATTACAGTTTCTGGTACGAATCCTCACAACTAGCCTTGCGCCAGCGTTCTGATCAGAATAAGAAAGCCGAAGATAAAATAAAAGAATTGCAGGACTTTATACGTCGCTTTTCTGCAAACGCATCTAAATCTAAACAGGCTACGTCGCGTAAAAAGGCGTTAGACAAAATAAACGTTGATGAAATTAAAGCATCGAGCAGAAAATACCCTGCAATTATGTTTAATCAAATGGCTAGGGATTTGGGCGACCAAGTGTTGCAGGTAGAAAACCTAACCAAGGTGGTAAATGGCGAAACGCTATTTAAAAACGTAAGTTTCACCATTAACAAAGGTGATAAAGTTGCCCTACTTTCGCAAAACTCTTTAGCAACCACTGCGTTACATGATATTTTATCCGGCAGGGATACCGATTTTAGCGGAGAATTTAAGTGGGGCGTTACGGTAGTGCCAGCAAGTTTACCGATTGATAATCATCAATATTTTGATGGTAAAGATGATAATTTGGTTGACTGGCTGCGAGAGTATTCTAAGGAAGAAAAAGATGAAACTTTTATCCGTAGTTTTTTGGGTAGGATGTTATTTTCTGGCGAAGAAGTCTTTAAAAAATCAAGCGTACTCTCTGGAGGGGAAAAAATGCGCTGTATGTTTTCTAAAATGATGTTAGAAGCACCTAATGTATTACTTTTTGATGAACCTACCAACCACCTTGATTTAGAATCCATTACCGCATTAAACAACGGTATGAAGGATTATAAAGGTGTTATCTTGTTTACTTCGCGAGATCATGAACTTACAGAAACAGTAGCTAATAGGGTTATCGAGGTAACGCCTAAAGGTGTTTTAGATAAACTGATGGATTACGATGAGTACATTAGCAATGCCAACGTAAAACAACAACGCTTAGAATTGTATGGCGAACTAGTTTAAGCATTAGCTAACATCAACATTAAATTAACCAGCTTTTGATTTGCAAAAGCTGGTTTTTTTATATCTCTTTTTTAAACTGACTTACTAATTGCAACGGCTTTACATAAAAAAGCTGGTCTAATATTTAATTAAACCAGCTTAAATCGTTTTAAAAATTAACCTATATCTTTTTTACATTTACCGCCTGCGGACCTTTTTTTCCATCTTCCACTTCAAACTCAACCTCATCATTGTCTTTGATAGCGTTTACACCACCTTCAACGTCTTTAAAATGTACAAAGATGTCTTTACCATCATAGATGATAAAGCCGTAACCTTTTTGGGCGTTAAACCATTTTACAGTGCCATTTTTCATAAAAATACTGGTATTTAGAATTATAATTTAACTCAAATATAAAGTATTTTTTAAATTAACTACCATGCAAATTATTTATTTGGCTGCGGCGTCATCCTTAAATATGGTTTAATTTCTTTAAATCCTTTTGGAAATTTAGCGGCGATATCCTCTGTTTTAATTGCTGGCGATACCACAACATCTTCACCGTCTTTCCAATCTGCTGGTGTAGCTACACTGTGGTAGGCAGTAAGCTGTAAAGAATCAATAACTCTTAAGATCTCATCGAAATTTCTGCCTGTAGATGCAGGGTATGATATGATTAATTTAACCGTTTTATCGGGCGCTATTACAAATAACGACCTTACGGTAAACGTTGCAGATGCGTTAGGATGCATCATGCCGTAAGCCTCGGCAACTTCTTTATTCTCATCCGCGATTATCGGAAAATTAACCACCACATTTTGCGTTTCATTAATATCCTTAATCCACCCTTGGTGAGATTCAACACTATCCACGCTCAAAGCCATTACTTTTACGTTTCTTTTATCGAACTCTGGCTTTAGCGCAGCGGTTCTGCCAAGCTCGGTTGTACAAACAGGCGTGTAATCTGCCGGATGCGAAAATAACACACCCCAGCTATCTCCTAAATATTCATAAAAATCTACCTCACCAGATGAAGTTTTCACTTTAAAATTTGGTGCAATGTCTCCTAATCTTAACATAATATTTCTTGTTTTTAAATTTACTCTACTAAATTAGTAGAGATTTATATATTTACCAAAATATTGTTGATAAATAAGCAATTATGACAATTTTAAGGGATTTTTTTTCTCTTAAAATAAAGGATTATTTTAGCTAACGCATATTTGTTTTTGGAAACATTACCTTATCAGGATGTTTTTTTAATTCTTCCATAATCACTTCAAACAACTGCTTTTTTACCCTTCCCGAGTTTTTTGGATCTACCAAGTAGCGCAGCACTACCTGCACCCAAGTATTTCCATCAGCCTTAAAAGAAACAGAAGGATATTCGTTTACTTCAAATTCATCTACAGGCGTTTCGTTTAATATTTTTTTAAAGCGCTTCACCCTCCTAATCATAGCCTCCCCTATCTCCATTTCGGCAATGGCCTTGATTTTATCCGATGTAAACTTCAAATCGCTTTCAAACGCAACGTACAAATTTAGCTCGTTCCAGATAAAAGGAAATAATGGCCAAGAATAATTGTAAACATATTCTTCAAAGACCTTAGAATTTACAAACCTAATAATGCGGCCGCTAGGATGGTCACTTGTAAGGTAATCACCGCCAAACTCCCACAAAGTGGTATCGAAATAGCTCACATTAATCACATCACCATAAACATCGCCAATACGGATACGGTCCCCCACCTCGTAAGGTTTACGCACCAAAATGTAAATCCAACCGAAAAAACTGGTGATGGGATTTTGTAATGCAAAGCCTAAAATTAGTGAGACAATGCCAAAAGAAACCATTGCAGTGTACCAATTGGCAAAAAGTAGCGAAAGAATTATCGAAAAAACTAATAGGCCGGCAAACAAATTGGCAACACGTTCAAAATTAAATAACGTAGTTTTATCTTCTATTTTGTTGGCAAATATTTTTTTTAGCAGGCGTAATGCCAGCATTACCAAAGAAATAAGTATAACCGCCAAAATAATTTTCTGCACAAAGGGGGCGTAATTTACCGGAACAGGCAATTGCTTAAACTTTACCAAAAAGTATAGCGTAACACAAACCGCAAAAACCAATGCCGAAAAACCCAGCAGTGGCGCTTGCTTTTTTACGGTTTCCGTAGCGCTGTTGCCACGGCTGCTTTTATGCTGATTTAAGGCTTTTTGTACTTTTCCATCTCTTCTGATGGAGCTTAGCTCCTGCTCTTCTTGTGCTTCTGGTTTTTTCATAAACTTACATAAACAGAGGCAATTGAATTTGGGTGCTACCAATCTGTTACTTTAACATCTGCAAAAGTTAAACCAAGCATAAAGTTTTTTTGCGGTTTTATTTTTGTATCCTTTTTACAATAGTGTTGAGGCGCTACCTAGCATGGTTTGCGCTTTAGTTATCTAACACCCGCCATCAACCAACCCGGTTACAAAAACGTCGAAAGCCTTGAATATTCCATAAAAAAAGCCACCCCGAGGGATAGCTTTTCATTAATAAATTTCAAATCTTTACAGTTTTGAACTTGCGTCTAAGCAATTTAAATCAGCAAAAGCATCGGTTAATCTTTTTACAAACTGCTCCTCACCTTTTCTCAACCAAACGCGTGGATCGTAATATTTTTTGTTCGGAGAATCATCGCCATCTGGACTGCCTATCTGAGCTTGCAAATAAGCTTCTTTCGATTTGTAGTAGTTTAAAACACCTTCCCACATTGCCCATTGCATATCTGTATCAATGTTCATTTTAATTGCACCGTAAGAAATAGCTTCTCTAATTTCTTCTTGAGAAGAGCCAGAACCGCCATGGAAAACAAAATTAATAGGCTTTTCGGCGCTTAAACTATATTTCTCTTTTACATATTGTTGCGAGTTGTGTAAAATAACCGGCTGTAATTTTACGTTACCTGGCTTGTAAACTCCGTGTACATTTCCAAAAGCAGCCGCAATTGTAAACTTGTCACTAATTTTACTCAGCTCCTCATAAGCATAAGCAACTTCTTCTGGTTGCGTGTATAATTTTGAAGAATCAACATCGCTATTATCAACACCATCTTCCTCTCCACCGGTTACCCCCAACTCAATCTCTAAAGTCATCCCCATTTTGCTCATTCGCTCAAGGTATTTCTTGCAGATCTCGATATTTTCTTCAATCGGTTCTTCAGACAAATCAATCATGTGAGAAGAAAAAAGCGGGATGCCATGTTGTGCAAAATGCTTTTCGCTTGCGTCCAACAGTCCATCTAACCATGGTAACAGTTTTTTAGCGCAATGGTCGGTGTGTAAAATAACAGCAACGCCATAATGCTCTGCAACTAAATGAACGTGTTGAGCAGCAGAGATTGCACCTAAAATGCAAGCCTGTAATTTATCGTTTTGTAATGATTTACCCGCGTAAAACTGCGCACCGCCGTTAGAAAGCTGTACAATAACGGGTGAATTAACTGCTTTTGCTGTTTCTAAAACTGCATTCAAAGAATCAGTTCCGATAATATTTACAGCAGGCAAGGCAAATTGGTGCTTTTTTGCTATTTCAAAAAGCTCCTGAACCTGATCTCCTGTAACAACTCCTTTAAAATCTTTTAAACTCATTTTTGTTAATTGTTTCTTAGGCTCGAAGTTATGAAAAAATATCAAATGGCTAAAATAAGCCACAAATAAACGGTAATAGGGATATGTGTAACACTATAAAGGATAAGATTTGATTAAATTCATCATTTTTTTGTTTCTTTGTAGCCACACTATTTTTATTATATGGCTTGGTTTAAAAGAAATACAAAAGGCATTTCAACTTCAACTGAAGAGAAAAAGGAAGCCCCTGATGGAGTCTGGAACAAATGCCCCAACTGTAAAAAAGCATTACACTACTCAGAACAAG
>DASVGY010000046.1:0-23222 GCA_036379295.1 Pelobium sp.
AATTATAAATAAAAGATAAAAAAGTCTTTTATTCCTCAAATCATTAATTTATCTTTGTAGCATCAAATGGGAATATTTTCAAAAACCTGCGAATATGCAATTAGGTCTGTGTTTTTTATCGCTCACCGTACCGAGCGTGGAACCAAAGTTGGTATCAAAGAGATTGCGTTAGGTATTAATTCTCCTGAACATTTTTTAGCTAAAATTCTTCAGGATTTAAGTAAGAAGGGAATTGTAAAATCTTCAAAAGGACCCAATGGCGGATTTTATATGGATGATGGAGCACTTAAAAGACCCTTAGTAGATGTTGTAGAGGCAATTGATGGCAATAGTTTGTTTTTCGGCTGCGGTTTAGGTATGGCCTTTTGTTCTGAGCTAAAGCCCTGCCCTTTGCATAATGAATTTAAAATAATCAGAGAAAACATCTATAATATGTTGGTTAAAACAAGCATCAGAGAGTTTAATGAAGATTTAGTATTAGGAAATACAAATTTAAAGAAGTAAATTTTTAAGCACTCAATCCTCTACTCAAATGATGTTAAAATCGGTACTATGAATATTTGTCTTTATGCATTTCATTTAAACAGCTTAGGCTTTTACCAAAATTCTTCGTTCAAGCCCGTTGCGTTCATTATAGCATTAAAAACTCAAGATTTATATTTAATCATCAACGGATTGTTATGCGTAGCGGTTATTCTCCTGCTTTTTTTTCTGCTTTTTATGGTTAAAAGCTTACAAAGCTTAAAAGCTTCGGCTCAAGAAAACAAGCATAAGGGTAACACTTGGGTCAAGCGTAAACTATACGATTTTGATGCGCAACAATTAGATATCCTAACCAAAAAAATTAAAAATCCAAACAGAAATGATAAGCAGATTGAAGCCAAAAATTAATAAAAAAGGCAGTTTAATGCTGGTTTTTCTTTTACTAAACAGCATTTGCGTCTTTGCACAAACGGAACAAAAAGCAAAAGATATCATCACCAACCCAGGAGTGGTAATTACAATAGTTTTAATATTAATTCCATTGCTGATTGCCGTTTATTTAGCAACTGCGAAGGTCCGGAACTTAGTAAAAAAGGTAAAGAAGCATACCGCCAATGAGCAAAAAACAGCTGTTTTAGAAAGTTTAAGCCATCATGAGTTAGCTGAATTGTCTCCATCTTTAGAAAAAAGAAAAGCGGCTGTAGAATATAAACTTAGCGATAACGAACTATCTGGGAATTTACCTGCGGAAGATACAAAAGGGATGATTTACCATGTAAACGAGGTAAATATACCAAGGTTTATCCCCACAAAAAAGCGAGCCACCAAAAGACCGCAGGTGAATTCTGCGCTGGTAAAATTGATAATTTGGCATTTAGCAGCAGCAACTTGTTGGTTAGTTTTAGGAACCTCAATTGGAGAATACTTAGGGATAAAATTTGTTTCGCCAGATGTTGACCACATTAGTTGGTTAAGCTTTGGCAGGTTAAGGCCTGTACATACCAATATGGTATTTTGGGGTTGGAGTTCTTTAGCGATGATTGGTTTGGGCTATTATGTGGTTTATACCGTAAGTAATACGGCGGTAAAATCTTTAAAAAGTGCATGGTTGGCATTTTGGTTAATTAATGCAGCGGTGTTTTTTGGTTCCTTATCTTTAATGGCAGGGATAAATAACGCCGGTGGCGAGTACCGCGAGTATATCTGGCCAATTATGTTACTGTTTGCCATTGGCGTTGTTATAACGCTAATTAACTATTTAAGCATTATCGCTAAAAGAACCACCAAAGAAATTTATGTTTCTAATTGGTATATCGTATCTGCCGTAATATTTACAATTGTAATTACTTTAGTTGCTTACCTACCTTTTTGGCAAAATGGTTTGGGCGAAACTATTGCACAAGGTTACTACATGCATCAAGGTGTTGGAATGTGGTTTATGCTTTTTGTACTGGGTTTGGTGTACTATTTTTTGCCACAGCAGTTGAATACGCCAATTTACTCGTACAGTCTGGGGATTTTAGCCTTTTGGACTCAAATTCTTTTTTACACCGTAATAGGTACGCATCACTTTATTTTTAGTGCGATACCCTGGTGGCTGCAAACTACCGCCATTGTTGGTAGTGTAGGAATGTTGATTCCGGTTGCAGCAGGAACAACTAATTTTTTAATGACCATGCGTGGGAATTTCCATAAAGTTGGGTCTAGTTATACTTTGCCGTTTTATTTGGTCGCTATTATATTCTACTTCACCGGTTCGTATCAAGGAACTGCAGAAGCGTTCAGATCAGCCAATTTGTACTGGCACTTTACAGATTTTACGGTTGCTCACTCCCACTTAACCATGTACGGCATTATCGCTTTTTTTCTTTGGGCATTCATTTACACATTAGTTCCGCGGTTAACCGGGAAAGAACCAACCCACGGTTTGGTTGGTGCACATTTTTGGATGGCTTTAATTGGAATGATGTTTTATACCGTTCCCTTAATGATTGGAAGTACATTACGCGGCGTAGAATGGATGGAGGGCAAACCTTTTATTGACACGGTAGCCAACATGGCGCCCTACTGGGTTTGGCGGGCAATTGGAGGTTCGTTAATGTGGGCATCTCATCTCATTTTTGCGTTTAACCTTTACACCATGGTAAAAAAAGGGAAAGATGCTGATGCTGAAACGATGCTTTTTAATCAATTAGACGAAAAAAATAGTTTAAAATAAAATGGAAATATATAATAATCATAAACGCTTATATATTGCTGCAACTGTAATGTTTCTTGCTTTAACTTTGTACGCTGCCCTAATTCCGGCTTATAAAGCACAAGAAAACAACGCTCCGCTGCCAAATAGCAAACCTTTAACAGAGCAGGAATTAGCTGGCAAGGCCGTTTACGTAAAAGAGGGCTGTATTGCCTGCCACACACAACAGGTGCGTAATGTGGATATGGATAAAGTGTGGGGAGACCGCCCTAGTATCGCATCAGATTATGCCAGAAACACCAGAACAGACTTATGGCGAAACACTGCTAATTTATTTGGTTCTGAGCGTACAGGACCCGATTTAACAAATATTGGTAAACGGCAGCCCAGTAGAGAGTGGAATTTAATACACCTTTTTAACCCGCGTTCTGTAGTTGGCCAATCCATTATGCCAGCTTATCCATGGTTGTTTGAAATTAAGGAGAGTGCTGCTAATGCAGATGTAACGGTACAAGTTCCAGAAGAATACAGAAGACACATTAAAGGTGATATTGTTGCTACAGAAGATGCTTTAAATCTAGTTGCATACCTACAATCTTTAAAGCAAGTGAGTTTACCGGATGGCAAACCGGTGCCAAAATTTTTATACCCCAAACAGGCAACTCCAGATTTGGTAGGCATGGCTAGTAAAGAAGAACCAGCCTTAGACGGTGCCAGTCTGTATGCAGCAAATTGCCAAAGTTGCCATCAGGCTAACGGAGAAGGGTTGCCCGGTGCCTTTCCACCATTAAAGGGAAGTCCCATTGTTTTAGATGCCGACCCCACAACTATAATTACCATTGTGATGAAGGGTTACAACGGCCGGGCCAAAGAGGGCTATCCGGAAATGCCCCCTATTGGAACTAATAATAACTTAAAACCCGAAGAGGTGGCGGCAATTATTAGCCACGAACGCAGCAGTTGGGGCAACAATGCAAAAAAAGTTACGGTTGATGAGGTAAAAACGGTTTTGGAAAAAATTGGTAAATAAAAATCAAATGGAAAAACTTAAGAAGCTGATGCTTACATTTTTGGTATTTATAAGCATAAACGTATCCGCCTTTGCCTGCGAGGCTTGCAACCAAAATCAATCTAAATATCTAAAAAACATTAGTCACGGTGGCAGTGGCCCGCAAAGCAATTGGGATTATTTTGTGGTGATTATGATGGTTTTAATTACCATTTACACACTATTTGCTACTATCCGCTGTTTTGTAAAGCCAAAAGAAGCAAAGTATAACCATATCAAAAATATAATTTTAACTCCACAATAATGAAAAGTAGAAGCGAAGTCACTTTATTTATTGACGATGAAATACAACCCATTGGTATTTTCCCGACTCCTGTTTCTTTTGATTTAGATACCACAAAATTAGTGGACGGCCCACACGTTCTTAAAATTGTAAGTAAAGATCAAAAAGGAAAAGAAGGGATAAAAAAAGTTCCTTTTGTGGTACGCAACGGACCTGCAATAGCAGTGGAAGGATTAAAAAAGGACGAGATTGTTGACGGGGTAGTTCCGTTAATGATTAATTCTTACGGCAAAGGCGACCAAACCTCTTTTGTACTACATGGAAGCGAAACGCCACGCAGTATTCCTATTTGGATTATTATTTTGCTGATTTTATTTATTGGATGGGCTGCTTTTTTCACGATAACTTCAGACAGCATAGCCTTATTTTAAGAAGCCTTACAAATCTATTATGAAGGACATTGAAGGATTGGACGATATAAAAGTTTTTGTTGACGATTTTTACGGCCGCGTACGCAACGACGATTTTATTGGTCCGGTTTTTTTGCGGGCTATTGCAAATTGGGAACCACATTTAGAACAAATGTACAGATTTTGGAATGCTGCATTATTTGGAGTTGCAGGTTTTAGAGGTAATCCTTTTGCAAAACACGCTCCTTTGGGCATTGAACAAAAACATTTTGATAGATGGCTAAAACTTTTTGCAGAGACCATTGATAATAATTTTGAAGGAGTAGTAGCAGAAGAAGCTAAAAGCCGGGCGCAAATGATGGCCGTTATGTTTATGAAACGACTATCTGCCCTAGGAGGCAGCAACAGTAAAGTAGTGTATTGATGCAGCGTTTACATACAGATAAAACGGATATAGCTACTATTGCCGATGTTGAAAAATTAGTTCACACATTCTACGGCAAAGTAAAAAACAACGAGCTTTTATTTGCCGTTTTTGACCCAATAATACAAGATAACTGGCCGGCTCATTTGCAAAAAATGGTGAGATTTTGGTCTACGCTTTTACTCTACACTCATGAATATAAAGACGATCCACTAACCAAGCATCTTCCACTACCTTTAACAAGAAAGCACTTTGAAACATGGCTATCTTTGTTTAACGAAACGTTAGACGACTTGTTTGAAGGAGAAATAGCTGAAAACGCAAAAAAAAGAGCTTTCAGCATCGCTAAAATCATGAAAGCTGTTAAGCAAATTGATGCCCCATAGAAAGAATTATCTTAGTCTATTTTTTACGCCTTTTTAGATTATAAATCCGCGGCCAAAGCATGATCAAATTCCAGCTAATTTACGAAGGTGTTTCTTATCAAGTAATTACCAGACATAACGATTATGCAAACCTAATGATGTTAATTTCAGACAGGTTCGCAGACGAAGACTTTGGAGACTGCAGAGGAATGGGCAAGTGTGGTAGTTGTACTGTAGAGATAGCTAACACCAAGGTTGCTCTTTCAGATTTTGGAAGAAATGAGACCACTACACTTAAAAAAATGGACATTTCTGCCCAAAACGTACGGCTCTCATGCCAGCTAATTATTGATGATAAGTTAAACGATGCCATAATTAAGGTTTGTTGAATATTTTCACAAGCGGGCGTAATAGCACATCTATTTCATAAAAAAAAGCCGGTAAATTATTTACCAGCCCTTTTTTTCTTGTTGCCTTAATTAATAACTAAGCATCTATCTTAGCGTATTTGGCATTTTTTTCAATAAAATCTCTACGCGGGGCAACTTCGTCTCCCATTAACATCGAAAATATATGGTCAGATTCCACAGCATTTTCAATCGTTACCTGCTTCAATGTACGTGTTGCCGGGTTCAGGGTTGTTTCCCATAATTGCTCGGCGTTCATTTCTCCCAAACCTTTGTAACGTTGGATATGTACACTGTCTTCTTTTCCGGCACCTTTAAGGCGTTGTACCGCTGCGTCACGTTGTGCATCTGTCCAACAATATTCAAATTCTTTTCCTTTTTTTACCTGATAAAGAGGCGGAGCAGCAATGTAAACGTTTCCAAATTCTATCAAAGTTTTCATATATCTGAAAAAGAAGGTCAAAATTAAAGTTGTAATGTGCGACCCGTCGATATCAGCATCCGTCATAATGATGATTTTGTGATACCTCAATTTTTCCAGATTTAAGGCTTTGTCATCCTCTGCAGTGCCAATACTTACACCCAAAGCGGTAAAAATATTTTTAATCTCATCATTTTCGTAGATTTTATGCTCCATGGCTTTTTCTACGTTCAAAATTTTACCTTTTAACGGTAAAATGGCTTGAAAATCACGGTCGCGACCTTGTTTTGCAGTTCCACCCGCAGAATCTCCCTCTACAAGATACAACTCGCAAGCGTAAGGATCTTTGTTTGCACAATCGGCAAGTTTACCGGGCAAACCAGAGCCGCCCATCACGTTTTTTCGCTGCACCATTTCTCTGGCTTTACGGGCAGCAGCTCTGGCCGTAGCAGCTAAAATTACTTTGTTAACAATAAGTTTGGCTTCCCTTGGATTTTCCTCTAAAAAGTTACCTAAAGCTTCCCCAACGGCCACGTCCACAGCTCCGGTAACCTCGTTGTTTCCGAGTTTTGTTTTGGTTTGCCCTTCAAACTGTGGCTCCATAACTTTTACCGAAATAACCGCCGTTAAACCTTCTCTAAAATCGTCTCCTGTAATTTCAATTTTTAAATTCTTTAACAAGCCCGATTTATCAGCGTATGATTTTAAAGTACGTGTTAAACCTCGTCTAAAACCAGATATGTGCGTACCACCTTCATGGGTGTTGATATTATTTACGTAAGAATGAACGTTTTCACTATAAGAGTTGTTATACGTAAAAGCAAGCTCAACAGGTATTCCATTTTTTTCGCCTTCAATATAAATAGGCTCTGGAATTAGCGGTGTACGCGTATCGTCAAGATATTTTACAAACTCTTTAAGTCCACCTTCGCTGTAAAAAGCTTCCGTTAAAAACGAACCATCCTCTAAAACCTCACGTTCATCAGTAAGGCTTAAACGAATTCCCTTATTCAAGAACGCAAGTTCTCTTAAACGTCCTGCTAGGGTATCAAACTTATATTCAACAGTTTGCGTAAAAATCGTATCATCAGGCGTAAAGGTAACCGTAGTTCCTGTATCGCTGGCCGTTCCGGCTTCTTTTACTGCATAAAGGGGTTTTCCGCAAGAATATTCCTGCACAAAAATTTTCCCTTCTCTATGTACTTCAGCCTTTAAATGAATAGATAAAGCGTTAACACAACTTACACCCACACCATGTAAACCTCCAGAAACTTTATAAGTATCTTTATCAAACTTACCGCCTGCATGTAAAACGGTCATTACCACTTCCAATGCAGATTTTTTCTCCTTTGTGTGCATTGCCGTAGGAATCCCGCGGCCGTTATCGCTAACCTTTATCGAATTATCTTTTAATATGGTTACAAAAATATCAGTACAATAACCTGCTAAAGCCTCATCAATAGAGTTATCTACAACCTCATAAACTAAATGGTGTAAACCTTTAACGCCTGTATCGCCAATATACATTGAAGGACGCTTACGAACCGCCTCTAAACCTTCTAATACCTGAATATTATCCGCCGAATAATTTGATCTGTCTTCCTTTTCTTCGCTCATTATTTTTTATAAATCAATACTTGTAAAAATACGCTTTATGCTTGGCAATCCGAAACGGTGTGGATAATTATTCTGTGTTTAAGTTAAAGAGGGTTTTGCGCTTTAATTGACCCTAAAACAGCGAGCTAAATACATCACAAAATCAAAGGAAATTATCTTCCGCGTTAAATTATTGTATAACAGCTTCCCCCAATTGGGGTTAAACTTGCTATGCATAACCTTTAGCATAATGCAATTATAACCGCCCAAACCAACCCTGGATATTGATACTTGCCCCAACGACGGTATGGTTAGCTTATTGCGATAGCATTTTAGTTGGGCAAAGCTAAATTAATTGCCAGATAAATATTGTAACCAAAAAAAACGAGTTGCGTATAAAACCAAGCGGTGGCAGATATAATGTATTTGCTATCTCAATTACAAACAATTATGAAAAAGAACTTTTACTTTATTATTATAACAATTTGCGTTTTAGCGAGCTCTTGTGCCAAAGAACAATTGCCTGGTGTTTCACCCTACTCATCAGAAAAGCAACTGCTCGAATTCAATTTTTTGAAAGCAGATAATCCTAGCCTAGACCGTGATTATAAATCTTCAGTAGAAGGCCAATCTATAGCTATCGAAGTACCAAAGGGCATTGATTTAAAAGCATTGATTCCAACCTTTGTATTGTCTGATAAAGCAGCTTTAATGATTGATGACAAGAAAATAGAGAGTGGAAAAACAGCAGTTGATTTCTCTAAACAAGTATCTTTTACGGTTTTAGCTCAAAATAGAAGT
This sequence comes from Pelobium sp., assembly GCA_036379295.1. Lineage (GTDB taxonomy): Bacteria > Bacteroidota > Bacteroidia > Sphingobacteriales > Sphingobacteriaceae > Pseudopedobacter. Next base: position 8,397 of record DASVGY010000046.1, read on the forward strand.
CTTACAAAATATTACCCTACGGTGCTGTTGGTTGGCGTAACGCAAGATTTTCAAGCAAATGCTAAAACATCCTACAACAACTATATCAAAAATAATTTATACGAAGATTTTTCGAAGGTTATCCAAAAAACGGCTTTAAACGTGGCTTATTTTGAAGATGCTTACAACGCAAGGGCTTACGCCGATTTTGATAAAGACGGAGATTTGGATGTTATTGCAGGCGCAAGTAATGCCTATGGATTTAATGCTGTTGACCTAGAATATTTTAGCAATGATGTTTTTACTTACAAAAAAGATCAAAGTGCTTTTGCTAATGGAACTCCAAAAATGTTAAATCCCAGAAAAGCAATAGTTGCAGATTTAGACAATAACGGTTGGCCGGATGTGGTTTTTGTAGGCTCAGGTTTTGACAGAAGTCCGTATGCTGGCGAAAGCATAAAGCTATTGCTAAACTTTAACGGAAAATTTACCACAAAAGAAGTAAATGTGGCAAAGGGCTATTATGCTGCTGTAAGTGCCGGAGATATTGATAATGACGGAGATGTTGATTTATTTGTTACCGATAATAAATCGGTAGGTAGGTTTTTAATCAATGATGGTGCTGGGAATTTTAAAGAAGATACTACCATTTTTCCGGGCGAGTTGTGGGGAAAAGCTTACAATGCTGCAGAACTATTAGATATAAATAACGATGGCTATCTAGACTTAGTAGTTGGTGGAAATGAGTATAATGGAACAAAAACGATGTTGTTTTTAGGAAACGCCAGCGGAACTTTTATGACTACAAAGATGGTTTTAATCCCAAGTATTTCGGGCTTTGGCTTGGTAGTAGATATTGATTTTATAGATTACGATAAAGACGGAAAAACAGACATTTTAATTAACAGAACAGGCGACGGTAAACTGGAGCAACCCTACTACACCGGCTATTACCTGCAGTTATTAAAAAGTAAGGGAACTAATTTTGAAGATGTAAGCAGAACAGCTTTCCCCGAAAACGCCAGCCAGTCGTCAAAATGGATAAACTTAGTGCGGGTACAAGATGTGGACAATGATGGAGATTTAGATATTACCAGCGACGATAAATATTACGGATTGGCATGGTTGAATAACAATGGCGTGTTTTCAAAAAAATAAGGTTTAGTTTTAATTAAGTTGGTTTAAAAAGCGGGATGTTTATGCATCCTGTTTTTTTTTGCCTAAATATTTTGTTAATTTATAACATGGTAAACGAAAATATCAACCTTAATGAAAACGTTTCATTTGGGAACCTGGAACTATTGGCTAAGCAGGTGGTTGAAGGTTTTGTTACCGGTTTACATAAAAGCCCGTTCCATGGGTTTTCTGTAGAATTTGCAGAACATCGTTTATACAACAAAGGAAACTCTGTTAAAAATATAGATTGGAAGCTGTTTGCCCGCACCGATAAGTTGTTTGTAAAGCGTTACGAAGAAGAAACAAATTTACGCTGCCACCTGCTAATTGACCAGTCTTCATCAATGTATTACCCCGAAATTGGAATCAGTAAATTAGCCTTTAGTTGCTTGGCAAGCGCCGCAATTATCAATCTTTTAAAAAAACAACGAGACGCTTTTGGCTTAACCCTTTTTGATGAGGATATCCAGTTTAACGCAGCAGCAAAGTCAACCACCAGTCATCAGCAGTTTCTTTTAAACCAAATGGCTAAAAGCTTATCTCAAAAACCTCATCACGCTAAAACTAATTTAGTTGCAAATTTACACGCTGTTGCGGATAAGATACCTAAACGTTCTTTTGTGGTTTTATTTACGGATATGTTTTCGGTGGATGCCGATGAAACCTATTTAGACGATGTTTTTATTGCTTTGCAACATCTTAAATATCAAAAAAATGAAATCATAATTTTTAATGTAAATGAACAAAAACACGAATTAGATTTTGCTTTTGAAAACAGGCCTTACCATTTTATAGATGTTGAAAGCGGAGACGAGGTGAAACTCAACCCCACGCAATTTAAAGATGTGTACCGCCAAAAGATTAGCCTGCTTAAGCACAAATTAATAGCTAAATGCGGGCAATTTGGAATAAACCTAATTGAAGCGCCCATTGAAAGCGGTGTTTACCCAATCTTAAACGCTTGGTTGTTAGCAAGGACGAAAAGCGGTAGTCACCGTTAGCCAAGCTTCCAGTCGATAGCTTTTTTGCCGTTTTTGCTTAAATATTCGTTTGTTCTGCTAAAAGGCCTCGACCCAAAAAAGCCATTATGTGCCGAAAAAGGCGAAGGATGTGCCGATTTAATGATTAAATGCTTACTCGTATCAATCAAATTCTGTTTTTGCTGCGCATAATTTCCCCATAAAATAAACACCACGTTTTCTCTTAAAGCCGAAATTTTTTTTATCACTTCATCGGTAAAAGTTTCCCAACCTTGCTTTTGATGCGAACCCGGCTTTGCGGCACTTACGGTTAACGTTGCGTTTAGCAGTAATACACCTTGCTTTGCCCAACGAGTTAAATCACCGTTTTGTGGAGTGTGAAAATCAGGAAAATCGCTTGCTAGCTCCTTAAATATATTTTGTAAAGACGGCGGTGGCTTAATCCCTTTCTGTACGGAAAATGAAAGCCCGTGAGCCTGGTCTTTGCCATGGTAAGGGTCCTGCCCTAAAATAACCACCTTTACCTCATCAATAGGTGTAAGCTCGAAAGCGTTAAAAATATCCGCATTGGAAGGATAAATTAGGTTTCCTTTTTCTTTTTCGGCGATTAAGAATGATTTTAAATTTTTGAAATAGGGTTTCTCAAATTCGTTTTTTAGTACCGCAAGCCACGATGATTCTAATTTAACCGACATATTTGTTGTTTCTATTGATTAAAAGGCTAAATAAACAGATATTTGCAGCCACTAAAATAAAATAATAACTAGCAGCTATGCCAAATTTTATAAGAATTATTATCGCAGGGTTACTTTTGGGTATTGCAATAACCTTAATGTTTTTCTCTTACTGGGGATGGGGAATTTTATTGATTTTTTTGGCAATTTTAGTGTTTGTTACTTTCATCTTTAACGAAAAAATGCTGCTGGCGCAATGGTACCTGCGTAAAGAAAATATGGACAAAGCCGAAAAAACTTTGTTGACTATTAAAGATTACGAAAAGGAATTATACTCTGGACAACACGGCTACTACAATTTGTTGATAGGATTAATTGAGTCGCGTAAATCGCCAATGAAATCAGAAAAATATTTTAAAAAAGCGCTGAGTTTAGGTTTAACGATGGATCACAATAAAGCTTTAGCAAATTTAAGCTTGGCAGGTGTAGAAATGGGGAAACGCAATAAGAGGGAGGCCTCAAGGTTGCTTAAGGAAGCCGAGAAAGCAGATAAAAATAAGCTACTGGCAGAACAAATTAAGATGATGAAAGGTCAAATGTCTTTGTTAGATAAAACGCAGCAAGTACGCGGCGGAAAAGGCAGTTACCGTCAGTTTTAAAAATCAAGCGCTTTTATTCTAACTAAGCTTTTTAAGCAAATCATCTAATTTGGTTTAACTTTTTGTGATGAAAACTTTTTAGAGGCTGCAACGCAAAAAATCACACCGGTAGTAACAATTACCATTAAGGCGCTAATCTGTTCGTTGAGGAGAACCGACGCAAGGATTAACGCAAAAAACGGTTGTAACAGTTGAAGCTGACTTACGTACGCAATACCGCCTTGCGCTAAGCCCTTGTACCAGAAAACAAATCCAACAAACATGCTGAATACAGAAACGTAAGCCAAGCCTGCCCAAGCGCTAAACTCAATGTTTTTAAAACTGGGTGGCCAAACGCTAAACAATAAAATAAGCATAAGCGGTAAGGCGGTTACCAGCGCCCATGAAATTACCTGCCAGCCACCTAGCGTTTTAGAAAGTTTTGCGCCTTCCGCATAACCCAAACCACACATTAAAACGGCAAGCAGCATTAAAAAATTACCAAAAGGTGAAGTTGAGAAACCTTGATATACCGCAAACCCAACTACCAAAAAAGCTCCTAACAAAGAAAATATCCAAAATTTACGCGGCGGCCGGTCATCGCTTCCCTTTAAACCGAACAAGGCAGTTAATAAAGGTAAAATTCCAATAAAAACGATTGAATTGGCTGATGTAATGTGCAATAGAGCGATAGCACTAAACAGCGGAAATCCAATAACAACACCGGCAGAAGTAATAATAAGTCGGTAAAAATCTTTCTTACCAGGTCGCTTTTGTTTAAAAATCAGCAATACTGCTAAAGCAAGTATTCCCGCAATGGAAGCCCGGGCAACCGTTACAAAAAGAGGACTAAAACTTAAAACCGCTAATCTTGTTGCCGGTAACGAGCCACTAAATAATAGCACACCAATAAAACCATTAATCCAACCTGTTGAGTTTTTTTTATAAAGATTTGGCATCGGTTCAAAAATAACTACAGAGAGCCGTAAACAAAGAAAAACAGTTTTTATTTCGAGTTTTTAACATCGTTTTTTATCAAACCAGTCCTTAAAGAAGCTCAAACACCACACATCCGTTTTAAAGATTGCTGACCCAGTTGCTTTACTCGCTTTTTTTTGATGATTACAAAAGCCCAATAAAGCTCATTGGATAAAAATAATTTATCTTTTACATAACAAACATAAATAAAAATTTATATATTTTTTTATCAGTTTTGTAACGTTTAAAAACAAGCTATATGAACCAAACTATTACTAAAAACTCTTCGCTTAACTTAAATGATGAAGCAGGTGCACAAATTGGAGACGCTTCCACAGCTACATTTGCAACATCAGTAAACATTTTACTTTGGCTTTTATTTTTTACAAGCGCTACGCTGCTCATCTTTAGCTATGGCTCTCAAAGCGTTTGGCGACTAGAAAACATTATCCGTATTAATGGTTTTACCTTATTAATTTGGACTACGGTGACTTTTTTTAGTGCAATTTTAAGCACCTATAGCCAATATTACTTAGCAGGTTTTAAGCACCACAAGAAGTTTGTAGCCTTAAGTTTAGGATTTACGTTTTCGGTAATGTTGTTTATTGCTGCAAACCATGTTGCAGTGCTTTTGCTTTCCTGGTTTGCTATGGGCTTTTTTATGGCAAGCTTAATTGGCGTAAATACACAATGGGGAGAGGCACAAGAAGCCCGAAAATTTGCCCAAAAATATTTCTTGCTGGGTACATTATTTTTAAGTGCTGGTGTTTTATTGTTAGCTGCGCAAGCCAACGCTTACACACTTGATGGAATTTTACTAAACTTACCCAATCTACAACGAGTTACAATACTTACCGCAGCGCTACTTATTATTGTTGCCGCCATTATACAGTCAGCAATTTATCCTTTTCATAAATGGTTATTATCTGCCATGACTGCGCCAACACCTGCCTCAGCGTTAATGCATGCCGGCTTTGTAAATGGTGCTGGGGTATTGCTTGCGCTGTTTGCACCGCTAATATTCAAATCAGATACTTTTATTATTCTTTTAATTATTGGCGGGCTTACGGCAATCATTGCGCAGTTTAGTAAACTAATCCAGGTAAACGTAAAGCAAAAACTAGGCTGTTCAACCATTGCTCAAATGGGTTTTATGATTATGCAGTGCGGCTTAGGCTTTTTTAACGCCGCGGTAGTTCATCTCATCTTACATGGCTTTTACAAGGCTTATTTATTCTTGTCATCCGGCGAAACTGTACGGCAAAGCAAGCCAGAAAAGCCAGAGAAAATTGTTATTAAACCTTTACAAGTATTGGTTGTACTGCTTTTCGGTTTAATTGGCGCATGGCTTTTTGCAACACTTACCGGAAAAGGGATGGCGCTAAATAGTGGTATTTTTTTAACCCTTATTGTTGCTATCACAGTGGGGCAAATTACCTATAATATTGTTAAGCAAAGTGGCTTAAGTCTTAGTCAAAAGGCCTACATCCCCCCGGTGCTTTTTATTTCTGGGATAGTTTTGTATTCCTTGATTTACAATGGAGTAACGGTTTTAATGTCATCAATGCCTATGATTGATGTTCCTTTACCACTAACGTTCACACAAATCATATTCGGGGTAATTTTTCTGATTGGATTTTTTATTATGAAGCTGGGCATTTACCGCAGGTTTACCTGGCTTTATGTAAAGCTAATGAATGATTCGCAACCCTATAACAAAACGGTATTAATGTTTAAAAGCAAATAAAAATGAGCATGCAAGATTTTACTAAATTGATTGATAAAGCAGCAAATGTTGTGGGTACAACCTTCCCTTTATATGCTTTTGTAACATCAAGTCCTTTATCAGGATATGAGGACGAGACTTTTTTTAACGCAACAGAAACTGCTCAAAAATACTTCAGCGGGCAGTTTTTTCCCGATCTATCCGCTTACGAAAAAGCTTTAGCAAGTGGTGAAATAAACGAACAGGTTTTAATTAATACCTTAAAATCAGATGGTTTTGATGAATCAATTGCTGTTTACTTAAATAAACTTAAACAAAACAAAGCACCTAACGAGCTAAACATTAACCATAAATTAGATGCCTTGATGGCGAAATGGTTAGGTGCTTTTTTGGATGAAGGAACCGCAGAATGGGAAATGCCAGATAGAGCGCTAGGCTTTTACAAGGCTTGGAGAAAGTTGGCTAAATACGAGTCTGCATTAAAGATTAAATCGCTAACACAAATACCCGAGCATCCAGAAGAAGCTTTAAACGTCTCTTTAAGCGCCTTTGACCAAGCAGATTATCTGCAGATTTTTGAATACCACATTGCGGCTTTAGCAGGGTGGACAGGCTTTATCAAATACAGGGTTGACAATAACACAGATTGGCAACAAAGATACCCAATCTCTTTAGAAGAATATTTGGCGGTAAGGTTATGGGTTGCCAATAAAATTAAGGCACAAATAATTGCACCTCTAAAGTCAAGAGAAAAACAAGTGGAGCTTGCAAAGCTGCAATATAGTTGGCTAAAGGCCTGGGAAAAAAGCTTACAAAATACGCTTGTAGAAAAATTAGAGAAAAAGACTATAAGCGTTGAAGACATTATTGAAGCAAACGAGCGACCAAGTGCGCAACTGGTTTTTTGTATTGATACCAGATCTGAGATGATTAGAAGGCATATTGAAGCCCAGGGGAATTACGAGACCTTTGGATTTGCCGGATTTTTTGGAATTGCAGCAGATTATAAAGATGTAAAAACTGGCTTGCTTAGAAAATCTTGCCCACCTATTGTAGGCTCGGCATATACCATTTCTGAAACTCAGCAAAAAGGAAAAGGCGAGGAAATGGCCGCCTTTAAAAAGGCAACAGCAGATAATAATTTTAAAAAGCACTTTTTTAAACGGTTAAAAAACATGTTGCCATCTGCTTTTGGCTATGTAGAGGGTTCTGGGATATTTTACGGAGTATCGCTACTTGCAAGGTCGCTGTTCCCAGAAAAACTTTACGTAACAGAACAAAAAAATGCCATCCACCATGAAAGTTTTTGCGACACAAAAATTAGTCATCACCATGATTTAGAGGGAAGCGTTTTGGGAATTCCGCTTAAAGAGAAGGTTGCCATTGTACACTCGGCTTTTGCAGTAATGGGTTGGCAAAACTTTGCGCCCTTGGTGGTTTTTGCAGGGCATGGAAGTCACTCTAAAAACAACCCTTTTGGGTCTAGCTTAGATTGTGGCGCCTGTGCGGCCAGCCCTGGCAGAAACAACGCAAGGATGCTGGCTACTTTAGCAAATCTGCCAGAAGTTAGGGAAGTTTTAGCTAAGCAGCACAACCTAATTATACCTAACGATACAGTATTTATAGGTGCTGAGCACAACACTACTACCGAAGACATTATGTTATTTGACAGCACAGTTCCGGCATCGCATTTACAAGATTTAAAGGCTTTAAAAGATGATTTGAAAAAAGTGCAAGCCAGCACTATAAAAGAAAGAAGAGGTGTGCAAGAACGGGAGCTTGATTTTGTTTACAAAAAAGCCAACAACTGGGCAGAGACAAGGCCCGAATGGGGTTTGGCAAAAAATGCGGCTTTTATTATTGGACCAAGAAGTTTGTCTAAAAATATAGATTTAGAAAGCAGGTGCTTTTTGCAGTCTTATGATTGGAAAACCGACGATACAGGCGGTTTACTAGAAGCGATTATGCAAGGGCCAATGACAGTTACTCAGTGGATAAATAACCATTATTATTTTTCAACAGTAGATAATGACAGGTTTGGCGGAGGCTCTAAAATTACCCATAATGTGAGTGGCGGATTTGGTACGGTACAAGGGAATGGTGGCGATTTAAAAGTAGGAATTCCGCTGCAATCCTTAAAAGCGGGTGATGACGAAATGTACCATCAGCCGGTAAGATTGTCTGTTGTAATTGAGTCGCCCTTGGAGCGGGTAAATGAAATTCTTGAGAGAAATCCAAAGCTAAAAAGCCTGATTGACAATGAGTGGATTTATTTGATGGTGATGGATCCGCTGAAAGATTCAAAGCTCAAATTGTTTCCTTCGCTAAAAAAGGAGGTTAGACCTAGCGAAGCGGGCATTAAAGCAGCCTAACAACAGAAAATTTGCTACAAAAACCATCTGGAAACGGATGGTTTTTTTTAGCATAATGGTGTCGGTTTTTGTGTTGTAATTTTTAAAGCTTAAGGGGGCAATACAGTTTTGCAGCCGGCTTTAAACAACAAGATAAATGTTTGGGAAATTGCAGCGTTAACGATTGCAGCGGATACCGGCATGTGGCTAATGCCTGTGCAGTATGAGTGGAAAGCGTGTTAAAACGCCCAAAATATTTTAATTACGCTTTATTGTTTAATATTTTTGAGACCACTCGAATTTTTCAAGAACGATGTTTTCCTTTTCTTCTTTTAGGTATTTCAAAAAATTTGCCGCAGCCGGAGAGTGGTTTTTTCCTTTTAACCAAATCAGGCTCCAGGTTGAGGTAATTGGTAAACCCTTAACGGGGATAATTTGTAAATCTTTGTTGGTAAGCTCATTTTTTATTCCAATTAAGGGCATTATTGAATAACCCATTCCGGCAATAAGCGCCTGTTTTACCGCTTCATTAGAGCTTAATTCCATCTTTTTTAGGATAGAAAGATTGTTTTTATCCATAAAATCCTGCATGGTTTGTCGCGTTCCAGAACCTTTTTCTCTAAAAATCATCGGCAAGGTTTTAAGCAAATCCTTATCATACATTGTTTTATGATATGCATTTTTTACACCGCCAACTAGGTAAAGTTTATTTGGTAGTAAATCTAACTTTTCAATATTCAAAGTAGCTGGAAGTACCGATACCAGCGCAAAATCAACCTCGTTGTTTTCTAAACTGTGTAAAACGCCTTTTTTATTAGTAACATCAATTTGTAGCTCAACCGCAGGGTTTTGTTTCACAAAATCGCTAATAAAAAAAGGCAGCACATACTGGCCTGTGGATACTACAGAAATTTTTAATTTGCCGGTTAATTGCCCTTTGAAAGCGTGGGTTTTGTAGTTGATAGCATGAACCTGATTTAAAATGTTCTCTGCAACTTCCGCCAGCTCTCGACCAAAATCTGTGATGTAAATTTTACGGCCAACTACCTCGGTTAGCGGAATATCGAATTGTAATTGCAGGTTTCTTAGCTGTATAGAAACCGCAGGTTGGGTAAGGTGGAGTTCTTCTGCGGCTTTTGTTACACTTTGCGTTTGGGCAATTTTTAGAAAAATCTGCAGCTGATTGAGGGTGTAATTCATTAAAATAAATTATACTAAATATTACAAACATAAATAAAAATTTATGTTAGGGAAAGCTGAAATTTGCGCAGGCTTAAAACCGAAGCAGTGACGCTGTAATTTTTTAAAGTACTATGGAAAAATTTAAACTGATTGAAGGGCATTTTAGTGCTAAAGATGCGAGGGAGATTCTACTTCTTTTTATCGCCGAAAAAATTAAATTCCATGAGCTTAAAAGTTTTAGCGAAGAGGTGAAAACAGGTGTAAAAAGCAAAGAGGCAGCGATTAAAGTTCAGGAACTAAAGAACACAAGAAACAAAATAATGGAGCTGATCTCAGTTGAAAGTGATGGTTTTTTTAGCCTGCGCTCATACGTAGAGGTAGAAGAAATCCGTTAAATACTAACTCATCTTAACATCCACTCCAACTCCGTTGGGGCCGAAAGTATTTATACTGCAAAAAAACAAAGGGATGTAAGTATCTTAAATATCCGCTAAGTTTCAACTAAATATCTTAATTCTAAAGATGTTTGTTTAAAAATTTCTTGTTCATTTGCAATTTTTGTTGCGGTTTTGACGGTTTATCCGACAGATTAACGCAGTAGTCTGATACAATTAATGTTGTACTAATTAATATTATTACCTTTGGTTAATAATCTATGAAGTAGGCTAAACCTGTAATGAGCGGATTCCAATTTTTTTTGAATATTCCCTAACTATACTAAAACATTATCTAAAATATGGAAGACTTAATTCCGAACTATTTACGTAACTCTTCCGAATATTATGTGTTGGTGGTTGACCTAGAGGCGAATTACCAGTATATTAATGATAAGTTTAGCAGACGATATAACTTATTGTTAAGCGATGTAATTTGCAAGCCATTTAGCAATTCGGTTCATCCGGAAGATGTAGACATCTGTAAACAAGTTTCTTACCAGTGCATACTTCATCCTGGCCAATCGTTTCCTGTAAAAATTCGTAAACCAAGCGCAGAACCTAATGCTTACCACTGGACATCGTGGGAGTTTAGTTTAATCACCGACCCCTCAAGTGATAGAAAAGGTATCCTTTGTATCGGGCATGATATAACAGAGTTTACACAATTAAAAAAAGACTCTGTTTTATACAGTGCAAAAATTGATAGGTTAATAGAAGAAATTAGTGATGGTGTAATTTGGCTTGGAACCGATTCTTGTTTTCTAAAAATAAATTCTTCTGCAGAAAGAATTTTAAACATCAAATTTGGAGAAGTAAATGGTGAAAATTTTAACGAGTTTTTTAAAACAAGAGATAAGCTAGCGCTTGTAAAGCATGTTAGTCAATCCATCAAAGAAAAAAGATCGATACAGTTTGCTGAGTATTGGGATTGTACGCAAAGCTGGTATAGTATAACCACTTACCCATCTAAAGAAGGAGTTACAATTTTCTTTAGAGATATCACTAAAGAAAAAAAACAGGCAAATCAACTATCAGAAACCAACAATATCCTTTCGGCGGTTTTAGATAGTATGAACAACATTAATATCCTAATTGATAAGGACTATAAGATTATATCTGCTAATAGGTGGGCTATCGAAACTACGCTGGCAAATTTTGGGAAACTGATCAAAACTAATACTTCCTTACTTGATTATATGCTTGAAGAACATAAAGTCGATTTTAAAAATAACGTGGAAAAAGCGTTGAAAGGGCAGGTTATTAAGTTTGAAAAGCAATTTTTTTATAACGATAGGCAAACGTGGGCTAAAATTGCTTATTATCCAACTTATGATCCTGATAAAAACATTATCGGCGTTACATTGACTAACGTAGATATAACCGAACGCAAATTAGCAGAAGAAGCGCTTTACAGATCAGAAACTATACTTAGATCTTTGTATGATAGCACCTCGGACGGATGTACGTTTATTGATAAAGATTTACGCGTTCTCTACAAAAACAATTTAGCTAATCACCTCGGAAAATCAATTTTTGGATTTGAAGCTGAAATTGGAACTAAGGTGTTAAATTACATGACATCAGAAAGCCAAAGCGAATTTTTAGCTTACTATTCAAGAACGTTAAATGGTGAACAAATTTCTTTAGAAAAGTTTCATGATGAAAAATGGTGGTTATTTACGTTTTTCCCAGTGTACAATAATGATTCGGAGATTGTAGGCATAGCAGAAAATGTGAAAGACGTTACTCAGCAAAGAAAATATATTGATGAAATTTTAGAAAAAAACAGAGTGCTCAATCAAATTGCATGGGAGCAATCACATCTGGTTAGAAAACCTGTTGCAAATATTAAATCCTTATTAAGCCTGATTGAAAGTGAGGACCTTCCCGAAGAGAAAACCATGCTATTCGATTTATTAAAAAAATCTGTGAATGAACTCGATGATGTTGTCTGCGATATCATCCATAAGAGCGTAAAATTTAATAACTAACTTAGTGTTTTACTTATTTTGTTCAAATAGCCTTACCTGTTCCACAATATCATCAGGCGAAAGGTAAAGCCTCTTAATTTTATCTTTATATTTTTGTGGTAAATCTGATTGATCAAGGATAAACCTTTTAGTTTCGATGATGTAGAAACCTAAACCGTGGTTTACGGCATAGCTATCTGCAACACGTTCTGCCTTTTGTAGGTATTTTTTGGAGAGCAGATAACCCAAACCAAACTGCGCCAAAGAGAATAAATTTCTGGATTTATAGTCCATTACATGCCCAAGCTCATGCCCCACCCACCCTATTAATATATTTTGGGGTAACTGATGAATTGGGGTTGCCGAGTGTGTTAGTTTAAACATAGCACTGATATTAATTTGATACGCTCGATTCTCTTTTTTTGCTACCAAGGTAACAATCTTAGGCTGGGCTTGCATAACAGATTTTTTAATGTCTTTTTTAAACACAAACTCAATAGATGTTTCTTGTAATTCGGGGTAATGCGAGAGTGCAATTAACACACTGCGCTCAATCACTTTTGGTATTTTTTTGTTTTGGGCAAACTGCAAAAGATTGGTATCAGCATCAATTTGCGACGGCAGGTTTGGTGTAGGCATAAATCGGACTATGAATAGTGTGATTATCAAAAACATGCGTAAAAAGATTCGCTCTTTATCTGTAATTAATAAAAACACGATTCATGCCAGTAAAAACTACGAGCCCGTTTAAATTTGTATTGTATGAATGTTTATAGATTATTTTTGAGCGAAACAAGGCAAATTTTGTAGAGATAGAAGGAAGCTATCTCGAAAAACTTAACGCAGTTGTAGCCGAAAAGAAGCATAAACAAATTATTAGATGAATTTTAAACAGGCTTTAAGAATTTGAAGAAATTAAAGCCCCCAAAAAGAAGGCTTAAAAATTAAGAAACAACTTACAAAAACGTTCCAAACCGTTCAAAATGACAGGTGTATCCATTCGGGATTCTGTCTAAATAATCTTGATGCTCTGGTTCTGCTGGCCAAAATTTTACAAAAGGCTCTAAGGTGGTTACTACCTTACCTTCCCAACGTCCAGAGTTATCAACTATCTCAATCATCTCCTCGGCCATCTTTTTTTCTTCATCATTTTGTATAAAAATCGCAGAACGATAGCTAGAACCGATATCGTTCCCTTGTCGGTTAACAGTGGAGGGATTGTGTATTCTGAAAAAATAATCTAAAATCTCCCTAAAACTTGTTTTTTTAGGGTCGTAAGTTAATTCAATTCCTTCGGCGTGGCCTGGGTGGTTCCGGTAAGTTGGATTGTCATTTTCGCCTCCAATATAACCTACTTCTGTATCCACAATTCCGGGTCGGGTACGAAATAAATCCTCCATTCCCCAAAAACAGCCGCCCGCTATGTATGCTTTTTTTAAATCTTCCATATTTATTTTCTTAATATCAACAATCATCAAAAATTGCGCTAAATTTTTTAATTTTTTTGTTTAAAATGTTTGGCAAATGTGTAATGCTTGCAATTTAAACATCTATACCCTAAGTTTTGTTTAAGGATAATCTTATTCTTTTTTAAACGAATATTATTTTACGATTTATTATGACAAGCCGGAAGAAAATTAAAGCAAGTTTTAGTAGCTGCTTTTTACTTCCAATCGCTCTCGTAGCAAACAACTTTTAAAATTTAGGTTTTAAAAGTGATACCGGCGGACCAATCATCCTATCGGTGAAGGAGCTTAAAAAAGGCAAGTTTCTCTTTTCTAAAACCTCGCCTTGTGTTAAAAAAAATTTAATTCAACAAGCCATCAAACGTAATAGCTACATAAAACAAAGCGCCCAAGGTGGGTCCGCCGGCATATTGCACATATTTTTTATTGAAGATGTTGGTGCCACCGGCTTTAATATTTGCTCTTGCCTGAGGTACTTTATAAGTAACCTGTGCATCAAACGTATCGAAAGCTTTCACCTCGCCGTTAACCAATGGACTTTCCCACAAGAAGGCATCCTGACATTTCCAAACAACATTAAACCCTAGATTTTTCGCAATTTCTCTGTTTCCAAAAGATAGGTTTGTAGCCCAATTTGGCGTATTAAAGCCCGTTACAAAAACATCTGCCTGCTTATTTTTTGATATGGCATTGTAACTTACGCTCCCGGCAAGGGTGTATTTTTGATAAAAATTATAAGTTAAGCCCAAAGAAGAACCGTAATTATTGTATTTGTTTTTGGCATTGGTATAAACGCGGTACCTGGTTTGTTGCTTGTCGCGATTTGCCCTGATCATGGCGTAAACTGCTTCATCAGATCCAACTTTCACTTGTTGACCAAAACCTGTAGTATAAGGAACAGAAACTTCTACCTGACCCAAAAAACCATCATATTGGTTTAAGTAAGCATCTACATCTACCACTAATTTATTATCAAGCAATACACTTTTATAACCTGCTTCTAAAGAGTTGATGCGCTCTGGCCTGGTGGCAGACAGGTTAGTTACCTGTAATAAATCCCGGTTTTTCAAAGCAGCCTGTTGCGGTGTTAACCCTTTGGCTACATCAGTGTTTAAAGCAGCATTAAAAACATCGCTTGACGCTAAAGTGTATGAATTATCCAAATAATTTAAACCGTTATTAATGTAAGACAAGCCTCCAACACGTCTTACGTTTCCGTTATTTACAAAAGATAATGCTTCAAATAAGGCTGGAAACCTGTATCCGTTT
>DASVGY010000047.1:0-18420 GCA_036379295.1 Pelobium sp.
GTGGATTGAAAGTGGAGAGCATCGGGATTATTATTTAGTGGAGGATGAAAAGGGGAAACGTTATTGGCTTTTTCGTTCGGGGCATTATCAGGAGAATCAGAAGGCGGAGTGGTTTGTGCATGGTTTTTTTGCTTAATAGTAATTTCTTTTTTAAGCGTAATATTTTGCCTTTGCGCTCTGGGCTTGCCTGCCCTCATGCCGGGCAAAGGGCAGTTACTTTTTTTTCCGCAAAAAAAGTAACCAAAAAAACTCTCGCCTGCGCCCTTTGCTACAAAGGGTGTGCGTTAATTTCTGTTATTCGTTGCCGCAAAGGCCAAGGCCGAATTAACGGTTAAGTTAGGTTAGTGCGTTTGCTGAAACGGAGAAGAAATTGGAAATATAGTTGGGATTTATTTCAGAATATTATTTAATAACAAGTGAAATGAGGAAATGTTATCAGGCTTTTTATTCGAGAAACTTATAAGTACTTGAAAAATCAGAGCTGTCTTTAAAATATGAAAAAATCAACATTTCCCATCCCATCAAGCTAAAGCACAAGCTTGAATGCCTAACGAGTAAAATAAAATAAAAATGAAAAAAGTAACTGCCCTTTGCCCGGCATGAGGGCAGGCAAGCAATGAGCGTAAAAGTCAAATCGTCATTAAACAAGGACAAATAAAACTGTAATAAAATTGAAACTCTTACCCATTCCGTCATGTCTCTCTATCGTTCGACATGACGGAATGGGAGAATGGAAGCGCCCACATAGCAAAAGCAAAGACCAAAGTAAAGCGAAAAATTCGCCCTTGGCCTTTGCGGTACCGATGAAAGAAGTAAAAGCACTCCCTTCCTAGCAAAGGGCGCAGGCGAGAGTTTTTTGTTTACTTTTTTGCGGAAAAACCTGCGAAGCATGCTTGAATGCCTAACGAGTAAAATAAAATAAAAATGAAAAAAGTAAATGCCACTGCCCGGCATGAGGGCAGGAAAGCAATGAGCGTAAAAGTCAAATCGTCATTAAACAAGGACAAATAAAACTGTAATAAAATTGAAACTCTTACCCATTCCGTCATGTCTCTCTATCGTTCGACATGACGGAATGGGAGAATGGAAGCGACCACATAGCAAAAGCAAAGACCAAAGTAAAGCGAAAAATTCGCCCTTGGCCTTTGCGGTACCGATGAAAGAAGTAAAAGCACTCCCTTCCCTAGCAAAGGGCGCAGGCGAGAGTTTTTTTGGTTACTTTTTTTGCGGAAAAACCTGCGAAGCATGCTTGAATGCCTAACGAGTAAAATAAAATAAAAATGAAAAAAGTAACTGCCCTTTGCCCGGCATGAGGGCAGGCAAGCTATGAACAAAAAAGGCCAAATTGCCATTAAACAAGAATAAAAGATATTGATAAAAACAAAGTGAACTACTCAGAATTACATATAACCAGCAACTTCAGCTTTTTAAGAGGCGCCTCCCACCCTCAAGAACTGGTGGAACAAGCCGCTATTCTGGGTTATCAAAAAATCGCGATTACGGATAGAAATACTTTAGCGGGAATTGTGAGAGCACATGTCGCGGCAAAAAAACATGGAATTGGCTTTATTCCGGCTTGCCGCTTAGATTTGCTGGACGGCCCAAGTTTTCTGGCTTATCCAACCAACGTGAGCGCTTACAGTCGATTATCGGCTTTGCTTTCTAAAGGAAATTTAAGGGCAGAAAAAGGCAAATGCTTTTTATACCGTCAGGATGTTTTTGAGCATGCCGAAGGGATTTTGTTCGTTATTATCCCACCCAACCATTTAGATACCAGCTTCAATTTCCCGAATGATTTTTTAGCCGATTTAAAGGCCTATCAGCAACATCTTTCGCCTAATTTGTATTTATCAATGGCAAGAAGCTATCAGGGCGATGACCAAAAAAGATGGCATCGGCTTTGGCAATTATCCGAGGAATTAGATATTCCGCTAGTGGCCGCCAATGATGTGCATTACCACCAACCGCAACGAAGAGAATTACAGGACATTTTAACTTGCATCCGTGAAAAATGCACCATTACCGAAGCAGGCTTTAAGCTCCATGCAAATGCCGAACGCTATTTAAAACCCGTTCAAGAGATGCTCCGCCTGTTTCGGCAATATCCGCAAGCCATTGCCAATGCGCAAAAATTGTTGATGCCTGTAATTTTTCATTAGATGAATTAAAATACGTATATCCGGAAGAATTAACAACCGAAGGCCGTACGCCACAGCAAGAGTTGGTTCATTTAACCTGGATAGGCGCTCATGAACGCTTTGGGGAAAACATCCCAGAAAAAATTGACAAGCAGATTAAAGAGGAATTGGCTTTCGTTGCTAAAAATAATTTAGCCAGCTACCTTTTAACCGTTCATGATTTGGTGCGTTTTGCAAGGAGCAGAGATATTTTGTGCCAAGGCAGAGGTTCGGCAGCCAATTCTGTGGTATGTTATTGTTTGGGGATTACCTCGGTTGACCCCACAAAAATCAAATTGCTTTTCGCCCGATTTATGTCGGATGCCAGAAATGAACCGCCAGATATCGACGTGGATTTTGAACATGAACGCCGGGAGGAAGTCATCCAATATATTTATGAAAAATACGGCCGAGAACGGGCTGCCATAGTGGCCACCGTAACGCAAGAACGTTATAAAGGGGCAATTAGAGATGTGGGCAAAGTGATGGGGCTTTCTGTAGATACCATTCAAAATCTTTCTGCGGGTGTTTGGCGACCATCAGCTGAATGGCTGGATAATTTAGATGTACAAGAGCAAGGCTTAAATGTAAAAGACCCGCATCTTAAAAAAACTTTAGAACTTACCCGGCAATTAATGGGCTTTCCGAGGCAGTTAGGGCAACATACAGGCGGTTTTGTGATTACGCAAAACAAACTTTCGGACCTCTGCCCTATCATGAATGCAAGAATGGAAGACCGCACTTGCATTGAGTGGAATAAAGATGATATTGAGGCTCTAGGCTTTATAAAAGTGGATGTTTTGGCTTTGGGGATGCTCACTTGCATCCGTAAAGCTTTTGATTTGGCAAAAAATCATTATCAGCGAGATTTAACTTTGGCAAACGTTCCGCAGGATGACCCATTAGTTTATGATATGATTAGCGTGGCCGATACGGTTGGCGTTTTCCAGATTGAAAGCAGGGCGCAAATGTCGATGTTGCCTCGCTTACGCCCAAAAGTATTTTACGATTTAGTCATTCAAGTTGCTATTGTGCGTCCGGGGCCAATTCAGGGCGACATGGTGCATCCTTATTTACGTCGTAGAAATGGGATAGATGTGATAGAATATCCGTCTGAAGAGTTAAAAGAAATACTATCCCGTACCAACGGCGTTCCGCTTTTTCAAGAACAGGCGATGGAAATTTCCATTGTAGCTGCCGGGTTTACACCTGCCGAAGCTGATGAACTCCGCAGAAGCATGGCAACTTTTAAAGCGCATGGAAAAGTAACGGCTTTCCGCGAAAAAATGGTTGCCGGAATGATGAAAAAAGGCTACAAAGAGGAATTTGCACATCGTGTTTTTAAACAGATTGAAGGTTTTGGAGGTTACGGTTTCCCGGAAAGCCATGCCGCCAGTTTTGCACTTTTGGTTTACGTTTCGTCTTGGATAAAATGCCATTATCCGGATGTTTTTGCTTGCGCTATTTTAAACAGTTTGCCTATGGGTTTTTACCAGCCTGCGCAATTGGTAATGGATGCCAAAAAGCATGGTGTAGAAGTTAGGGCGGCAGATATCAATTATTCTTTTTGGGATTATACATTGGAAGAAAAAGTTGGCAGTTGGAAATCTTTACGGATAGGTTTTAGGCAAATTACTGGTTTACGGATAGCAGAAATGGAACTGTTGATTAGCCGAAGAAAGCAGCCCTACCAAAACCTTAACGAGCTATTAAACATTGGGATTTCTTTGGCTTCTTTAGAGAAATTAGCTGATGCGGACGCTTTCCGGTCTATCGGTTTGGACCGCAGGCAAGCTTTATGGGACGTTGCTGCTTTGGCGGATAACCCCATTGCTTTATTTCAAGGGCAACCATCAGAAAGTAAACAAGAAGCACAAATTGCTTTGCCGCTAATGCCTGCAAGTGAACATGTTTTACATGATTATGCCAGCACTTCTTTATCCTTAAAAGGGCATCCTTTAAATTTTCTACGTCCGCAATTAAATGCTTTGCAAGTAACCACCAATGAGCAGTTAAAAACTTTAGCTAACGGCGCTAAAGTAAAAGTGGCGGGTTTAGTGCTCATCCGGCAAAGACCGGGAACCGCAAAAGGCGTTTGTTTTGTTACGATTGAAGACGAAACCGGCAGCGCTAATATTGTGGTTTGGGAAAGCAAGTTTAACGAATATCGCAAAGAAGTTATCAGTGCCAAACTGTTAATGGTTGAAGGTAAACTGCAAAAAGAACGGGAAGTGATTCACATTGTTGCCGAACGTTGTTTCGATTTGACGAGGTTGCTAAAGCAGGTTAGTAGTAATAAGATTGATGAAGGGGAGATTTTTGATACATCTAGGAATTTTAGGTAGAAGTTGTTTTTTGAAATATAAACTCCAAAATTGGATTTGAAATTTTTAAAATTTGTTTTCTAATAGAAAACTTTTACCTTTGTTCACTATAGGTAAACTTTAAATGTTTAACATCATTAATCGAAAAACGTTACTCGCATATTCGCAAGAGTATCCAAAAGCTAAAGGCGCACTGTTCGAATGGTATTACGAGTTTTTAAATGCGGAGTTTAAGAATTTTCAAGAATTAAAAGCGATACACAAAAGTGCAAGCATAGTTGCTGACGATAGAGTAGTGATTAACATAATGGGAAACCATTATCGGTTAGTTATCAGAATTGTTTTTGTTTATAAAGTCATTCAGATAAAATGGTTCGGCACACATAAAGAATACGACAAAATTGATGTAACAACCATAAAATTTAAAAATTAACGATGAATCTACATATCTTAAAAACTGAAGAAGAATATCAAACTCTTTTAAACTGGGTTGATGAGCAGTTTGATTTAATGGTTTCTCCTGAGAGTAAAATAGGCGAGAATTTGCAAGTTGCCTTGTTGTTAATTAAACAATACGAGGATATTCATTTTCCAATCCCAAAGCCAAATCCGCTTTTAGCAGTGAAACAAAAAATGGAAGATTTGGGATTGAAAAATAAAGACTTAACAGATTGGATAGGAAGCAAAAGCTATGTTTCTGCATTGTTAAGTGGCAAAAAACCATTAACGCTCAAAATCGCTAAACTTTTGCATCAAAAGCTGGGAATTCCTGCAGAAGTGTTTTTAGCTTAAGATAAACTATAAAAAGCTGTTAACATTTTTTCCAATCAGCCGTAGTTGTTAAGCACAATCACTTTATCCTTCCCAAAATATCATCAACAATTTTCTGACTTGCCGATTCGCAAAAATCTAATCCCGAATAATCGGGATTGTAACCGCTGATGTACGGAACGGCCATGATATAAACCTCGTTATTGCTTGCTCCTTCTTCATCTATAATCTGAAAATTATCATTTATGGTAACTCCAGAAACTTTTAAATAATACTCATTTTTAGTTGCAATTACCTTATCCGGATTTTTCGCGAGATAATTTGCGCCCTCCGCAGCAGATTTAAATTTGATAAGCGCCTGACTCACCGTTTTATTTTCCAAAAAACTTTTAAACGGAAAATCTTCGTAAGAAAGTGCCACCTGCCCAACGCAATCAATAAAAGTTTCATAGCTAACGTTTTGCTCCTCTCCGCTTTCATCCTTGTAGCGGTAAATAACGCCTCCGTTTTCTTGCGGAATCACTTCACTATCATCCCCAACCGCAACAATTTCTAAAACCCCGGCATCATGCAAGGCCATTAAATCATCGCAAGAACTCTGCGGGACGTAGGCAATCACCAAAGAAATCAGCGGCATTAAAGTCTTTTTCAAACGCAACATGTCCTCCGCAGAAAAATGTTTTGCAGGCTGGTTCATGGCAAAGCTCAACACGCCTAGCAGTTCTTTCCAATAAATAGATTCTTTACGCTTTATAGATTTTTCTGCCTCGGCATACTCGGCTTTAAGCAAAGTAAAAGCATCTATTTTCTCCCGCAAAGCCATAGCGTAATCCACAAATTCTTCCATGCTTAGCTGTTTAATGGCTTTATAAAATTCGGGTTCCTTTTCTAAAAATAAGCGCTTAAAATCATGTTCAAAAACGTAATCAAGCGATAAAAAGCCGCCGTTAGCTTTAATATGAGCGGCAATTTCTTCTTTGCTTAATAAAGAATTGTTACGCAGGTGCGAGTCTTCTAGGTGAAACCTTACTGCGGGTAAAAGTCCGCTTCTTGAGTGCAAAATGAGCTTAAATTTTTGGCTGCCCGGCAATAGTTGGTAAATGTATTTCCCGCTATCTGTTTTTTTAAAATACCCATTGCTTCGGGCTAAGGTTTTTACCGCATCTATGGCGGTTAAAGAAGCACCACGTAAAGCAACAGCATGATTTAATTTTAGCTTTAATTTTTTGGGCGGGTAGGGCGAATCATAAACGCCTGCAAATTCACCTTCCCATTTACGCGGCCACAAATGCCCAATACAAAGCACCACCACGTCAAATTCCAGCTTTTTGCTTTTAGTAACTACCCAAACTTTACAGTCCTCTTTTTTATGCAATAAATCTACTACTTCAACGCCAAGGTGTAAAGTTGTAGCTATTGATTTTTGCTGCGCTTGCGCCACTAAAAGCTGAAATTGCTTACTTAAATACTGTCCAAATAGTAAACGCGGAAGTACCTTAAACTCGTTAAAATTTTGAGGCGTCACTTTAAAATTTAAAGCAACAGCCGGCTCGGCTTTTACCCACTCCTCAATATGGCTAACAATAGTAGGGATTTCGTTATCCGAAACGTTGGTGATGTGTTCTTCACAGGCTCCGGCATCGCTATACGGCATCCCTGCACCCAATTGCTTTTTGCGCTCAAAAATATGAACATCAAACTGCTCATCACTTTCAACCAATCTTTTGTACATAAAAAGCGCACCCGGTCCACCGCCAATAAGTGCAATACGAATTTTTTTAGGTTTAGGCATATCACTCCACTTTGCTCCTTGCTTTTTATTAAGTAATGCTTTTTAGGAACAGGCATCTGAATGGCAAAACCAATGCCATTTAATAGCTGCTAATAATACTGCGGCTTAGCCGCTAGGCTGCAAATAAAAACAGCTTAAAATGTTGCTTAATTTTTATATAAAAGTATCATCGTACTTTTATTTTTATAAATTTGAATTTTAAAACATAAGCAGTGTTTTTTGGTTAGCACAGATAGGCTGTTATCATCCTATACAAATACAAGTAAAAAATTATGGTAGATTGCAAATCAAATTCTGTATAACGCTAAACTTTTTCTGTTTAGTGGTCATGAACCGGTTAACTATTTTTAAAAAACACTTCTAAAATGTATTCAATTTCTGTTTAAGTAATGTACTACCCTATCAACTAATTTTTATGAGCCTAACTACACAAGCGTATCCAGAGTTTCTGCAAGATTTCAAAAAAACTTTAAGGCATCTTTTTCATGACCAGGCAGATATTAACCAACTAAGTTTAGAGCGTGGATTACCGCCAGAAATTTTGAGCGGAATAATGGCTAAAAACCCATTGTCTGTAGCTATCCCGGCTGAATTTGGCGGTCGTGGTTGTGTGGTAAAAGAATGTTTAGGGATTTTATCTGCCGCATCTTACGAATCGCTTTCGCTTTCATTAACCTTTGGTATCAACATCGCTTTATTTTTAGAGCCAGTTGCAAAATACGCCGACAATTCGGTTAAACACGAGATTTTTAATCGCTTTTTAAAAGAAGCAAATATGGGCGGCCTAATGATTACCGAACCTAATTACGGTAGTGATGCGCTAAATATGAAAACTGCTTATCGCGAATTAGAAAACAGCTTTACCATTAAAGGTCAAAAACATTGGCAAGGTTTAACAGGCATGGCCGATTATTGGTTGATAGCATCGCGTAAAGAACTCTCGGGCGGAGAACTAGCAAGGGATATTGATTTTTTTATCTGCGATGTAAGGCAAGACAAACAAAAAATTATTGTTGAAGAATTGTTTGATAACCCAGGACTTTACCTTATCCCTTACGGCTTAAATACGGTAGATGTTGAAGTACCCAGCAATTTTAAACTACAACCAGAAAGTACCGGCATTAAAATGATGTTGGATATTTTGCACAGAAGCAGGTTGCAGTTTCCTGGAATGGGAATGGGATTTATTAAGCGGATGCTTGACGAAGCTGTTTCGCACTGCAAAAACCGCATAGTTGGATCTGGAAATTTATTAGCTTTAGATGGCGTACAGTTTCAGCTAGCCCGCATACAAACTGCCTTTACTATTGCATCTGCAATGTGTGCTAAAAGCAGCAGCATTAGCGGAATTGCTTACAATTTAGCTTCAGAAGGCATTCAGGCAAACACCATGAAAGCTGTTGTTACAGATTTAATGCAAGAGTCTGCGCAGTTATTGGTTCAATTATCTGGATCTAAGGGTTACAAAACCACGCACATTGGTGGTCGCGGAATTATGGATAGCCGCCCATTTCAGATTTTTGAAGGTTCAAATGAGATGCTTTACGGGCAAATAGCCGATATGGTATTAAGAGCTATGAAAAAGCAGAAGCAACCCTCACTTTACGATTACCTGGCAGATTTTGACTTAACCCGCCAGGCTGCTCCGCACTTTAAAAAGGACTTAAATTTTTCGCCAGATGCCAACCTTGCTCAGCGCAAACTGGTTGATTTAGGGAAAATTATTGCCAGAATTGTTTGCATTGCTTATGTATTAGAATTGGAAAAAAATGGCTTTAGAAAAGACTTGGTTGAAAATTGCATCGTAATGGTTAAACAAGAAATCGGCGGCTTAATTTCGGCTTTCCATTTCAAAAATACGGTAAGTGTAATTGAAGATTATGATACCGATAGCTTGTGGCTTGATTTTGTTTAACAATCCATAATGTAGATTTATCGCGGTTAACTTCTGATTTCGCGGCGCATAAATAGGTAATAAGAAAGCGCAAAGCAAACAATTGTTGCTGCCAACAAGCCGCTTACCTGCGACCACACAATTAAAAGGCTTTCTCTGAATGGCAGCGGCGATGGTATAGCGCCTGCCATTTGTTCCATACTTAAGGGACCAAGACTTCTTACTGATGGCATTAGCAACGAGGTAGCCGCATCTGTATAAAGTTGGTTGGGCGAAACGCGAAGAATATTGAGTATCAAATCGTTATAACCTGCTACTTCCTGCGAGGAAAGGTAAGACGGATTTGGCAAAAATGCTTTAACCAATACGGTAACCAGTATTTGGTAAAATATGGTAAAAAACAACCAAAAACCAATAGCGGTAAGTGCCGAAGTAGCCGCTTGCTTAAATAAAATCGAAAGTAGAATAGCCAAGCTCAACCAAAAAGCCACATACACAATACTTATTGCGGTAAATGTTGTAATTCTTAACAATTCCTGAGGTTCGATCCTTACGCCTGTCCATAACAATCCGCCGCCTAGCATCAGTAAAACCAATACGATAAACAACGAGCCGATTAATATAAGTGCGGATGTAAATTTAGCTAACAACAGGTTATCCCGAAAAACAGGTTGCGCCATCAATCTGGATAAAGTGCCATTGTTTTGTTCAGAATTAACGGCATCAAAACCTAAACCGATACCTAATAACGGCGCAAGAAAACTCAACAGAACATGAAATGGTGGAATGGTATTATCTGTTGCGGTAAGTAATTTCAGATACAAAAAATTGTGATCCGGGTCGTTTGTATTGGCTAAGGTGGCGCTTAAATTACCTACCGAAGCATACAAAGATGCTATAAAAGTAAGTATCACTAAAGCAATCAACACTACAAAGCGCCAGCTGTGGATATGGTCGGCAATTTCTTTACTTACCATTATCCAAAAAGAGTTTTTGTTGTTTGATTTTGCCACGCTATTTTGATTTACTGGTGCCTGAAAAAAAAGACCTTTTAAAGATATTTCCCGATTTTTCATGGACTGTATTTTCTTTTAAACTGTTTTCAAAATATTTTTGATAAATCTCTTCTAAGCCGTAGTTTTTTTGGCTGACGGATTGAATGTGATAGCCTTTTTCGACCAGTAAACGAACTATAGAAGGGGTGATGTTTCTGTCGCATGAAAATTCAATAGCCGTGTTTTTGTGAGTAATGCTTTTTATGCCCTCTAATTGCAAAAACGCGTTTTCATGCGGAAAAACCCCGCTAAAATGCTCATCAAATGTTACGGAGGTTACAAAATCCTGCCCCGAAAACAGCTGCTTTGAAAGGCTTTCGATATCGCCCTGTACCAATAATTTTCCATGCACAAAAATGCCTACCCTATCGCAAACCTGTTGCACATGATGCAAATGATGCGATGACAGCAAAACAGAAAGTCCTTGCTCTCGGCTTAGTTTTTTAATGAGCGCTAAAAATTCGCGAACGCCGCTGGGGTCTATTCCCAAAGTTGGTTCATCCAAAATAATTACTTCTGGCTTTTTAATCAACACATCGGCAAGCCCGAGGCGTTGTTTCATCCCGCGAGAGAAAGCGCCTGTTTTTAGGTTTATAGCGTGGCTTAATCCTACTGTTTCTAACACCTCAACAGTACGGGTTTTAAGCTCATTTTCTGCTATTTGGTTTAATCTGCCAATGTATTCCAGATTTTCTAATGCGGTTAGGCTATCGTAAAAACCAACACTATCAGGCATGTATCCCACCTTTCGCTTTACTTTAATGGGGTTATTGGTGGCATTAAAACCGCAGACTGTGGCCGTTCCGCTATCGGGTTCGGTAAGTCCCAGCATCATCAAAATAGTGGTGGTTTTGCCTGCTCCGTTTGGTCCCAGCAAACCAAAAATTTCGCCTTTTTGTATCTCCAGATTAAGCTTATCTACCGCAATTTTATCACCGTATTTTTTACTTAGCTGGTGTAATGCTATAATGTTGTCCATTTTATCGCTTTTATCACACAAAAAACTATCTTCTTCCGTATTTTTTGATGAGGTAATAAACGATTCCGATGGCCAGCAGTATCACCAAAATTCCAATCCAACCAGACAATAAAGAGGCTTTAACTTGCATACGGAAAGCAGTTGATACGTTTGCGCTGCTATTGTTAGCGGTAAATGTAGCCGCATAATCACCAGCAATGGTTTTATCAGGCACCTTTAAGTTTGCGGTTATTGTTACCGATTTACCGGGCTCCAGTTTTTGCACCGTGGATGGTTCAAAAACACATTCCCACCCGGTTGGTAGTTGCGATGTGAAGTTTAAACTTTCTAAAGGCAGTGTACCAGTATTGGTAGCCTCTAAACTAATTTTATCTGTACTTCCGGCGCTAACTTCTTCATTTAATTTTCCGCTTGGGCTGCTAAAGGTTAAAGCATAAGCGCCCTTTACTACTGCTTCTAGGTTGAGTACCAGCGTATCAGTTTTTGAAACCGCTTTTATGGGGATTAAGTATTTTTTTGGCGAGGCATCCATAGCGGCGGTAATTTCTATCGCTACATCTCGGGTAGCGCCTGCATCTACACTTAAAGAGGTAACCTGATTGCCATCTACCTTGTAGCTTACCATCCAACCCGGCATAAAGCCAGCTACAAAATCATAAACTACGGCTTTGTTTTTAGCGTTGTGTAAGCTTGCCGAATAGCGAAAAGTTTCGTTTCTGGCGGCCTCAAGATTCATCAACTTAGCAGTAAAACTAGAGCCATTATCAACAACAGCACTATTTTTTTGAGCAAATGCTAAATGAGCCGAACAAAAAAATATTAAAATTGGCAAAGCCAGCGTTTTCCTTGAGAAAACCGAAGAAAGTGATGTTTTTAACATAATCTTAAAAAAAAATTTAAATGATCGTTAACAGAATCGCTCGTTTAACAGGTGATTTTAAACGACAAGTCAAAATAAATAAGGAATTAACGGCTTTCAAAGATTTTTAACATTTTTTAACAGGCTAAGTAACGCGAGTTTTAGGTTTTATTAAAGCCATTTATAAAGGAGTTTAAATAGCGCTTAAAACAAAACAAGGCCCTCTTTCGAGAGCCTTGCGTAAATGCTGCCATCAGGGCAAAAAGCAGAAATTTTTAACTTATTGAATTTCGTCTGATTCTACCATTTCGTTTACATCAGCACTGTAATCTACGCCTTCAAAATCAAAACCAAATAGGTGCATAAAATCAGATTTATAACCCGGTAAATCGCCAATTTGCGATAAGTTTTCAGTGGTGGCTTGTTCCCATAATTTAGCAACCTCAGCCTGCACATCTGCTCGCATTTCCCAATCATCTACCCTAATTCTTCCTTTTTCATCAGTCGGGATGGCTTTGCCGGTGTATAACCTTTCGCTAAATAAACGCTGAATCTGCTCGATACAGCCTTCGTGGATTCCTTTTGCTTTCATCACCTTATAAAGTAAAGAAATGTACAATGGAATAACAGGTATTGCAGAACTCGCCTGCGTAACCAACGCTTTATTTACTGAAACATAAGCTTTTACATCTTTGCTTTTTAGGTTTTCGGCAATTTTAAAAGCGGTTGCCTCTAAATGGTCTTTCGCCTTACCAATGGTTCCTTTTCTATAAACTGGTTCTGTTAAAGCAGGTCCAATGTAAGAGTAAGCAACTGTCATGGCGCCATCGGCCAATACACCGGCTTCACTTAGTGCATCCATCCACATTTCCCAATCTTCGCCACCCATTACTTTAACCGTGTTTTCAATTTCTTCATCTGTACTCGGCGCTATAGAAACATCCGTAACTATACCTGTATGAAAATCAACCGTTTTGTTGGTGTACGTTTGGCCGATTGGCTTTAGCGTTGAACGATGCACCACTTCTGTTTTTGGGTGCTTTCTTAGCGGCGAAGCTAAACTGTAAATCACTAAATCTATTTTGCCTAAATCGCTTTTAATAAGTTCAATGGCCTGGCTCTTTACCTCGTCTGAGAAAGCATCTCCGTTGATACTTTTGGCGTATAAACCTGCTTTTTTTGCCTGCTGATGAAAAGCAACACTGTTGTACCAACCCGGCGATGCTGTTTTACCGGGCTGCGGTGGCTTTTCGAAAAAAACACCCACTGTTGCTGCGCCAGAACCGAAAGCACTGGTAATTCTTGACGCTAAACCAAAACCTGTAGAAGCGCCAATAACCAAAACATTTTTTGGACCGTCAATGTCGCCTTTTGATTTAACATAGTCAATCTGACTTATTACATTGGCTTCACATCCTTTGGGTTGCGAGGTTAAGCAAATAAAGCCCCTCATTCTTGGTTCTATAATCATAAACTGCTGTTCTTTTTTATTGAAATTTTAAAATGTAATTAATGCTTTTTAACGTGATTCATCAGGAAATAAATATACAATAAATTGTGAATTTAGCGCCTTATGTTCTCGTTTGTGTGCTTTGTTGTGGTAGTATAATCAAATTTAGGCTGCTAAGCTTGCTCTTAAACCAGGTATTCAAAAAGTGTTTGGTCATGGTTAACTTCTTTAAAATCAAAATGATTGGCCTTTAAACGCTCTAATAAAAACTGGTAATCACTTTTGTTTTGCAGCTCTACACCTACCAAAGCAGGCCCGCTTTCGCGTTGTGTTTTTTTAATAAATTCAAAGCGGGTAATATCATCATACGGACCTAAAACTTCGTTAACAAATAATTTTAGCGCACCCGGGCGCTGCGGAAAACTCACTATAAAATAATGCTTTAGTCCCTCATATAATAAAGAGCGTTCTTTAATTTCCTGCATTCGCTCAATATCATTATTACCACCACTTACCACACACACCACTTTTTTATTTTTGATAGCCGCCCGGCAACTATCCAAGGCAGCGATGGTTAATGCACCAGCAGGCTCGGTTACAATCGCATCTTGGTTGTACAATTTAAGAATGGTGGTACACACCTTCCCTTCCGGTATCAATACCGTTTGTTCAATAACGGGCGCTGCCAATTGGTAAGTTAAATCTCCTACCCTCTTTACTGCCGCCCCATCAATAAAACGATTGATGTTTGTTAAGGTAACCGGCGCACCATTTTTAAGCGCAGCAGCCATAGATGCGGCTCCTTCTGGTTCTACGCCAATAATTTTTACATCGGGTTTATGCGCTTTAACATAAGTACCCAAGCCCGCTATTAAGCCGCCGCCGCCTATCGGCACAATTATCACATTTACATCTGGTAAATCGTTCAAAATTTCAACGCCTACCGTTCCTTGGCCTTCAATAATCCGATAATCATCAAAAGGTGGGATAAATGTTCTATCGTTATTTGCAGTGTAAGCCAAGGCTTCTTTCAAACAATCATCAAAAGTATCACCTACCAAAATAATTTCTATGGCTCCATTCCCAAATAAAATAGTTTGATTTATTTTCTGTTTGGGCGTTATTTCGGGCATAAATATTACGCCTTTAATCCCTAATTTATCGCAAGAATAGGCAAAACCTTGCGCATGGTTTCCGGCGCTTGCACATACCACGCCTTTAGCCAACTGTTGTTTACTTAGCTGACTAATCATATTATAAGCGCCTCGTAGTTTATAGGAGCGCACCACCTGCAAATCTTCTCTTTTTAAATAAATATGGCAATCGTATTCTTTAGAAAGCCGCTCGTTGTATCCAAGCGGCGTAGGCTTTATTACGTGTTGCAAGCGTTTAGCTGCTGCTAAAAAATCTAAATAATGGGCTTCATTTTCCATTTTAATAGTTTGTGAGTGGGTGTAATGTTGCGCTATTGCTGATATTTATCATGCATGGTGCTGCGATATTTATCTGGCGTAATGCCGTTCCGCTTTTTAAATTGTCGCGAAAAATAAGAAAAATCTTTAAAGCCAAGCTGGTCTGCAATTTGCCCAATTGGCAAAGCGGTGTGTACCAACATTCGTTTAGCTTCTAGCATGGTTCGCTCCTGAATAATTTCTGTGGTGGTGCTTCCAGCAATAGTTTTAACAATTTTATTGAGCTGATGCGGCGTTACAAATAATTTTTTGGCGTAATAGGATACTGTTTTTTCTGTTTTAAAAAATTGCCCTACCAGTTCTTTAAAGGTGGCAAAAACAGCAACCTGCCCTAAAGCGTTATGCTTTTCTTTCTGATAATCGTAGTTGCGTTGCATGGCATTTAAAAAAACATACAATAAAGAACTAAGCACTAAGCCAGAACAATCTGTACGCATAAATTCTGTATAAAGTAGCTTAAGAACGGGTGTTAGCAGCTCTTTGGTTTCTTTATCAAGTTCTATATAAGGGAGCTTAAAACTGTTATTTAAGAAAGAAAGCTTTTGCAGCGCCTCTTTATTGGTGAAATTGAGGATAAAAAACTCCTCTGTAAACATGATACAATCGCCTTTTACCGAATCATATTCTTCGAAAACGTGTACCTGCCCCGGCGACATAAAAAAGATAATATCAGAAAACAAATCAATAGTATGGTCGTCAATAATATGTTTTGATCTTCCTTCCTTAATCCACACTATTTCGTAGTAATTGTGCTTGTGTGGCCAAACTAGTTTTTGTTGTTGGTTTAACTCGCCAAAGGGCACCACTAAAAACTCATCTTCTTTATTATAAAAAGGCGAAAAATTGGAAATGGTGTAGGTTGTAAGCATTATTTAATTTGCTGTTGTGTTACTAAAAGTACTAATTGTTAAGCAAAAAAAGCCAAAAAACGAATTTAAGCCGTTTTCCGTTGATTAATAACGTATTAAAAGTACCAATTAAGTAATGATAAATACTAACCAATTTGTGATATTACTTTTACTTTTATTTATTGTAAACCAAAATTGCACTTATGTCTTCTGATTTATTAAAATTTGACTCGCGGTACCCGTCAATTGCTGATTTAAAGAAAAAAGCAAAAACACGTATCCCCAGATTTGCATTTAACTACCTTGAAGGTGGATGCAATGAAGAAGTAAACCTTTTAAAAAACGAAACAGATTTTCACGATGTTAATCTGATGCCACAGTACTTAAAAAATTATGCGGGTGTTGATACCAGTGCAGAATTATTTGGTCATCGTTATGATGCACCGTTTGGTGTTTCGCCAATTGGTTTGCAAGGTTTAATGTGGCCAAACGCTGCAGAAATTTTAGCAAAATCTGCTGTTAAGCATAACGTTCCTTATATTTTAAGTACGGTTTCTACCAGTAGCATTGAGCGAATTGCAGAAGTTACGGATAGCAAATTTTGGTTTCAGTTATATCATCCGGCAAAAACTGAAATGCGAGATGATATCATCCAAAGGCTGAAGGATGTTGATTGTAAGGTTTTAGTGGTTTTGGTAGATGTACCTTCTTTTGGTTTCCGCTACCGCGAGATTAAAGACGGCTTATCTATGCCACCTAAAATGAGTGTAAGTAACGTTTTACAGGCCGCTATTAGGCCTCAATGGTCTATAGAAACGTTGTTAAACGGCATCCCGGAATTTGCAACGCTAAAAAAATACATGGACAAAAGCCTAGACATGACCCAATTAGGCAAGTTTATGAACGCATCTTTTGATAAACGCGTAGATATGAACAAAGTTGCTGCTATTAGAGACCAGTGGAAAGGAAAGTTGATTTTAAAAGGGATAGCAAGCGACCAGGATGCGGAAAAAGCGATTGCTTTAGGTGCCGATGGGATGATTGTATCAAACCATGGTGGCCGACAGTTAGATGCCGGAGAATCTTCTATTAAATCTTTAACGCATCTTGCCGAAAAGTACAAGAACAAAATCACGATTATGATGGATGGCGGCATACGTACCGGACCTGATATTGCAAGGGCAATTGCCAGTGGTGCTAAGTTTACGTTTATGGGCCGCCCGTTTATGTATGGTGTTTCTGCTCTAGGTAAAAAAGGTGGCGACCATACCATGGCGATGTTTAAAACTCAATTTCAACAGGTAATGGAGCAGTTGTGTTGTGAGAAGATTGAGGATTTACCTTCTACTCTGATTAAGGGGAGGTAGTTAAAAGTACTTTAATGTCCAAGCAGGGTCTCACGTAGAGGACCCTGCGTTTTATACGGGGTGAGATAGGTTTCACTTATGTCCAAGCAGGGTCTCACGTAGAGGACCCTGCGTTTTATACGGGGTGGAGATCGGTTTCACTTTCAACGCTAATGTCCAAGCAGGGTCCCTCGCAGAGGACCCTGCGTTTATCCGGGGTGAGATAGATCTCACTTGCAATGCTTTTATTCGGGGTGAAATAGCTATTTGTGGGATGTTTTGCCAATGTTCAACATGAAATCATGCAGAACCCCTTCACGTTCGCATTCTAAAAAATTAATGCAAAAAAGTACGCAGGGTCGTCTGCAACAGACCCTGCTGAGACGAAAAAAATTAATGCAAAAAAGTACGCAGGATCGTCTGCGAGAGACCCTGCTGGGACGAGTTTCGCATCGGGAAAAGTCTGCTGGAAAGAAATACGCAGGGTCGTCTGCGACAGACCCTGCTGAGACGAAGACGAAATGTCCAATCAGGGTCTCTTGTAGAGGACCCTCTCAATGTCCAAGCAGGGTCTCTCGCAGAGGACCCTGCGTTTTTTATACGGGGTGGAGATCGGTTTCACTTTCAACGCTAATGTCCAAGCAGGGTCTCTCGTAGAGGACCCTGCGTTTATCCGGGGTGAGATAGGTCTCACTTGCAATGCTTTTATTCGGGGTGAAATAGCTATTTGTGGGATGTTTTGCCAATGTTCAACATGAAATAATGCAAAATCCCCAAAAAGTACGCAGGGTCGTCTGCGACAGACCCTGCTAAGACGAAAGTCTTACGCAGGGTCGTCTGCGACAGACCCTGCTGAGACGAAAGTCTGCGACAGACCCTGCTGAGACGAAGAAGTACGCAGGGTCTTCCGCGACAGACCCTGCCGGGACCAAACGTCTATTATCATTTTTTAAACTGCATAATAATTAAATCTAATGTTAGATATTCGAAGAGGAGTTAACCTATTTATTAATCCAATCTAAAGCTGTACTTAATACATCGGGATTACTATTTTTATCTACTTTTACATCTGGTGTTATATTTTTTAAATAAACCTTTTTTGACCTATCAAGGACAAAATTGCTAGCTATATTTAAATATGATCCATCTGATAATTTGAACCCCTTATTTGCGGTCAGGTACCCTGCAGTAGCTTGTCCAAATAATTTCGCATTTGTTTTATCCATGAATGCAATTACAGTCATTTCCCCAGCACTCATAGTGTTTTCATTGATCAATATTGCAATTTTCCCGTTTTGATTTTTGAGAGAATATGGATTTTTTACTTTTACATATGATGACCCAGTTGTTCCACATACTCCATTCTTATAAAATAAGGCGTTTCTCTTTGAAGCGTCCTCAACTTTAGTTACGTTGTATTGAACAATTCCTTCCCCAATGAGTGGGCCTAATC
>DASVGY010000048.1:0-2920 GCA_036379295.1 Pelobium sp.
GTAATTCTTAAAATTGTAGTCCACAATATTCACTTACTGATTGATCATCAGCTGGAGGTTTTTAAATACCCATTCCTCAACCTTTTTCTTCCCTTAATTGGTATTTTATTAACGGTTTGGGTAGTAAAAACCTTTCTTCACGGCCGAGACGGCAAGGGCGTTTCAAAAATCTTAACCGATATTTCTCAGCGGTCGGGTGTTGCAGCTAGGTCAAAAATGTACTCGCAAATGATTGCCAGTGGTTTAACCGTAGGTTTTGGTGGTTCGGCCGGGTTAGAGGGCCCTATCGCAGTTACCGGTGCAGCAATCGGTTCAAACTTTGCCCGCACCTATCGTTTAAGTTACCGCGAGCGCATCCTGCTGCTTGCGTGTGGCGCCGCGGCTGGTATTGCAGCCGTCTTTGACGCACCAATTACCGGGGTAATGTTTGCAATTGAGGTAATTTTAGTGGGTGTGGTTTTTTCGGATTTTATTCCCCTTATTGTTGCTGCGGTTTGTGGCGCCTTAATCTCCAAAATCATTTTGGATGATGATATTTTAATCAATTTTAACAGCTTAAAAGAATTTAATCACGCAAATGTACCTTATTACCTTATATTGGGTGTTTTTTGCGGCTTAGTTTCTGTTTATTATGCCAAATGTACCAACATGGTCGAGCATTTTTTTACCCATCAACTCAAGTGGAATGTGTACTCTAAAGCTTTGTTGGGAGGCTTAATTATCGCCATTTTGTGTTTTGCTTTTCCTCCCCTCTTTGGCGAGGGTTACGGCAGCGTAAAATCTCTCGCTTCATCACACCCTCAAGATATTTTAAAAGGCAGCTTTTTTAATTTTGACGGCTTTGGTGATTGGCCTATGATTATTTTTGTTGGTTTAATTTTTATGACCAAAGTATTTGCAACATCTATCACTTTAGCCAGTGGTGGCAGTGGCGGTAATTTTGCGCCATCTTTGTTTAATGGCGCTTTTTTAGGATTTTTCTTTGGAAGTATCATCAACAAGCTCAATTTTGTGAATCTACCTGTAAGTAATTTTACTTTAGTGGGTATGTGCGGTATTTTAAGCGGTGTAATGTATGCACCCCTTACCGGAATTTTTTTAATTGCCGAAGCTACCGGTGGCTACGAGCTGATGATACCTTTGATGCTTGTTTCATGCACTTCTTATGCAATTGCTAAAATTTTTGAGCCTTACTCTATGGATTTAAAGCATTTGGCGGCAGAAAAAAAGATTTTTACCGAGGATTATGATCAAAATATCCTTAGTCTTATCAAGTTTCATGAAGTGGTGGATAAAGACTACGAAATTATTTATGAAGATAGTAGCTTAACAGAACTGATTACTGTTTTAAGGCAATCAAACCGAAACATCATAGTTTGTAAAGACCGTGAAGAAAATTATAAAGGCTTTATCGTTTTTGATAAAGTTAGAAAAGTGCTTTTAGACCCAGAAATGCAAGAAAAATTAACTGTGAAAGAGCTGGTTTTAACAACCAAATTCAGGGTAAATGTTGATGATGGGGTTGATGAAATTTTAGGAAAATTTGATGCGGCCGACCTCTGGAACTTGCCTGCATTTGAAAATGGCACTTTTGTTGGCTTCATTTCAAAAACCAGATTGTTAACTGCGTACCGCGATAAACTAAAACTAACAACAAAGTAATGCTGGCTAAAGAAACTATCGCACAAGACTATAAGCACATTCAACATAAAATTGTTGAAAAATTAACCGAATTAGACGGTGGAACACTGTTTGAAACCGAAAAATGGGAACGCCCCGGAGGCGGTGGTGGCGAAAGCAAGGTGATTCAAAACGGTGATTTAATCGAAAAAGGCGGCGTAAACTTTTCCGCTGTGTATGGTAAACTTCCAGAAGCGGTAAAAAAGTCGTTCAACACCAATCAAGAAGATTTTTTTGCAACAGGCGTATCAATCGTTTTGCATCCGCACAATCCTTGGGTACCAATCATTCACATGAATATCCGCTATTTTGAAATGCAGGGCAACGGAAACGAAACCTTACGTTGGTTTGGCGGTGGTATAGATGTTACACCTCATTACATTATCGAAAACGATGCTAAAAAATTTCATCAGCACATCAAAAGCGTTTGCGATAAGGCCCATCCTACTTTCTACCCCAAATTTAAAAGCTGGGCTGATGACTATTTTTTTATTAAGCATAGACAAGAAACCCGCGGAATTGGCGGAATATTTTATGATAGGTTAACGCCAGAATCAACAGACTTAAGTTGGGAACAATTGTTTGAATTTTCTAAAAACGTAGGTAATTCTTTTATACCAATTTATACCGATCTTGTAAACAGCAATCGAGAAAAGCATTTTACGCTCGAAGAAAAACAGTGGCAGTTTCAAAGGAGAAGCCGCTACGCAGAGTTCAATTTAGTTTATGATTCGGGTACCAAATTCGGTTTACAAACCGATGGGAGAGTTGAATCAATTTTAATGAGCATGCCCCCTATGGCTTCCTGGATTTATGATTATAAAGCTTTGCCTGGTAGCGCAGAAGCTAAGACGATGGCGTTGTTGAGAAAGGGGATTGATTGGGAAGCCTCACCCCAGCCCTCTCCGAAGGAGAGGGAGCTACCTGCTAACGATAATGAATAGAGATTCAAATTTCATTTTAAGATCCAATTTATCTTTATTCTTTACTCTTTTCTCCTGATGCTAATATAGAAACCTTCCAAATTATCAACCCTATTACATAAAACTAACATACATAAACACAATTTTTCATAAATTAGCAATTCAAATTTTTAGACACAAAAACCAATTCAGAAAATGGCATTTGATATAGACATGATCGAAAAGGTGTATGCAAACTTCGCAAGTCGCGTAGAAGCAGCTCGCAAGCTTGTTGGCAAACCTTTAACCCTTACAGAAAAAATTCTTTATGCGCATCT
>DASVGY010000049.1:0-11690 GCA_036379295.1 Pelobium sp.
TTTTTGGCCATTGTTACTGTTTTGAGAAATCTTAAGCGCTTTATGCTGCAAAAGGATAAGATTTGGATGTTTATATGATTTACAATTTACATATAATGTTGAATTTTCAACTATTTAATTTCAAATATCATTTAAAATTAAAAAGGGTTACTTTCTTAAGAAAAATAACCCTTTTTTAGCTTTGCGTTGCTTACTTAAGCACCTGAACCTGCTTAAAATGTTTAGGTGTTTTAATTACCAGGCTTTTAAGATCATTAAATTCTAATTTACCAGAATAAGCTTTACCATCAATTAAAACCTTGGTAGGTTTAAAAGGTAAACCATTAATTTTAAGTTCGTAGGTTTCGTAACGAGGCGTAAATAAACCTTCAACGCTTTGTTTAATTGTCATTGATTTTTTATCACCGCTGATTACAAACTTTTTCTCCATATAAATATCTTGCTCATAGGCAAAAGTATCGCCATGGTCTTCAAAATAAAACGAATTTACTTCCTCTGCCGAGTAATATACCTGGAAAGTTAATTCTTCCACTTCAAATTCGCTGGTGTACTGCATTACAGGATATTCTGGAATCATTGAGCCAGCCTTTACAAAAATCGGCATCGAATCTAATGGCGCTTCTATTAAATGCTCCGCTCCTCCTTCCAAACTTTCGTGAGTCCAATAATTAAACCATGCTCCGCCGCTTGGCAAATAAACTTTTCTGGAAGTAGCCCCTTCTTCTAAAACCGGGCAAACCAAAATTTTATCGCCAAAGGTAAACTCATCTTCGCGGTACCTGTTTATTGGGTTATCTTGTTCTAGCATTACTACCGGACGTAAAATCGGGAATCCATAACGATGATGTTCCCAAAAGGTAGAATATATGTAAGGAATAAGCTTGTAGCGTAACTCAATAAATTTACGGTTGATGGCTTCTAGCTCTGGCCCAAAACTCCAAGGTTCACGCTCTGCAGTATCCCCGGCAGAATGCGCTCTCATGAAAGGAGAAAAAACACCAAGCTGAATCCATCGTGTAAACAGTTCACCCGTAGGCTCGCCGCTGAAACCACCAATATCTGTACCTGCGAATGGCATTCCAGACATCGAAAGTCTTTGCATTTGCAAACTTCCAATCTTTAAATGTTCCCAGCTTGCTACGTTATCCCCGGTCCAGCATGAACTGTAACGTTGTACACCTGCATATCCTGCTCTGGTGATGGTAAACGGACGTTTATTTTTTTGAATTTTCTTTAAACCATCGTAAGTGGCTCTCACCATCTGCATCCCGTAAACGTTATGTGCTTTACGGTGCGAGCCCCTAAATCCATCATAATTATGTCGAACATCATCCGGAAACGTTCCCTTGCCAAAAACTGCTGGTTCGTTCATATCGTTCCAAACGCCGGCAACGCCAACTTCTACCAATTCTTTAAATAGCCCGCCCCACCATTGCCTAACTTCTGGGTTGGTAAAATCTGGGAACTGGCATCGGCCTGGCCAAACATGCCCTTCCATAAAGTAGTCATCACTTCTACGGCAGAAATATTTTTTCTCTTTTCCTTCTTTAAAAACCCAATAATTATCATCCACTTTAATTCCGGGATCTATAA
The DNA here is from genome assembly GCA_036379295.1 of Pelobium sp. Lineage (GTDB taxonomy): Bacteria > Bacteroidota > Bacteroidia > Sphingobacteriales > Sphingobacteriaceae > Pseudopedobacter. The sequence continues at coordinate 1,594 of DASVGY010000049.1, forward strand.
TTACAACTGTTTTGAAGCCATCATCAGACAGCTCTTTAATCATCTTTTTTGGGTTTGGAAAATATTTTTTATTCCAGGTAAAGCACCTGTAACCGTCCATATAATCAATATCCAAGTAAAGTGCATCGCAAGGGATTTTACGCTTACGGAAATTATCGGCCAAATCTTTCACTTTAGACTCCGGATAATAACTCCAACGGCATTGGTGGTATCCTAAAGCCCAAAGCGGTGGCAATTTATGCGTTCCGGTGAGCGAATTATAGCGTTTTACCACATCCATCATGTGCGGACCATGGATATAATAGTATTGCAACTCGCCGCCATCTGCCCAAAAACTCAGTTTTTCTTTATCTTCATGGGCAAAATCAAAATGGGTTTTAAAAGTATTATCCAAAAATATACCGTGGGCAATGTTTTCGTTTAAACTGATAAAAAAAGGAATGCTGCGGTACAGTGGATCCTGGTGTTTTGCGAAAGAGTAAGTATCTGAGTTCCAGTTTTGGAGGCGCTTTCCACGGAGGTTTAAATCGGTAGGTTTATCGCCCAAACCAAAATAAGCTTCTTCTGGGTAGCATTTTTTAGTGCAATAAACATAATAGCCACCAAATTGGTCGTTCTCTTCCCAATGCATGGCTAAATAATCTTCATTGATTATTTTGCTGTCATTATCCTTAAAAGAGATGTGGAAGTTTGCTTTGTTTACCAAACAAGATACGGTATTTGTGGCAACTGTATAATGCGTTTCATCTTCGCTAAAGTTAAATACCGCCACTTTTTGGTCAAAAGTAGGTACAGCATAAGAAAACTCTTCTAAAAAAACACTGTGCGGTGCCAGCCTTACGCGGATAATTTCATCACTAACCACCCTAATTTCTACTGATGCAGAACCATCGGTAAAAATAAATTTATTGTTTTCTTGACGAACCTCTTTTACCGAGCCTAAAAATTCCTTTTCGATAGGTTTTAAACCTACAATTGGGTTATTTACGTGTTGGATGCTCTCTTCGTCTAGTTGTTCTGTGGTAACTTCTATATGTTCTGATGTATCTTTTTTATCTAATTCCTCTTCTGTTCTTCTTACTTCTTCCATGCTTATTGATTATTCAAAAATTTCTTTACTAAGATGCTCAATATCCTTTAATTACAAAAAAATGTATGTTGAAAACAGGCGTTTTTTCCTAACATTATTTAACGCACACCTCAACTGCGCAGGTATAAACTGCCTTAAGTGTAAAAATATGTGCGTTTACAAGCTAGCGAAGTTAATAAAATCAGGTAATATTTTGATTGCTGTTTAAGGTTTGCCCTTATAATTTCGATATTTACGTTTATGAAAGTTAAGCCAAATACTTTGAAATGGATATTGCGTTTTTATCCTCCTCTTTTTTTCCAGAGAATTTGGGTGACCGCTTTTGGTGATGATTTTAGGTGGGTACAGGTAAAAATCAAGAAAAGTTTCCTTAACATAAACTATAACAAAACCCTTTTTGGCGGAACTATTTTTAGCGCATCAGACCCGTTTTACGCTATTTTATTTGACCAAGTTTTAAGTGAAAAAGGATTTAAAACCAGAGTATGGTTGAAAAGTGCACACATACAATATTTAAAACCCGGGAACAGCGATTTAAGCTTCAAAATCAGCATCAGCGATGATGATGTTAAAGAAGCCGAACATCAGCTTAAAACAGAGGGTAAATTTGTAAAAACCTACCCAATTGAAATGTTCAACAAAGAAGGCGTGTTATGTGCATTGGTTCAAAATGAGGTGTATGTAAGAAACCTTCATAAAGGCGAAGAAGCCACAATAGCTTACTAAATGTCATCAAAAACGATTGTAAACGACGCTGCTTTCTTAGCGAAGGGATTTGTGGTTGATACCAACAAAAACCGCCTTGATTTGGCGTATGTGTACCGTTTTTTAACCGAGCAATCTTACTGGGCAAAAAACTTATCCTACGAAAAATTTACCGTCTCCGTAGCAAATTCCACCTGTTTTGGGCTTTACCAAAATGGCAAGCAAGTTGGCTTTGCCCGGGTAATTTCTGACTTTAGCACCTTTGCGTACTTAGCAGATGTGTTTATTGATGAAACTTGCCGCAAGCAAAGTTTGGGCAAATGGCTTTTACAGTGCGTTTTGGCACATCCAGATTTTAAAGATTTAAGGCGCTGGCTTTTGGCAACGGCAGATGCGCATAACTTTTACCGGCAGTTTGGTTTCAACAATTTAAACCAGCCAGAAAGGTTTATGCAGATATTTAAGCCTTATATCGCCAAAGGCTAATCAATATTTTACAAAAGCTACAAAAATAGCCGCCCAATTATTACGTCCTTTGCAGGTCAATTATTTAAGCATGTTTCATCGGTTCAATAAATATCGTCCGTTTTATAAAAGCAACTTTTTGTTAGCTTATCCTGTGGTAATTTCGCAATTGGGGCACATGTTTACTATGGTTGCAGATAGTGTAATGGTTGGTCAACTGGGTACTATCCCTTTAGCGGCCTGCGCTTTAGGAAATAGTGTTTTAAGTATATTTTTAGTTACTGGCATTGGAATTTCGCAAGGTTTAACGCCGTTGGTAGCGCAGGAAGACGGAAAAAACAACAAAAAAGTTTGTGGCGAATATTTGGAGCAAGGCGTAATTATAAGTGTGTTAACGGGCATTATCTTGTTTGGGATTGTTACGCTGATTGCGCAAAAGCTATCTTGGCTGGGCCAGTCAGAAGAAGTTGCAGTTGCCGCAAAAGATTACCTATTAATTATTGGAGCGTCTGTTGTGCCTTTGATGGTTTTTCAAAGCTTTAGACAGTTTGCAGAAGGTTTAGGCTATACCAAACAGGCCATGTTTGTTTCTGTAGTTGGAAATTTGCTGAACATACTTTTTAACTTTTTGTTAATTTACGGTTGGTGGGGATTCCCCGCGATGGGCTTATATGGCGCAGGATTAGGCACTTTTATTTCAAGGGTTTTTATGGCAGTTGGGATGGGATTTTTTGTTATAAAATCTAGTTTGTTTACTCCCTATTTAGCGCAGTTTAAATTGCACCAGCCAGATCGGCAAAAACTTAAAAACATCATTAAATTAGGTCTTCCCATTTCATTACAGTATTTTTTTGAGGTTGGCGCTTTTTCGGGTGCGGCTATAATGGTTGGATGGATTGGCGCACAAGAACTAGCGGCCCATCAAATTGCGATAAACCTGGCTGCTTTTACATATATGGGCGCTAGCGGAATTGGTGTTGCCGCCACAATTAGAGCTGCAAATGCTTATGGAAAGAAAGACTTTACAGAAATTAAGCTTTCTGCAATAAGCTCTTACCACCTTGTTATTTTTTATATGTGTGTAACCGCACTTATATTTTTAACTTTTAGCAGATTGCTCCCTTGGATTTACATTAAAAATGAGGAAGTAATTGATATTGCTTCTCAGCTATTAATCATCGCTGCATTTTTTCAAATTTCTGATGGCATACAGGTGGTGGGTGCCGGTATCTTACGCGGCTTATCTGACGTGAAAATTCCAACCTTAATTACGCTGATTGCCTATTGGGTAATTGGTTTACCTGTGGGTTATGTTTTAGGATTTACATTTAACATGGGCGCCTTAGGAATTTGGATATCTTTATCATTTGCGTTGACCTTAGCTGCTGTATTGTTGTATCGCAGATTTCAAAAAATGGTGAGAAAGTTGGCTTAGTACGTAATCTTCAACAAAACGGGTGATGCAATCAAAATAACCTATCAGAAAATTTTAAAACCAGACTTGACTTTTTGGTTTTTTAAAGGGCCTATTCTCACTTTATTTCAAAGTACTTTCTTCAACTCCTTTCCTCTGTCTAAATCAACAAAACCTATCGTTATCCTTGATTCCACATAAACTACCATTTTACACAGCGCTCTAATTCAATGCCCTCCTTCAGTTTCAATTTTGTTCACATCAAAACCCTGCATTTTTAATTCCTTGCTTACTTTCCATGCAAAAAACAATAAGTAAGTAAAGCAGATTACCGGAACAACATAAGAAAAGTGTATGCCACTGCCATCCGCCAAGATTCCTTGCACTGGCGGAATAATTGCCCCACCCAAGATCATCATGATCAAAAATGAAGAACCCTGACTGGTATATTTACCCAAACCTGTGATGGAAAGTGAAAAGATAGAAGGCCACATGATGGAACAGCATAAGCCTCCACTGATGAAAGCATAGGTGGCTATTTTCCCTTCGGTAAGCAAACCGATGATCATAGCTATCACGCCCAAAGTTGCGAAAACCGCCAATGTTTTTGCGGGTTTTTCCTGACTGTAGAAGAACCCGACAATCAGAATAGCTATACAAACTACGTAAATATACATTTGAGAAATATCTGTTCCGCTGATGTGGTTGAAAAACAGGATTACCCCGAACGCAAAAAAAGGAACTACAACGGTCAAGATACGCTTCATGATTTTTGATAGATTGAACGCACTTACCGCTCCTGTCCACCTACCGATCATCAAACTTCCCCAATAAAGAGAAATGAAAGGAGAGATCCCGGACTCGCTGTAACCCCCGAAGTTGGGAAGCTCCAGAAGTGCACCCATATTGCTCTGGATGCTTACTTCTACTCCTACATAGGTGAATATTGCTAACATCCCCAAAACCAGTTGAGGGTATCTCATTGCGCCCCAGCCTTCGGGAGATTTACCGGCAGATCTGGATGCGAACAGCAAGGTAAGTACAATGATAGCCAGTGCCAAATAAACATATATTGCTTTCGCAAAGCCTGTTGCCTTCGCCAAGATATCCGAAGCAAGAATTATTAAAAAAGCTATAAACATCACCAATAATGGGATATTGGTTTTGCTACTGGCCTCGATCTGCTCATCGCTGGTTACTTTAGGCAGCTTGGATAGGGCAAAAAATACAGCCACTGCCAAAAACAGCCCTGCCAAAATATAATACAGGTTATTGATGGAGGATATTTCTACGGATTTTGGCGATGCACCTGCCGCACTTCCGAAAAGTACAACGCTAACGATGATGGGGCCTAAAATAGACCCGAAATTATTGACACCGCCTGCTAGGTTTAGCCTATCTGCTCCGGTTTCTGGTGTGCCCAGTGCAACCGCAAATGGGTTGGCGGCGGTCTGCTGCAGCGAAAACCCGATAGCTATCAAAAAAAAGGAAGCAAGAATAAAACTGAACGAGCCTGAATTTACGGCCGGGATCATGGTCAATGCGCCCAGAGCAGATATTACCAAACCATAGATGATACCGTTCTTGAAACCGATTTTGTTGAGGATATCTAGTTTTAAAATCTGCGAAGCATAGTACAACACCAATGAACCGATGAAATAACCTCCATAAAATGTAAAATCTATCAGCTGTGACTCAAATTGGGTAAGACTGAAATGGGTTTTACAGAAGGGGATAAATATGCCGTTGCTGGCCGCAACAAAGCCCCAGAAAAAGAAAACTGTGATCAAGGTGTACAGTGCAGAACTATAGCTTTTTTGTTGAGTCATATAATTAGTTTGTTTTTTTATATTGTGGTTTTTGGTAAGTTACTTTATCCCAGTTATCTGTTCTAAAGGGTTGGGCAGGTAAACCGGCTTTGTTCTGAAGACTGGTTACCGGGGCATTTAAAAAGGCATATCTTATAGCAACTGGCCTGTCTATGTTTTTTGTTAGTAATACTACTTTTTTACCGAAAATCCTTGCTTCAACTGGTTTAAAAACTTTGTCTGCACCGGCTACGTAAAAATCTCTTCTTGTTTATTTTCTACTCCTTTGTGCCATGGTGGTGGGGGTTGCATAGTTAACTCCATATTAGATTGCCCGCTGCATAGCCAAACCTCGCCAATTAAAATATTATCGAATAAGACATTTTTTTCTTGGTGAATGATACGGATAGTAGGTTTGGTAAAATCCCTTTTTTTTCTTTTGGAACCTCTATTTGTCCAATCCAATTCCCCTCATCACATTCAATTTTAGAGGCTTTTTTCTCCCAATCTGCTTTTATGGTTATTTTATCGCCAGGCTTTGCTTTACCCCAAACTTTAAATGGTTTATTTTTTTGCACCACCATATTCTCTGTAAGATATTGGCAACGGTAAGTACACCTGATAAACTATTAGCAGTAGAAGAATTAGAATTTATTAGACAAAAAACAACAAATAATATGCTTAAAACTCTCTTAAATACTTGATGACTCCGTACCATTTTTAAAGTAAAAACTACTTTTAATCTAGGTTTTTTCCAGCATTCTTTAAAATCTGATCAAAATAGGTCATTGCATACCCCTTGGTGCCATCTGGTTTAATAAGCCACAACCCTTTTAAGTCTGCTTCATTATTTGTGACCTGTGGTTGGCTTAGTTTTACACCTTCAGCAGGTTCATTGCAGTAAAGCTCCCATTGCACCATATACTTAACATTTTGCGCTAAACATACTGCTAAATAATTATCCCAAGATTCTTTAACCTCTTGAGGTTTTCTTTTAGTTAACATTTCGGGGATGCCAATTTCTCCTAAAAATACGGTTGGTTGCTTAACGTAAGCTGTAGGCTTCATCTGCTCCTTTAAAAAGGATATGCCTTTGTATAATTTCAGGCCAGTTTTATCAGGGCTTGTTGCGTCATAAGCAGACCAAGCAACCATATCTGTTTCAACAAAAGGCAACACATGTGTAGCTATACTTGGCACAGCGTCCATTGCTTCCAAAACTCTATTAGCTTCTATAGCATGATAAACTTTACACTTTGTGTTTTTTGCCTCTGAACGAGCTCTGTTAACTCCATCTTGCCTTGCTTTAAAAGTTTTTTGCAAACTCGTTATTCTTTGTTCGAAATTTGCCGGCAGGTTATCTTTATCCCATAGCACTTTCTTTGAAACACCACCTCTAAGAATCCAGTCGCCTTCCCAATTTTGGAGTACAAAAGTTACTGCTCTGCCATTATATTTTTGAAGCAAGTATTTGGTTAACTCGTAATATGATTGTTCTTCGGCTTTTAGTTCATCATCTTTTGCATCGAGCATATTTTTAACGCCATACCCCTTCGTACTTAAAATAAAAGTAGAGAACGGCAGGTCAAACGCTTGTTGATAATATGGATGCTTCGCCAAATCAACTAAACTAAACTGTTCAGGTAAATTCCAATTAGAATGGTATTGATAACCTTTAGGGTCTTTATAAAACCATAGCTTACAAACACCAAAACCCAAACTATCCAGTTTTTTTGCACCTTCTACCAAAAAAGGTTCTTGGGTAAAAAAGTACTTGCCACCAACATGGGTAGCCCCAATCTTATCCTTAATATCAGCAGGTATTACCGCTCCGTTATAAGGTTTATTTTTCTCAATAATTTTTAAAATAGCTACATCACTCAGTTCCGCTTTTGTTTGTGCAAAAGCGATATAACCTAAAAAACAGCAGAATAGAGCTAATATTTTCTTTGTAAATCCTATCATATTAATTGTTTAAAGCAATTTTAGTATTCTTAATATTTTGAATATTGTAGCCGTCCACTGCAATTTCAACAGGTTTATCTTGATTTGGATACTCCACTTTAATTTTACGACTCTCGCCAGGTAGTAAAGTAAAATAGCCATCAGAGAAATAAGCTGGTAAAATAATTTCTTTAGTTGAACAACTTTTAAGATTTAATTTCACTGCAACTGCTGGAACTGATGAATTATTAGTGATTGTGAAATAGGTTTGTACAGATTCTGTCTTCTTAGTTGCAGTTACTTTAATATTTAAATCTGGATTAGTTAAATCATTAAGAGCTAAGAAATTACTTGCTTTTCTGTTGTGTTTCCAGTAATCGTTATCAGAAATAATGTTACCGTTTTTATCCTTTAAGATTAATCTAACCAAATAATTATTCGGTAAATCGGCTGGTAAAGTAGCTTTAAAAGCTATATTTAATTGATTACTTAAAATGTCTAAGCTTGCTTTTTGTGTATAAACTGATTTTCCTTTCAGATCATAAATATCTAAAGTTACTACTGCATCTTTCAAAGTTTTTAAAGAGGTATTTACTACTACAACCTGACTATCATTCAAATTCAATTGCACATGGATAGGCTCACAAGCCTTTTGAGAGGCGAAGTAAGACCCAAAAGTTTCGTAATCCCATGAATAAACTTGCCAAATTGTACTGGGCCATGCTGGATGAGTCATCCATAATAATAAACCGCTGGTATTATTCCATAATTTACTATTCCAAGCCTCAAACATATTTCTATGGCTATCATAGTTAACCATTTGTGCCTTTTTGGTAAACTCTTCTAAACTTGCAGAAGGCCCATAAAGTGAATCAATTGTTCTCAAATATGGCTTTTGTCCAAAATGTAAATCGTGGTAGTACCATGTATCACTAATAGGCCAAACGTCTTCTTTTGCCATCATTTTACGCATAGAGGCCGCTGTTGGAACAGATGGAGTACCTAATTCGGTACTAAATCCATCGGCAATTTTATTATAGTATGTCATTGGCGTTTTTTGAAAATCCCATGGACCACTATTTCTCAAATTCAATGATCTTGAGTTCCCTTGATATAGTCGAGTACCATCTTCCTTAGCAATTAGTGTAGCTAATTTTACATCTAATTCTTTAGGAGCATAACCTTCATTTCTTGGGCACCAAATAGCTATTGAAGGATGATTTCTATATCGCTTAACCACATCAGTGGCATTATCCATAAACAAATTCTCGTCCTGCACATCCAAGTTATAGCCTAGAGTAGAAATCCAGAAATCGTTCCAAACTAGCATGCCGTATTCATCACACAAATCAAAAAACACTTCTTCTGTACTTTCACCCGTCCAGTTTCTAATCATGTTAAAGTTAGCATCTTTATGTAGTTTAAAAGCAGGCTCTAACTGTATTCTTGAGACTCTTTTCATGGCATCGTCCATACCCCAGTTTCCACCTTTGCAATAGATTTTTTGCCCGTTTACCCTTAACACTAAAAAAGGAGCGGCACTAGTTTCTGAGCTTGGTTTTAAAAGGTTTGGATCTACGTTGGGCAATAAAGAAGGAATAGAAACCTGTCTGGCTAATTCTCTTCTGTTTGCATTATCAAAAATCGGTTCCCCAGATTTTAGTGCCGTAATTGGGTTAAATTCTATTCTTTTTGCGGGTTCTGAGGGTACATCAACCGTTAAATCATAAGACAGCTCTCTGACTCCAAAACGAATCAATTTTTCATCAGAAATTTTTCCATTAACTGCAACAGTTAAATTTAAATTGTATAACTCTGGTTTGCCATAACCATTTGGCCACCACAAACGAGGGTTCTTCATTTTTAATTGAGTAAATTCTTCAGGTGTAAAAGAAACTACTTTACTTTCTTGAGATTTTAATTCAACCTCTTTTGAAAAATTTATCCCAGCTATCTTACCACTCACAACAACTGTTTGATTAGTATTTGACTGATTTGCAATCTCTGTGCTGATTAAAATATTAGCGCTTGAGGTATCAGGAAGCGGCAAATCTGTTACCACATGAGGATTCAAAATAGTAATATCATCCACTAATTTAAGTCTAACGTCTTGCCAAATGCCAATATTTCTGTCTCTAATACCAGGCATCCAATCCCAACCTTCTGATGCAATAAAAGTAGGCCCATCTAAAGTTAAAAGCCCACCGTTAGGGCCACGTCCGGCGCTAGGTGATTCTTCATGAGGAATACCAGGATTTTGCGGAGGAATAATTCTTACTGCTAATACATTTTCACCTTTGGTATTTAGATATTTGGTGATATCATAGTTGCCTCTTTTAAAAGCACCATTAATTTTTCCTAATAATTTGCCGTTTAACCAAATATCAGCTTGGTAGTTTATCCCATTAAAAACCAACCTTAAATTCTTATGATTACTTAAATCGGGAGTTTTAAAAGTTGTTCTGTACCACCAGTTTTGCCTTGAAAGATCCTCTGGAATAGCTAAGTTGTTTAAACCAAAATATGGATCAGGATAAACTCCCTGATCTACTAAAGTAGTTAAGACGGTTCCAGGTACGGTAGCATTATACCATTTTAGCGTATTCAAGTCAGCATTAGAAACATATTCACCAGAACCATCAACTTCAGAGGCTTGTATCATCTCCCAACC
>DASVGY010000050.1:0-3475 GCA_036379295.1 Pelobium sp.
CAAAAATCATCAGTATTGATGCAAAGAAAAACGAAAAAACCATCCTAAAAATCGGGAGCCAAACAGAGCCAAATTTGAGTTATGCAAACGGTATAATTACGTGGGATGAATACCGAAGCGATAGCCGTTACGACCAGCGAAATTACAGCGTAATTTGCAGCTATAATCTGGCTACAAAAAAATTTAAGCAGCTTAGCCATAAAACCAGGTTCTTCTCGCCTTCGCTATCGGCGGATGCTAAAAAAATAGTTGCTGTTTCAGTTAATTTAGCAAATGATTTTAACTTGGTTGAACTTGACGCAGAAACCGGCAAAATTATCCGCAGTTTGCCCAATCCGGACAATTATACACTTCAAACACCTTCTTACAACGCCAACGGAACAGAGATTGTGGTAACGGCCGTAACGCAGAAAGGAAAAAACATTCTTTATTACTACGATGATAAAATAGAGGAACTTTTACCTTGGCAGCCCGAAATGATTGCCAGACCAACATTTAACGGACAGCAGATTATTTTTAAAGCCCACTACAACGGCATTGAAAACATTTACCAATTAAGCCTACGTACAAAACAAATTTCACAGTTAACGCAGGCAACCTTTGGCGCCAATTATCCAAATGTAGCGGGAAACAAGCTTTACTTTAGCACTTATGCTGAAAACGGCTACAATGTCACCTCCGTTGATTTAAGTGCAGCGGAATCAATTTTAACAAAAATAGAACCGAACACCTTCGTAAATTATTTTGAACCGCTTGTAGCGCAGGAAAATAAGCCGAATATTTTTAGCAAAATTGATACGCTTAGCTTTCCAACAAAAAATTACCGAGAACTGAGCCATATTTTTTATTTCCATAGTGTAAGACCAATTTTTGAAAAAAGCATCTACAACAACAATTACGATTTCGGCTTTAATTTAATATCCAACAACAAGCTAAACACAATGGCAGCCTCTTTTGGTTACGTTTATAATAATGCGTTAAATGCTAGTGAGTTTATTGCAAAGTTGAACTATCAAAAATTTTACCCAAAGCTTAGCCTAAACTACCAAAACCGGCCGCAGGTGGCTTATGTTAAAACAGGTACTGCGCAAAAGCCCATCATCAGTCCTTTTTATTGGAGAGAGCATTATACATCGCTAGAAATAGATGTGCCTTTTTACCAAAACTGGTTAAATAAAAGCTTTTATGCCAATTTTATGATGTCCAGCTCCTTCACACAGCGCTATCAGGAGACGCTAAGGCCAAAAGATTTTAATTTAGATTTAAAATTTCCGATGGGCTACCGCTTTACAGCCGGGCTCAATAATACTAAAAGCGTCAGAGATCTTGCGCCCGCTTGGGGCCAAAACATCGAAATTGATTTTAAACATTTCCCTTTTGATAAAGGACTGAATGGAATTAACTTTTTTGTAAAATCTGCATTTTACTTTCCGGGCATTTTACCTAACCACACGCTCAAGGCCAGTTTAAACTTCCAAAACAACGGCGGACTTTACCAATATAGTGCAGATATTCCGCGGGCAAACGGTTGGGCGAACATGAAAGGTATTGTTGATTTAAAAAACTCCTTACTTTTAAGCTATCGTTTTCCTATCATTTATCCTGATTGGGAGTTAGGTCCGGTTGCCTACATCAAGCGGATAAAAGGTGGTATTTTTACCGACTTTGAAAATATTAACGCTGGCAACGGTTTACGAGGTTACGGCTTTGGTTTAAGCGCCGATATGAATTTGTTAAGATATTATTTGCCGCTCTTTGAAATCGGGAGTAAAATAATTATCCCCACAGAAAACATCACAAAAAAACCGATATTAGAGTTCAGTTTAAACTTTAGTTATTGATTTATGAGCGCTAAAACCTACTTAATTATTTTCCTTACTGCGGCAATTACCATCATTTTTATGCAAAACTTAGAAACGGTGGATTTTAATATACTTTGGATGACATTTCCGGTTAAAAAGCTGGTGATGATGCTGGTAGTTACAGTTTTTGGTTTTATTTTAGGATTGGTGGTAGCAAGACCTAGAAAGAAAAAACCAGTTGACAATGCAGCAGGTAGTATCCCCTTCGAAATTAACCAACCACAAGAAAATGATTATTTAGCTACCGATGAGAAAAGCAAATTAAGCGATGAAGACAGAGATTATATTATGTAAACGATGCGCTAAATCATCAATTTGAAGATTATATTTGGTCAATTAAATACATTTGTAGCTTACAAAAAAATAAAAAATGTTAAAAGAAGAGCGTCAGGCTTATATTATCCAACAGATTAACTCGCACAACAAGGTTTTATCATCAGATTTAAGCGAGCAACTCTCGGTTTCGGAAGATACCATAAGGCGAGATTTAAACGAGCTGGCAGAAAATGGAAAAATATTAAAAGTTCACGGTGGCGCTCTGTCAAAATCTTTCCATTATACTTTTCAGGAAACCGATACCTACGCTAAAGATGCTAAAAAAGAAATATCACGAAAGGCGCTTAGCTTGATTAAAAACGGGATGTTGGTATTGGCGAGCGGTGGTACTACCATGATTGAGCTGGCCAGAATGATACCTGACGATTTAAGCTGTACCTTTTTTACGGTTAGCCCTTTGGTTGCGCTAGAGCTTGCAGAGCACCCAAATTTAGAAGTTATTTTGATTGGAGGTAGTTTATCTAAAAATGCCCAGATAAGTATTGGTGCGGCAGTAATTAGTCAGCTTAGCGAAATAAAAGTGGATTTATGCTTGCTAGGCGCCAATAGCATTTCAAAAACCGATGGTATAACAGATTCTGATTGGGAGGTGGTACAGGTGAAAAAAGCGATGGTTAAAGCGGCGCAAAAAACCGCTGTAATCGGAATCGCCGAAAAATTAGACTCCATACAAAAACTTAAAGTATGCGATTTACATGCAGTTCACTATCTGATAACTGATTTAAAAGCACACGACGATAAGTTTAACAGTTATAAGCAAACCATTACGGTGCTTTAGCGTAAATCAACCTTTTAAATGCACTCTTTTATCAGGTAAACTATTGATTCGTAATTTTTACCCACCGCATCTGACATGGCAATCTCGCAAGTTTTACCGCTTGAAAAATAGCCATCGTAAAGGTTTTGGTTAACTTCCTTGGCTTCCAGTTTTGTGGCAGATTCGGTAAGTTCTGGAAATAAAAAACCCCTGTCGCCCGCCATACCGCAACAACCTGCATTAAAAGGTATAGTAACTTCATCAGCAAAAGCTTTGGCCAACTTATAAAATTTATTTTCTAACCCCATTTTTTTTAGCGAGCAAACCGGGTGGAGCACAATACTTGCTTTCTTTTTTAAAATATTGACACGGGGCAAAACATAATCTGCCATATAGTCTATACTATCTATAATTTTTAAAGCATCAAATTTTTGCTGATTTTGCAGCGTTAGCACCTTTCTGGAAGATTGTAAGGTTTGCGTACAAGAACTTACGTCTAAAACAACAGGCAATTTGCCCT
>DASVGY010000051.1:0-18390 GCA_036379295.1 Pelobium sp.
TATGACGGATAATGTACGCTATAATAAAGCAGTTTCTCTACTAAAACAACTGATTTCAACACCTTCTTTTAGTAAAGAAGAAGCGGGTACTTATAAGATATTAACTGATTTTTTTACCGAAAGCGGAGTCGAGTTCCATACTAAGGGATTTAATATTTGGGCTTACAACAAGCATTTTGATGCCAAAAAACCAACCATTCTACTCAACTCGCACCATGATACGGTAAAGCCAAACAAAAGCTATACCCGCAATCCCTTTTCGCCCGATGAAGAAGATGGAAAACTTTTTGGTTTGGGAAGTAATGATGCCGGTGGATGCTTGGTTTCGCTGATTGCTACTTTTTTATATTTCTATAATCAGGAAAATTTAAAGTATAATATCGCCATTGCCACCACCGCCGAGGAAGAAAACTCTGGTAAAGGCGGTTTAGAATCAATTATTAAAGAATTAGGGAAACTTGATTTTGCAATTATTGGCGAGCCGACGTTAATGGATTTGGCTATTGCCGAAAAAGGTTTACTGGTTTTGGATTGCCATGCAAAAGGAAAATCTGGCCATGCTGCCCGTGATGAGGGCGATAACGCTATTTATAAAGCTTTAAAAGATATTGCTTGGTTCCAGAACTATAAATTCACTAAAGTTTCCGAAACTTTAGGTCCGGTTAAGATGACGGTAACCATCATCAACGCCGGGACGTTGCATAACGTGGTGCCGGATAGCTGCACTTTTACCGTGGATGTACGTGTAACCGATGCTTATAGCAATGAAGATGTACTCAAGATTATCCGCCAGTTTGTGAGTTGCGAGGTTATTCCGCGTTCTATTCGTTTAAAACCGTCATCCATACCAAAAGAACATCCAATTGTGCAGGCCGGTATTGCTTTAGGTAAAAAAACTTATGGCTCGCCCACCACGTCAGACCAATCTTTGTTGGATATTCCTTCTTTAAAATGTGGGCCAGGAGATTCTGCCCGGTCGCATACCGCAGATGAGTATGTGTATTTGAAAGAAATTGAGGAAGGTATTGCAGGCTACATTAAAATGATAGAAAAAGTAGTTTTATAATATTTTGGCAATACCCCGATGAAAAATCGGGGTCGGGCTTTCTCTCCAATCTTTTTTGTTTGTCAACCTGAGCGGAGTCGAAGGAACAAACAAAAAAGGATTTCCGTACCAATCCCTATTGCAGGAAATCATAGTTCGTTTAAAATCAATATCTTAAAAGAAAATCCTCATGTCGATTCAATCGACACGTTATTTTTTCATGTCGATTTTTTTGATTAATTTCGACACGTTATTTTTTCATGTCGATTCAATCGACATATAAATTATTGATCCGAAATGAAGAAGTTCGACAAAAATAAGCCTTATAATGCTTTACCTCCACTTCCACCAAAAGCCAATTTGGAAAGCATTGAGATTTTAAAAGCAAGCATTGAAGCCAACAAGCTTTTAGCCGAGTTGAAAGGTTATTGTCAAACACTTCCAAATCCAAACCTGTTGCTAAACACCATTGTTTTGCAAGAAAGTAAGGAATCCAGCGCTATCGAAAATATTGTAACCACTCAGGATGAGCTTTACCAAGAAACCTTGCGAATTTCCGATACCATTAAAAATGCAGCTGCAAAAGAGGTAATCCAATACCGCGAAGCCATGTACTGGGGTTTGGGCGAAATGCAGAAAAAAGGTTTCATCACTACCAATTTATTGGTGGGCATTATGCAACGCTTAAGAAATACCGATGAAAATATCAGGAATACACCCGGCACAAAGTTGGCAAACCCAAGCAATAAGCAGGTTGTTTACACTCCGCCAGAAGGCGACCAAACCATCCGCGAAAAACTCAAAGAATTAGAAACTTTTATGAATGATGAAAGCTTTTCCGATTTGGACGGCTTGGTAAAAATGGCCTTAATTCATTATCAATTTGAAGCCATTCACCCATTTTCTGATGGAAACGGCAGAACTGGGAGAATTTTAAACGTACTTTACCTCATCAATCAAAACTTAATTGGCTTGCCGGTTCTGTACCTGAGTTATTACATCATCCAAAATAAATCTGATTATTACCGTTTGTTAAGAGAGGTTACGGAAAAAGGAAACTGGGCAGAATGGGTGTTGTTTATTGTAAAAGGAGTTGGCGAAACAGCTGCCTTGACATTAAAAAAGATAAATGCGATTCTACAATTGAAAGCAGATTCTGAGGAGAGGATAAAGAAAGCCCTTAAAGCATCTTACTCAAGAGAACTTTGCGATTTGCTATACAGTTATCCTTATATAAAAATTAAGATTTTAGAAGAGAACAATATTGCCAAAAGGCAAACGGCGTCAGAATATTTAAAAAAATTAGAGAAGGCAAATTTTTTAGATACGGTTAAAATCGGTAAAGAAACCTATTATATCAATAAAGGTTTGATGGATATTTTATCAAAATAATCCGGAATTTCTCATGTCGATTGAATCGACATGTTATTTTTTCATGTCGATTTTTTTCTTTTTTTTCGACACGTTATTTTTTCATGTCGATTCAATCGACATATAAAATTTAGCGTTTCATTTTAAATATGGAGTAGATTACCGCCCCAATTTTTTTAACAATAACCCTTAGCGGTTTAAATTTTTACTTCCGCTAATCCTGTATCTTAAAGAAAAAGCTTGTTCGCTGTTAATGATATTGTCCAAAAAGTGAAAACTGAAAGTAAAGCCTCCTTCAATGTTTTTGTATGAAATAGGTGTCCAGCCTAAATCTAGCCGGTCATATTGTTTGGCGCTGTAAAATAAATCTCCGTTGATTAAATGATGACCTTCGCCAGCGTAGAAAGTGTTTTTTAAATTGAAGTGTTTGTAGCCAGCATATAAATAAGTAATAAATCCTTTCGGCGTTTGAATACCAGTTACATTTCTGGTTCTTTCTATAGAAATTATGGGTCCAGCGCTTATGGTTAAGGAATCTAAAAACGTTCTTTTACCAAAGTTTAATCCAAACTGTAATTGCACTGCTCCATTATCTTCTAAATGTTGATTTGGAGTTGAGATACCAGATAATGCATTGTGGAACATATAAGCATAGTGACTCAGGTAAAACATCCCAGGTTGATATTTCCCAGAGAAACCGAATAGAAAGGTTTCACGGTCGGTATTGGTTTGTTTGCCAGTCCAATCTATCCAAAGATTTTGCCTAAAATTTTTTGTTTGATATTGATAAAGCATTCCCTCGATATTTGGGCGGAAATAACTCAGCGTATCCGAAAGCAAAGCAATTGGGTAATCATCTATTAATCCGAAACGCGGAAAAGCTCCAATAAAAAATGTGTTGTTTTGTTTTTTGTATTGGTAGTAAACCACCGGGCTTACATGGTCCGTAAAGTTTTTGGAACCAAATTCTTTTAGGGCATTAATCCCTACTCTAAAACGATGAACGCTATCCACCAACAAACCAAATTCTGGTGAAAACCTAGCTCCAAAATAAGTGGGGGAGTTGCGGTTAGTTTTAGAAAACTCTCTGTTATCTACAAATCCATGAAAATTGATTGCGCCTTCTAATATTTGTGCCGAGCTAAACTTTATGTTGCCCAACACCGAAATCAGTAAAATTAAAGTCAGTTGTTTCAATTTCATATCTTGTGGTTCTCCAAATAAACAAAAACCTCTGAACTATTAAAGCGCAGAGGTTTTTTGTAAGTATGATGATTATTATAGGCCCAATAGAAGTCTGGCAGGGTCTTCTAAAAGTTGTTTTACTTTTACTAAAAAGCTAACCGATTCTCTGCCATCAATCACCCTATGGTCGTAAGAAAGCGCAACATACATTATCGGGCGGATTACAACCTGTCCGTTTTCTGCAACAGGGCGTTCCACAATGTTGTGCATTCCTAAAATTGCAGATTGTGGTGCGTTGATAATAGGCGTAGAAAGCATAGATCCAAAAATACCACCGTTGGTTATGGTAAAGTTTCCACCCGTCATTTCATCAATACCTAATTTACCATCGCGGGCTCTAACGGCTAATCTCACAACTTCTTTCTCAATTTCTGCCATGGTTAGGCTTTCCGCATTTCTAATTACAGGAACAACCAAACCTTTTGGTGCAGATACAGCAATTGAAACATCGGCAAAATTGCTGTAAACAATGTCTTCCCCGTCAATT
Source organism: Pelobium sp. (assembly GCA_036379295.1). Classification (GTDB taxonomy): domain Bacteria; phylum Bacteroidota; class Bacteroidia; order Sphingobacteriales; family Sphingobacteriaceae; genus Pseudopedobacter. The sequence continues at coordinate 4,149 of DASVGY010000051.1, forward strand.
CTTGCGCCTACAGCAGGGAAATCTTTTAGCGCTTCGGTAACTGCTTTGGTAAAAAAAGACATAAAGCCTAAACCTACGCCATGCTTTTCTTTAAAAGAATCTTTATATTTTTTTCTTAGCTCCATAATGGGCGCCATGTTTACTTCGTTAAAAGTAGTTAACATAGCGGTTTCATTTTTTACGGTAACCAAGCGTTTTGAAATTGTTTTACGCAAAGAAGTCATTTTCTCTCTACGTTCTTCTCTCGTTCCTGTAACAGCTGGCGCTGATGTACTACCAGTGGTTTTCGATACGGTTGAACTTTCCACTTTCGACTTCGAACTTTCCATCTTTTGAGCGTTCATTGCGTCTTCTTTGGTAATTCTGCCATCAACACCTGTGCTTTTTACATCTTTAGCGTCAATACCTTTTTCTGCTAAAATTTTTGCTGCAGCCGGTGACGGCGATTTATCTGCGTAAGAAGTTCCTGATTTTGCAATCGAAGCATTGCTTTCCGCTTTTGGCTTTTCGCCTGAAGCTTTTACAGAACCGCCGCCACTAATCGTAGCTACCACAGCACCTATTGCTAAAGTATCACCTTCGTTGGCAACCGTATTTAAAATACCAGCAACTTCAGCAGGTAATTCAAAAGTTGCTTTATCAGATTCTAATTCAGCAATTACCTCGTCCAATTCTACCCGCTCTCCGTTTTGTTTTAGCCATTTGGTTAAAGTTACTTCGGTGATAGATTCGCCAACTGTTGGAACTTTAATGGTAGTTTCTTTAGCTTCAGATTTAGTATCAGAAGAAGATTTTTCTTCTTTTACCACTTCGTCGCTTTCGGCTTTTGGCTTTTCGCTTTCAGCTTTTTCAGCACTACCAGTCCCGCCTTCTTCAATTTTACAAACTACCTCGCCAATTGCAAGCGTATCGCCCTCTTTGGCAATTAGTTTTAAAGTTCCTGCTTTTTCTGCAGTTAATTCAAAGGTTGCTTTATCAGATTCTAATTCGGCAATTACCTCGTCCATTTCAACATGGTCGCCATCTTTTTTATTCCATTTTGCCAGAATAACTTCTGTAATTGACTCGCCAACTGAGGGTACTTTAATTTCTAAGCTCATAATGTTTTTTATATCACCTCTAATTAATCAACTTTAGCTGTTTTGGCTACCGAGGTTTTTTTAACTACTTCTTTTACTTTCTCAATATCTTTTAAATCAAACGCCTTTGCAATAATTGAGGCTTGTTCTGCTAAATGCTGCTTAGCAAAGCCTGTTGCCGGGCTGCTAGATGGTTTTCTAGAAATCACATCAAAATTAAAATTTGATTTTCTGAAAATCCGTGATATAAACGGCCATGGCCCCATATTTTCTGGCTCTTCCTGAACCCAAATAAATTCGGCTTTTTTGTATTTTGCTTTAATGGCATCTAATTGCTTATAAGGCGTTGGGTACATTTGTTCTAGTCTTACAATTGCAACATCCTGGCGCTTGTCTTTTTCCTGCTCTTCTAATAAATCGTAATAAATTTTACCCGAGCAAATTAATACTCTTTTTATTTTATCAGCTTTAGCGTTTGCATCATCAATCACTTCCTGGAATTTTCCATCGGTAAAATCAATCAAAGGCGAAATACATTTTGGCGACCTTAACAAGCTTTTTGGAGAGAAATTAATTAATGGTTTACGGATATCACGCTTTAACTGGCGACGTAAAGCATGGAAAAATTGTGCCGGTGTGGTACAATTGGTTACTTGCATATTGTATTCTGCACAAAGTTCTAAGAAACGCTCAATCCTTGCAGATGAATGCTCGGGACCTTGGCCTTCGTAACCGTGGGGCAATAACATTACCAAACCGTTTGCTCTTTGCCATTTGGTCTCTGCTGATGAAACATATTGGTCAACAATTATTTGCGCTCCGTTAAAGAAATCGCCAAACTGCGCTTCCCAAATGGTTAACGCATTAGGGTTGGCCATGGCATAACCATATTCAAAACCTAAAACTCCATACTCAGAAAGGTGAGAGTTGTAAATTTCAAAAGGAGCTTGTGTTGCAGATACGTTTTGTATAGGGGTGTATTCCTCTTCAGAATCTTCCATTTTTACCACCGCATGTCGATGCGAAAAAGTTCCACGTTCCACATCCTGACCGCTAATTCTTACCCGCTTACCTTCATTTACCAATGTAGCGTAAGCCATTAACTCGCCCATTGCCCAATCAAATACATGGGTTTCGGTGGCCATTTTTAAACGCTCACTAAACAGTCTTTTTATTTTGGATAAGAAATTTTTATCCTCTGGTAGTAAAGAAATACTTTTTGCAATGCTTAAGAATTCTTTTTTGGAAACTGACGTGTCTGGCGAAACATCAAAATCTTGCTGGGTTGAAAAACGCATTTTGCTCCAAGCGCCAGAAAAGGCCGGATTAGTTGGCGCACCCAAATCTTCTTTTGATTCGTTTAAACGTTCCTGTAAAAGGTCTTTAAACTCTTTTTCCATTTGCTTAGCCAATTTGCTATCCACCGCACCGGCAGAAAGCAATTTTTCTACGTAAATTTCTCTAGGGTTTGGATGTTTTTCAATGGCTTTGTAAAGAATTGGTTGTGTAAAACGAGGTTCATCTGCCTCGTTGTGGCCATATCTGCGGTAACACAAAATATCAATAAATACATCGTTATGGAAACGCTGACGATATTCCATCGCCATATTAATGGCATAAACCAAAGATTCAACATCATCGCCGTTTACATGAAATACAGGCGAAAGCGTAACTTTTGCTATATCTGTACAATAAGTTGATGAACGGGCATCTTTGTAATTAGTGGTAAAGCCAATTTGATTGTTTATAACCAAATGGATGGTTCCGCCAGTGCTGTAAGCATCTAGTTTAGACATTTGTAAAACCTCGTAAACCAAACCTTGGCCCGCAACAGACGCATCTCCGTGTAGCAAAATTGGGGCTATTTTTTTGTATTCACTTTGGTATTTTAAATCCATTTTGGAGCGGGTTATGCCTTCTACAACAGCCGCTACTGTTTCTAAATGCGACGGATTTGGACATAAGCTTAAATGAACTTTTTTGCCGCCAGAGGTTTCCACATCAGAAGAAAAACCTAAATGGTATTTTACATCGCCACCGAAAGGGAGGTCTTTATTGTACTTACCTTCAAACTCTGAAAAAACGTCTTTATAAGTTTTACCCATAATATTGGTTAAAACGTTTAGCCTTCCGCGGTGAGCCATTCCAATTACAAATTCTTCAATTCCTAAATCTGCACCTTTTTCAATTACAGAATCTAAAGCCGGAATTAAAGCCTCTGCACCTTCTAACGAAAACCTTTTTTGACCCAAAAATTTAGTCCCTAAAAAGCTTTCAAAGGCTACCGCCTGATTGAGTTTGGTAAGAATCCTTTTCTTAGTTTCTATATCAAAATCTGGCTTGTTTCTGGTTTTTTCCATGCGCTCCTCAAACCATTTTAGTTTGATTGGGTTACGCATGTAAGTATATTCTATGCCGATTGATTGGCTATAAGTGTCTTCAAGTAGCTGGTAAATGTCTTTTAATTTAGCCGGGCCTAAACCAACCTCAACACCAGCGTTAAAAACGGTTTCTAAGTCTGATTGCGCTAAACCAAAAGTCTCCAGTTCTTTTCCGGGGAAATATTGCCTTCTTTCCCTTACCGGATTTGTTTTAGTGAACAAATGACCACGGCTACGGTAGCCGTAAATCATGTTTAAAACATTAATTTCTTTTAAAACATGGGCAGGGGGCGAGCCATCTGCTGTTGTTTCAGTAGTTTTTACTTCTGACTGTTGTCCGAAATCAAAACCTTCAAAAAATTTTTGCCACCCGAAATCTACTGACTGAGGATTTTCTTTGTAAGATTGATATAAAGAATCAATATAGGCTGAATCTGCGTTGCTGAGATAAGATAAACTATCCATCTAAAAATTAAAATGTTTTCAGCAGCAAAAGTAAAAAAAATAGTGCTGTAAAGCACTAATTAATTGGTTTCTTTTGGGCTTAAATCAGAATAAAAGCAATAACAAAAATAGAATAGGTGCTTACCTCTTTATCTCGGCAATAAATGAGTCAATGTTTTTGATTATTTTTAATTGGTTAGTGTTTGAGCAATTACAATTTACCACCTGGTTTCCGGTTACAAAAAGCGTAGTACTACCCAACGAATTTAATAGCGTTTGTATGGTGTGTTCTACATTGTAGTTTACTAAAGCTGTGGTTAATGAGGTAAACGCAAAATCTGGCTGATAATACGCGGCAACCTCTTTTAATGTATCAAAAGGAAGGTTTTGCCCCAAGTAAAGACAATGTTGCCCGTACTTTCTCAAAAGATATTGCGCAAATAGCAAACCTAGCTCATGTTGTTCTGCTGGGGGTAAAAAAAGGATATACTTTTTTGAAGTTTCGTTTGTTTTAACCTCTAATTTGTAAGTTGCCTCAATTATTTTTTGTTCGATTTTGTGCGTGGCAAAATGCTCATGCGCAGGGTTAATTGTGCCAACCTGCCACATTTCGCCAACGCGGTACAAAAACGGAAACAAAATCTCTGTCATTGATTCTTCTAAACCAAAATCGTTAATGCAGTAATTGATGATTTCCTCAAATTCTGCCTCGTCCATTTTAATCATGGCGTTGCAAAGCGACTGAATTTGGGTATGCACATTGCTGTGGTTGGCCTGTAAATTTTTAACGGTAGCAACAATTTCTGCACTATCCATTTTAGAAATCTTGCTGATTTTATAGCCGTTTTCGTTAAGTGTAGCTATGTTCAAAAACAAGCATAAATCATCATCATCGTAATAACGGATATTGGTTTCGGTTCTTTTTGGTTGGAAAATATTGTAGCGCTGTTCCCATATCCTAATCGTGTGCGCTTTTATGCCCGTTAAACTTTCAATATCACTGATGGAAAAATGTCTCACTTTATTACTTTTAGCAATCCGTTAGCGTAATTTTATGGGTAACAAATTTAAACACACTTTGTTTTATAAAGTATTTAGCTGGCTAAGATAAATATCCGCTTGTTTCAAAATAGCGGTAATTTCTGTTTTGTCCATTTTCTCTACAAGGCGATACATCATGCCAATGCGAGGGTTCTTTTTTAATTTATTTTGGTGTTGCAAATAAAAATTCCAGTACAAACTATTGAAAGGGCAGGCTTTTTCGCCATAGCGTTTATCTTTATCGTAGTAACAACCTTTGCAATAATTACTCATTTTATTGATGTAGTTTGCGGATGCAACATAAGGCTTTGAGCCAATTAAGCCGCCATCGGCAAACTGGCTCATACCACGGGTATTGGTAATTTGAACCCATTCTACGGCATCAATATAAACGCCCAGATACCATTCGTCAACTTGTTTAGGGTCGGCGCCAATAAGTAAAGCAAAATTCCCGATAACCATTAATCTTTGGATATGGTGCGCATAAGCATTTTCCAAAGAATTATTGATGCAATATTTCATGCAATTCATTTTTACTTTTCCATCCCAAAACCAAGATGGTAAATCAGTTTTATTGTTTAGGAAGTTTTTATCAGCGAAAGCGGGCATTTGATCCCAATAAATTCCTCTTATATATTCTCGCCAGCCAATTACTTGCCTAACAAAACCTTCTACTTGCGCTATGTTTATTTCGGATTTACGGCTTCCCCACGTGGTTAAAACTTTTTTTAAAACCTCGTGGGGCGATAGCATTTTCAGGTTTAAAGCGAAAGACAATTGCGAATGGAAAAGTGTATGGTGCTCTTTCAACATGGCGTCTTCGTATCTGCCGAAAGCGGGCAGCAATTCTTCGCAAAAATATTCCAAAACCTTCAAGGCTTCCGCCCGATTTGTTGGATAAGTGAAGCTCCTAGCGTCAATCTTCCCAAAATAACCGACCTTCATTTTATCGATTAAATCGATGAGTTGGGTGACGTCTTTTTTAAATTGTAACGGGCCTTTTAGCGGAACTTTACCATCGTATTTCTTTCGGTTATCGTGGTCAAAATTCCATTTATCACCGAAAGGTTCCAAGCGTTCATCTACCAACACATGGTGTTTTTTCCGCATGTCACGGTAAAATGTTTCCATTAGATATTGTTTCTTTCCCTTAAAAAACTCGCGGACATCAAAACGTTCGGTAAAGAAATGTTCGGTGTCAACAAAGGAAGTTTCAATCGGCAAAGCAGAACAAATTTTTTTCAATTGTTCGTCCAAACGATATTCATCTGGCAATTGATATTCAAGTTTTTCAGCACCAATTTCTTTAATGATTTGTTGAATATTTTTCTCGAAGCTTTGCAAGTTTTTAGCATCATCTAATTTAAGATAGATTACCTCATGCCCGGCTTTTTCAAGTTCTTCGGCAAAACTCCGCATCGCTAAAAAGAAACCAATAATTTTTTGAATATGATGCTTTACATATTCTTGTTCTTGCATCACTTCCATCATCAAATAAACATGATGCTTGTCTGTGTTTTTAAACCAGGAATGTTGCAGATTTAGCTGATCGCCTAAAATGAGTCTCAGTGTTTTTGCCATTTTTTAAATACAAACACTATGCAATTTAGTTTGATTAACTGCAAAAAGCAATTTTAAATAATTGCGAATATCAAAAACAACTTGCTGGTATTTAGCTATTTAGCCATAAGGCCACATATTCGCCCTTTGGGTCGTATTCTGCAGCTTGTTTTTCTATATTGAAATGGCGGTTTTCTCGCGGGTCGTTTCCAACACCAGCGATATAAGCCCAATTTCCCCAATTGCTGGCGGGGCTGTAATCAATTAGTTTTTCTTCGAAATAAGAGGCGCCCCAAGTCCAATTTACGTTTAAATCGTGTACTAAATAAGAAGCAACATTTTGCCTTCCGCGGTTGCTCATAAATCCGGTAAGGTTTAGCTCTTTCATATTGGCATCAATAAAAGGTATGCCGGTTTCGGCGTTTTTCCATTGCTCAAAAAGTTGCTGTTGGTTAGCAGCGTATTCTTGCAATTTTCCTTTAAAACCTTCTTCCATAAAATAGCTGGTGCCATGCTTTTTAAACATAAACCTAAAGTAATCTCGCCACAAAAGTTCAAAAATTAACCAATAGGTTGAATCGTTTGCGCCACGTTCTTTTTCGTAGCGTTTTACTTCCCAATAAATCGCCCTTGGCGATAGGCAGCCATCAGCCAGCCACGGCGAAAATTTGCTGCTATAATCAGCACCAATTAAGCCATTTCGGGTTTTTTTATATTGTTGTAAAAGGTCGGTGTCCCACAAATAGTACTTTAACCTTTTTAAGCCTTCCGTTTCGCCGCCTTTAAAATTTAAAACACTACGTTCGTCCACGGTGGGCTCTTCCAATCCTAAATCTGCCAAGGTTGGTATTTCGCTGCTTTCCAAATCTTCCGGAACGGTTATTTTCGCTGGTGTATCAAAAGAAGGCCTAATCTCCGCTTCGCGTTCTACCTTTTTGCGAAATTTGGTAAACACATCCGGAATGTCTTTTATCGGGAAAGGTAAATCTTCTTTATGGTGCATGGTATGCCCAATAAAATGCTTCAGATTAATCTGCATTTTCCAAAGCGCATCTTCCACATTTGATGAAATCGCTGTTTCTTCTGATGCTACTTCACGATGGTGGTAAACTTCATCAACTTGGTACTTTTTACAAATATCGGGGATAACATCGCCGGGAATGCCTTTACAAATTAATAAGTCGCCACCTAACTTTTGTAAAGAATTTTTAAGGTCCGCTATACTCTCTAATAAAAATTTTGCTCTAAAAGTACCTGTCTTTTGAGTTCCTAAAGCGGTGGTAACAAAATACCGTGGATCTAAGCAATAAACTGGGATGATTTTGGATGCCTTTTGTGTTGCTTCAAAAAGAATCTCATTGTCATGAACCCGTAAATCATTTCTAAACCAAACTAAAATTGTTTTTCCACTCATTTCTAACTCAAAATTTTATCGGGATAAATTTATTTCAAATTTGCTTATTATTTAATGTTTTGGCAACGTTTGCTACAATATTTTACCTCGTTCCAACAATGTGCCCATTTTTTTCGCCAATTAAAAAGTTTTTTACACGAAAGGCATGATTTGGTTGGCAGGTTTTGCTTTTTTACCGTTTTACCCTTTTGGTTTTTCATCTCATCTAATCTTAACAATCAACAAAAGAATATGTTTAAAGAACTTGCGTACTTAGTTCTACTTGTTCCAAATGCGTAAAGCGCATTACAATTGGCAAGCATGTTGTATATTTGGCCATAGAAGGGAAACTAAATGCCAAAACAGAAGATATACGATACAGCGGTTAAACCAGAACGGGCGGTTTTAGTTGGATTGATAACAGCAAGCCAAACCGAAGAACAAGAGAAAGAATACCTAGATGAGCTAGCATTTTTAGTGGATACTGCAGGCGGAATTACCGAAAAGCGCTTTACGCAAAAAATGCAACGTCCGGAAAGGGCTACGTTTGTTGGGACTGGAAAGTTAGAGGAAATTAGAGATTATGTTAAAGCAGAAGAGATAGATATTGTTGTTTTTGACGATGAACTTTCGCCTATGCAGTTGCGTAATATTGAAGCCGAACTTAAAGTTAAAGTGCTGGACAGGAGTATTTTAATTTTGGATATTTTTGCTCGGAGGGCGCAAACAGCGCAAGCCAAAACTCAGGTAGAATTAGCGCAATTACAATATTTATTGCCTCGCTTAACGCGGATGTGGACGCATTTGGAGCGCCAAAAAGGTGGTATCGGGATGCGTGGACCAGGTGAAACCCAAATCGAAAGCGATAGACGGGTAATTAGGGAAAAGATTTCGTTACTTAAAGAAAAATTAGATTTAATAGATAGGCAAAACGAAACACAACGAAAAAACAGAAAAGAACTGGTAAGAGTTTCTTTGGTGGGATATACCAACGTTGGAAAATCCACCATCATGAACATGCTTTCGAAATCTGAGGTTTTCGCCGAAAACAAACTTTTCGCCACCTTAGATACCACCGTACGTAAAGTAGTTTTAGAGAATGTTCCTTTTCTTTTGTCTGATACAGTTGGTTTCATCAGAAAATTACCCCATCATTTAGTAGAATGTTTTAAATCAACTTTAGATGAAGTACGTGAAGCCGATATTTTAATCCACGTAGTTGATATTTCGCATCCAAATTTTGAGGACCAGATCCGCACAGTCAACGAAACTTTAAAAGAGTTAGGGGCTATTGATAAGGAAATGATTACCGTTTTCAACAAAATCGACAATTATCATGAGGTGGAAGTGGAGCAAGATTGGGAAGTTGAAAACGAAGAGGCAGCCAAAATGACGTTAGCAGATTTTAAAAACAGTTGGATGGCAAAACACAACAGCCCTGCAATTTTTATCTCAGCAACAGAAAGAGAAAATATTGACGAATTGCGCAACCGCATCTACGAAAGTGTGAAAGCCGTTAACCAAAAGATTTATCCTTTTAACAATTTTTTATACTGATTAGAAGTATTAAGTAGCAAGACATAAGTAGCAAGCTTATTTGTTTTGTGTAATAAAATTATATTAATGGCGATAATCAATCTTGATACTTGATACTAAAATCTAGATACTAACAAAACCATGGAATCAAAAAGACAGCAAAAATTTGCGAGAGTGATACAGAAAGATTTGGGAGAAATTTTTCAGCGTGAGGGGAATAATTACCTACCTAATGCAATGATAACAGTTACTAAAGTGAGGGCAACGCCAGATTTAGGAATAGTGCGGGTTTTTCTTAGTTTCTTTAACACTCCAGATGCCGATAGCGCCATAAAAACCATCAGAGAAAAAACGGCCGAGATAAGATATACCTTAGGTAAACGTATTAAAGACCAGGTTAAGGGCATCCCTTCTTTAGAGTTTTTTGTGGACGATACTAACGAATACGTTGATCGGATGGATAAAATTTTTAGTGGTATCCATAAAAATGATAGTACCGAAACCGAGTAAAATTTTTTAATGAGCGATGCGTTTTTAGTCAACCAACTTTTAACGAAGTACCACACCGATTTTCATAAAGTCGTCGATTTTGATGAAAGAACTGAGACATGTGTAACACTGGACTTTACTGCAAGTAACACAACACTTACTAAATCTATAGTAGGAGATACCGCAACTTTCTGTGATTATATTGATCGGGAACTTGCTAACAATAATGCAAAGTTTGGGCTTGGCGGTTATATGGAGCACCGTACAATTTATACCAGAAGTCAACATTTTAACGGGACAGCTGGCGAGCCTCGTCGTTTGCACTTAGGCGTTGATATTTGGGGCAAGGCATTAACGAAAGTTTATGCATTTATGGATTCTAAAGTCCATAGCTTTGCTTTCAATGACAATTTTGGAGATTACGGTGCCACCATTATATTAGAACACACCTTAGATTTTAGAACATTTTATAGTTTATATGGGCACTTAAGTTTACAAAGCTTAGATGGCTTATACAATGGGATGCCCATTAAAAAAGGAACCCATTTTTGTGAGTTTGGTATTCCAGCAGAAAACGGTAACTGGCCACCGCATTTGCATTTTCAATTGGTGGTAAATATGGAGGGGTTAGCGGGAGATTATCCTGGAGTGGCAAAATTCTCGGAAAAGGAGCTGTGGCTGGCTAAAATACCGGATGCTAATTTGGTCTTAAGTTTCTGATGAACTTGTTGGATGGGTTATTGCGGCGACTAATCCTCTATAGCCGGACAATAATTGTAAATGAATACTACAACCACCTTCCCAGCTAATAGCAACTCCTTTAAACAAAACCCTTCATAAAAAATTCACGAAAAATATATTTAACTTATATTCGCAGATTATTAGAAATAGTAATCCTGTTTTATAAAAAATAGCATCATGCACAGAACACATACTTGCGGTGAATTAACCATCGAAAATCTTGGTCAGGAAGTTACATTGAGCGGTTGGGTACAAAAATCAAGAGATTTAGGCGGAACTACTTTTATTGATGTAAGAGACCGCTACGGTTTAACACAATTGGTGGTTAATACCGATGACGAGGCAACTTTACGTACAAAAGTAAAAGATTTAGGTCGCGAGTTTGTGATAAAAGTTAAAGGAACTGTTCTCGAACGTTCAAACAAAAACCCAAAAATTTCTACAGGTGATATTGAAATAAAAGTTGCGGATTTAGAGGTTTTAAATGTGGCAAAACTGCCTCCGTTTATGATTGAAGATGAAACCGACGGAGGTGAAGAGTTGCGTATGAAATATCGTTACTTGGATTTACGTCGTAACCCAGTGCGTAATAATTTAATTCTTCGTCATAAAATGGCGCAAGAAATCCGTAAATATTTAGATGCACAAGGCTTTTTAGAGGTTGAAACTCCGGTTTTAATTAAATCAACACCAGAAGGTGCAAGAGATTTTGTGGTGCCAAGCCGCATGAACCCTGGAGAGTTTTATGCCTTGCCACAATCGCCACAAACGTTTAAACAATTACTAATGGTTTCTGGTTTCGACCGTTATTTCCAGATAGTAAAATGTTTTAGAGATGAAGATTTAAGAGCCGACCGTCAGCCTGAGTTTACGCAGATTGATTGTGAAATGGCTTTTATTGAGCAAGAAGATATTTTAAACTTGTTTGAAGGATTAACCCGCCACATGTTTAAAAATGTGAAAGGTTTGGAGTTTGAAGATTTCCCTAGAATGGATTACGCTGATGCGATGCGTTTCTACGGTTCTGATAAACCAGATATTCGGTTTGATATGAAGTTTGTGGAGCTGAACGATATCGTGAAAGGACTCGGTTTTCCGGTTTTTGATAACGCAGAACTGGTTGTTGGAATAAATGCAAAAGGTGCCGCTTCTTACACGCGTAAACAGTTGGATGAATTGACAGATTTTGTAAAACGTCCGCAAATTGGCGCTACAGGCTTAATTTATATGCGCCATAACCAAGATGGAACATTAAAATCATCTGTTGATAAATTTTACAACGACGAACAACTACAAAAATGGTCTCAAGCTTTTGCTACCGAGCCGGGCGATTTAGTTTTGATTATGGCTGGCGGTACTGATAAAGTACGCAAGCAATTAAACGAACTTCGTTTAGAAATGGGAAACCGCTTAGGCTTACGTGATAAAAACAAATTTGCACCACTTTGGGTAATCGATTTTCCTTTGTTAGAGTGGGATGAAGAAAGCGAGCGTTACCACGCCATGCACCATCCATTTACTTCGCCAAAACCAGAAGATATTGCACTTTTAGATAGCAAACCCGGAGAGGTTAGGGCAAACGCTTACGATTTAGTGATTAACGGAACAGAAATAGGCGGCGGCTCCATCCGTATCCACGATAAAGAATTGCAATCAATCATGTTTAAGCATTTAGGCTTTACACCAGAAGAAGCTCAAAAGCAATTCGGGTTTTTATTAGAAGCCTTTGAGTACGGCGCACCTCCACATGGCGGTATTGCCTTCGGTTTTGATAGATTGGTTTCTATTTTTGCCGGGTTGGATTCTATCCGTGATGTAATTGCTTTCCCTAAAAACAACTCTGGCCGCGATGTGATGATCGATTCACCATCCACCATTGATGATAAGCAGAAGAAAGAACTGAGTATAGAAACTACGGTTTAATTAGTCGAGCCTTAAAAAGCCCAATTTAGTTTTAGGATTTTATTATTTGTAAATATTGAGAGAGCCATGAGCTCCACAATTTTTTTAGCTGTTGGTTCCAAGTTCCTAAACCCGTTAAAAAAGAGGTCAAAAGGAGATGATTTCCATTTATTCATCATCCTTTTAAAGTTAAAAGTCGCAGCGGCAAGCATAATGTTAATATTGTCGCCAACTATCCCTTTATAAAAGTTGCGCCCCAAGCGGTGGTCTGCCTTTAAGTGACCAATTACTGGCTCAATTGCCGCTCTGCGTTTAAAGCCTTTACGAAGTTTTGTTTGTTTGTATCGGGTTAACTTTTTGTGGTTAAATGGTTTAGGTGTTACTATTTCTGTTTCGCCTATTTTGGATTTCCCCCGATAACCCCTGTCTACGGTAGCGCTTTTAGCTTGCTTTCCTGTTAGCCGTTCGTGTTGTTTTAATGCCGGTTCAAGAGTGTGTCCATCGTATTCATTTCTAAAGCCCATTGCTCCTACAATTACGCCAGTATTTTGGGTGTAAGTTATAGATACTTTATTCCCGAATTCGTATTTCTTGTGTTGTTTGCCTTTAGAGATACATTGCACTTCGGGTTCGTGAAGTGAATAAACTTTGTTTTTATCTGCCCTTTTTTGAGCCAAAACTTTTTTGAATAAACCAAGCTCTTGTGTATAGGTAGTTGGGGGTAAGTTTCTTTCCAACTCCCGAACCAATCTACCTGCAATGGTTCTTACTTTCTTGTCCGCCTTGCGGGCTTTGCCCTTATTTTTAGGATGATTGCGAAAACGTTGGTTTATACCCAGTCTCTTCAATGTAAAGGTGTAGGATTGGCGTTGTTTTAGATTATTTCTATTGGCGATTGCCTGGCATTTGGAGATAATCTTACGGTGCAGTTTAGCATCGCTAGGGTAGGTAATGTTCTTTTCCTGTACCGTTGTATCCACACTAACATCTTGCTCTTGTGCATCCTTTCCATTGATACGGATACTTTCTTTGAGAATGAGCTCAATTCCCGCCTCGCCTATGCGCTTGCGGAAATGTACCAACTCGGACGCCTCACAAGGTACCCCGGGTACAAAGTTCAACTCGCCACAGAAATACTGGTAGTAATTGTTCTCTGCCCATTGTTCCACGATGTTTTCGTCAGAAACATTACGCAGATGCTTCAATATCAATAAGCCAACCATCAATCTGATGGGTTTTCCCGGCCTGCCGTTATCCAGACAGTACAAGGGAGCAAAAGCTTCCTCGAAAACAAACCAGTTTACCTGGTGCGACAAAATAAACAAAGGGTGCTTTTGGTTGAGCATCACCGACAGTGAGGAATAAAACAAACCAGGACCATTATCTACAGCTTTCTTAGCTAACATATCGAAAAAAATTGCAAGGTTTTAAATCGAAAACAACCGTTTCCTGCATATTTTAATACAAAAAATATGCCAAAAATAATATTAAATACTTGATAATCAAATAGTTAGTTGCTTTTTAAGGCTCGACTAAATAATTATCGCTTCATTTGCCACCCCATACCTATACACTAAATCTTAACAGAAACACAATTTGTTTCTGTTCATAAGGTTCCTAACATCTGCTAACTATTATTTTAATTCTGTCCAATCATCTGTTCTAAACGAGGACAC
>DASVGY010000052.1:0-21564 GCA_036379295.1 Pelobium sp.
CATTTGGCTCTGTAAGGAGGAAAATGGTGATTAAATTTTTTGTTAGAAAATTGCTTTTTAGCGAAAAAACATATTCCTGTATTTCATCAAATTTTAAAGGTTCAACTTCTATTAAAATAATAGTATTGATATCATGAAAAGAGATAGATTGTGTGTGTTTTTTTAATTCGGTTAAGCTACTGGTGTGCGAAACCGTAAATTCTGCTTTTGAAAAAAGCGTATCGATGCCGTTTTTAAAGCGTGTGCCATAATAAAGAATATTAAGCGAAGATTTTGAATTGAAGTGGTCTTCAACGTTAACATTCGTAAATTGCATTCGCTAATTTAATATAAATTTTATCTTATCTTTTAAAATTGATGGATTAAATGGTTTCGACATTAAATCATTTATTGGATAGGGGATTTTTGTTTTTATATTTTCAAGAGAATCAGAGCCGGAAAGCACTATTACCGGAACATCTCTAAAATAGCCACTTACTTTTAATGAACGAACAAAATCGGCACCATCAAAATAAGGCATTTCCATATCTGAAATAATAAGATCTGGCAGGTTGCCGCTATCCAACCAGGTTAAAGCATCAAAACCATTGTTCTTAATTACCAGCTCGTAATCATTTTTTAAAATAAATTCTAACAGTTTTAAAATAGCGATTTCATCATCCACTAAAAGAATTCTCTTTTTTACCACCTCTTTATTTTTTTCTACTGATAACATAATCCTATATCATTTACACCAAGCGTTAATCGAAAACGATGCCGAATTATTTTATTCAAACGGTTCAAATTTAAGCATCGTTTTAAAACAAACATTACATTAAGTAATATTTATTGTTGCGTTAATTAAAAATTTTACGGAAGTGCTTTTGACTGTTGATTTAAGCCGTTATTTGCTCTGTTTTTAACGTCAAATTTAGCTCCGCATTTTAAAACTTAATACGCAGTAATTGCGCATTTAGATTCTGCAGAGTTAAAAATATTTTTTTGCGCTTTGATTTTGATTTTGGCAAATGTTTTTAACTGGGGAATTTATTGCTTAATCTGGGATATTTTTCCCTGTTATTGGGTAATCTACTGCTTTTTTAACGTTCAGGGTTTCGGCTCCATTTTCCAAAAAGTAAGGGTTCCGATGACTAATCGAAACCCTTAAAAAAATGCGCTAGTTGCTATTTCTTCTTTTGCTGATTAAGCTGTTGTTGCCTCATCATTTCTTCCATTTTTTTCTGGAAGCCGCCTTTTTTCTTTGATTCGGGTTTCTTTTTGTTTTCCTGAATTTGCGCATGAATTTTATCGTCATCAACAAATCTGCGGATAAAATATTGCTGTGAGAACGTTAATATGTTTGCGCAGAAATAGTAATAATTTAAACCAGCGGGGTAACTGTTTAGCACTCCAAAAAAGATAAGTGGTGTAATGTAACCGATATATTTCATTTGACCCTGCGCACCCGAAACCTGGTTATTAAAGTAAGTGTAAATTAGGGTAGAAACCGTCATTAATAAACACATTAAACTTATGTGACTCCATCCTAAAAATGGTATAGCCGGAAATTTTATCAGCTCGTCATAAGTAGATAAATCATGCATCCATAAAAAACTCTCGTGGCGTAATTCAAATAAATTTGGGAAAAAATAGAAAAACGCTAAGATAAAGGGCATCTGAAAAACCATTGGTAAACAACCGCCTAAGGGGTTAACGCCAGCTTGCTTATACAGCTTCATATATTCTTGCTGTACCAAAGCTTGATTGCCTTCGCCAACTTTAGCTTTTATTTCGTCCATTTCTGGTTTTAAAACCCTCATTTTAGCCATAGATAGGTATGACTTGTAAGTGAACGGAAATAAAACAGTTTTAAGAATGATGGTTAGCAGCAAAATGATTAGGCCATAGCCTAAATTCATACTCTCGAAAAAGTTGAAAATAGGGAGCACCAAAAATTGGTTTATCCACTTTAACGGTCCCCAACCCATTTTAACTTGTTTTTCTAAATCATGCCCTTGTGCTTTTAGCTGGCTAAATTTATTTGACCCAAAGTAAAACTCAAGGTTGTAATTATTGGCTTGGTTACTTTTGTAAGGTAATGAAAGTTGGGCTGCATAAGATTTCACGGCAGAGGAATCAGCTAAAGTGGTTATTTTAACATGTGCTTTGCTAAAACCATCTTTAGCGATTAACGCGGCAGAGAAAAAATGCTCTTTAAATGAAACCCAATTGGTTTTGCTTTCATTTAAAACCTTATCGTCATCCTTATGCTCGCTTAAATAATCAACTTTTCCATCAGCTTCCTGATAATAAACCGTAGAACCTTGGCGCTCAACTTTTAAGTCTTTTTCTTGCTGTAACAGTTCGGTATTCCAATTTAAAACTAAGCTACCTGCAGTAGCTGCACTCGCAAAATCTTTTGCATCCACTTTAAATTCAACCTTGTTTGCGTTTGGCGCCAGCGAATAGCTATAATTTAGGTAAGAACCATCGGTATTTGCCATCTGCATTACAATAGCGCCCGCCGTTTTGCTTACCACCCGAAAAGGCTGCTCGGAAGTGTTTAACTGCGTGTTGCCTGCCTTATAAGTGAAACCGAAATCGGTTTTATCACTTTTGAACAAAATAACAGGCTTGCCATTATAAGTGGTTTGGTTTTTAACCTCTACACTTACAATTTTCCCGCCTTTATTTGATAAAGTTACTTTTAAAATGTTGTTTTCAAGCACACTTAACTCTTCGGTAAAATTTACCGAAGCTGTATCAGTAGTGTTTGTTGATTTAACCACGCTATCAGTTAATACAGCGGTTTTTTTTGTAGCGGTTTGCTGATGCTTTTTTGATGCGGCAATTGAATCTTGTGTGATTTTTTCTTTCTTTAACTCCTCTGATGAAGGTTTTAGTAAAAATGTGGAGCCCACTAATATTACCAAAATCAGGAATAAACCTGTAAACGTATTTCTATCCATTATTTATTTTTAATGCTTTTTAAACTTTCTTTTTTGAATGTTCAATTGAAGCGGCGACAAATTTAACAAAAAGTGGGTGCGGATTTGCAACAGTTGACTTTAATTCGGGATGAAACTGCGCTGCAACAAAATATGGATGGTTTTTTAGCTCAACAATTTCTACCAGGTTATTATCTGGGTTAATGCCAGAAGCAATCATACCAGCATCTTCATAAGCTTTTAAAAACTTATTATTAAACTCGTAGCGATGTCTGTGGCGTTCAGTAATTTTTGATTTACCATAAATAGCATGTGCTTTTGTACCTTTTTTAAGCTCGCAAGCATAAGAACCTAAACGCATGGTACCACCTTTTTGGGTCACTTGCTTTTGCTCTTCCATAATAGAAATCACATCGTCTTGTGTGTTTTCGTCCATTTCTGTACTGTGCGCATTTTTTAAACCCAAAACGTTTCTGCCAAATTCAATAACTGCGCATTGCATTCCTAAACAAATCCCAAAAAACGGAATGTTATTTTCTCTGATGTATTGTATGGCAGTTATTTTACCTTCAATCCCACGGGCACCAAAACCTGGCGCCACTAAAACACCATCTAAATTGGCCAGTTTTGCTTTTACGTTTTCCGGAGTGATGCTTTCAGAGTGAATGCATTCTACCCTAACTTTACACTCGTTATAAGCGCCAGCATGAATAAATGATTCGGTAATTGATTTATAAGCATCTGGTAATTCAACGTATTTACCTACCAATCCAATTTTTATTTCTGATGTTGGATTTTTTAAATGGCCTAAAAACTCTTTCCATTTTTCTAAATCCGGTTCGCTTTTTAGTGGGAGTTTTAATTTAGATAATACGGTGCGGTCCAATTGTTCCTTTAACATTAAAAGTGGAACGTCGTAAATGGTTTTTGCATCTATAGATTCAACCACGGCATTCACATTAACATTACAGAACAGCGCAATTTTTTTACGGATATCCTGGGAAATATGATGTTCGGTGCGGCAAACCAAAATATCTGGCTGTATGCCATACTCTAACAACATTTTAACCGAGTGCTGTGTAGGTTTAGTTTTTAATTCGCCGGCAGCGGCTAAAAACGGAATTAAAGTTAAATGGATAACAATAGCATTATTAGAGCCCGCTTCCCATTTAAACTGGCGAACGGCCTCTACGTACGGTAAAGATTCGATATCGCCAACGGTGCCGCCAAGCTCGGTAATTACAATATCGTAATCACCGCTTTCGCCCAACAAGCGCATATTACGTTTAATCTCATCGGTAATATGCGGCACAACCTGTACCGTTTTTCCTAAATAAGCGCCTTCTCTTTCGCGGTTAATCACGTTTTGGTAAATTCTGCCGGTAGTAATATTGTTAGCTTGCGAGGTAGAAACATTTAAGAAACGCTCGTAGTGGCCTAAGTCTAAATCTGTTTCGGCGCCATCTTCGGTTACGTAACATTCGCCATGTTCGTAGGGGTTTAACGTACCCGGATCGATGTTGATGTATGGGTCAAATTTTTGGATAGTTACGCGGTAACCTCTGGCCTGTAAAAGTTTAGCTAATGATGCGGAAATAATACCTTTCCCTAAAGACGATGTAACGCCCCCCGTAACAAAAATATACTTAGTCATGTTTGGATTGTGTTGTTTTTAACAATCTAAAAAGGTTGAGAGTTTTCTTTTTAAATATGTTTGTACGGGATGCAAAATTAGGTTTTTTTTTCGATTATTAGCCATCGCCCAAAACGATTTTCGAGATAATCTTAAATGAAGACGCTTTTTTGCTTTTGATTGTACTATTTTTTGGTTTTGGGCGAGTTAATTTTATTCACCAGTTTTGAAAAAGAAAATTAATTAGAACACGTTTTACGCCTAGAGCAAACCGCGTTTTTTTGTTAGATTTGAATTGATGAATAGCATATACAAAAGTTTATTACTGCGCTACCAAAATTACCTGTTAGAGTTTTATCAACTCATAACCGATAAGGAGATTATCCTTGCTAAGGATGCCGAAAAAGCCGCTTTAATTAAGGATTTTTTAGAATCACTACCAGATTTTGATACTGATTATGAAATAGAATTGGGGATTAAAGCGAACATAGGCAGTTTTGAAAACGTCTGGTGTATTCAGATTTCGAATGATGGATTCTCTGTTCGTTCTTATACGGTTGATGGCCTGGATGAAACCGACGAATGGTTTTTTCATTACCATGACGATACCAAAGAATACGAAGGAAACCTGTTTGCTGATGGCGACTGGGATTTGTTTTTAGAGGAAGTTGCAGAGGTAGATGGTTTTGATGGGAAGGTGTTGACTGTGATTTTGAAGTATGATTTAGGATAAAATCAAAAAACTCAATAGTATATATGTATTTCTTACAGAAAAGCATTCTGAAAAAATCCAATATAATATCAAAAAATCTTAATTTGAATTAGACGCTGAACTTTTCAAAAAATTAAACAATGAAATTGGGAATTCCGAACTTTGTATCAAGGACTTCAATATGAACTTCTTGCTTTTTGGGATAAAATCTCTGACAGTAAGCGTTAATCTACCCATCAAAATCGAGTCAATTTTTAAAATATGAAAATCAACCACTTGGCATTAGTCGCTGTATTCATGCTTGCTTTTGCAAACTGCAAAAAAAATGCTGACCAACCTGCAACCTGGCTAACATCAAAAATTTGGAAAAGAGCGTTAATCGATAAAGATCCGTCAACCAATCCTCAAGGCGCAAATATTTACTACGCCGTTCAAAACTGCGAAAAAGACGACACTTTTAAATTCGGGACAGACGGAAACCTTGCCATAAACCGTGGCGCCCAAAAATGTGAGCTTAACGAACAGCAAAATGAAACGCAGACATACAGTGTGGACAGAGCAAAGAAAGAATTAATTATTAACGGGGTAAAATTTACGCTTGCCGAAGAAACAACCGAACAAATAAAGTACTACGCAACAGTACCTTTTGCAACGGGTTACCAGCAACTAATTTTTTTACTGCAATAACACCCTTTAATTTAGCGATAAAAACCAAAAGCACAATGTTTTCAATAGAACAAATCATGGCGGCTCATGCCAAAGTCAGGTAAAATAGATTTTCTTACTTTTATTAAAATGTGTGCAGAATTTGGGATAGAAAAAGTGGGAAATAGATACACGCACCATGACGTGTACTTATTACGATAAAGCAGAAAATGAAATTCTTGTAGAAAGGATACCCATTAAGTAAAGTTTAGCGATTCCTTTGCCTTATTCAAATTTAGGTTTTCGTTTTTTTGTACAAATTTAGACGGAGTATTTTAAAATTTGCTTAATTAAGACTAGAAAATCGCCGAAGACTTAAATAAAAATAAACCACGGTTGGTTTTAACTACCTAGCCATCATCTTTGCTACATACTTTCCAATAATATCAAACTCAACATTTACTAAATCTCCGGGTTTAACATTTTTTAAATTGGTATGTTCAAATGTATAAGGGATAATTGCTACAGAAAAAGTGTTTTCGCCAGAATTAACCACCGTTAAACTTATACCATTTACGCAAACAGAACCTTTTTCAACCGTTACATTTCCTTTAGCAGCGTCATATTCAAAAGTAAAAACCCAGCTTCCGTTGGTTTCCTGCAATCCGCTGCATTTTGCAGTTTGGTCAACATGGCCCTGCACAATATGCCCGTCTAAACGGCCATTCATTTGCATACAGCGCTCAAGGTTAACCAAATCCCCAACTTTTAAAAGACCAATATTTGTTTTCTGCAAGGTTTCATCAACGGCGGTTACTGTGTGTTCAGCGTCTTTTAAATCAACCACTGTTAAACAAACACCATTGTGCGCTACGGATTGGTCTATTTTTAAATCCGTTGAAAAATCAGATTTAACGGTAATGTGCAAATTACCTTGCTCTTTTTTTAACTGGCTAACTAAGCCAAGCGTTTCTATAATTCCTGTAAACAATGTATTTGTCGTTAATTTTAACTTTTTTAAATAAATTTAGCGGTGTAGTCACTCTTAATTTTATAAGAAACTTTATGTGCAACTATACTCGCCTTTAGCGCACAAATTTAATAAAGTAAAGTTAACTAACGCGTTGCCGTAAATGATATAATTTATCATTGGTAGTAAAAAAACGATGTTTCCACTTTCACAGCAGCTCCTTAACTTAGCAAAAGCTTTTTTACCTGGATTGTCTAATTTAATTGTTAAACATTTATTTAATTTAATATATTAGCCTTGCAAAAAATTAACACACCAAATTAACCGTTTAATGGCTTCAATAGTTACGGAAGAGGTAGAACACATCAGTGATGTGTATAAGTTAACATCTATTCTTTTAGAAAACAAGGCAGATTCTTTAGAACAGTTATTAGCCGCAGCGTGTAAAATTTTTAAGGCAGAACTTGGTTTAATATGTTTGCTTAAAGATGATAAATACACTTTAACAAGTGTGCATTCTGCACTACCTTACGATGTTGACATTACCGCAATCCCTACTTTAGACGAAACTTTTTGTTACCACGCTATTAAAAAGGGCGGTATTTTAGAACTGCCAGATATTGATAAATCTGATTATAACAAGCTCATTTGCTGTGATGTTTTAAAGGTAAAAAGTTATATTGGTATTCCCTTAAAATATGATAATGAGGATGTTGGAACCATCAATTTTTCATCTCGCGAGGTCAGAAAAGATGGTTATAGTAAAAAGGAGCTAGAATTATTAAGCTACCTTAACCAATGGGTAAGTCATCATCTTAACAGAAATTATTACAAAAAAACCTTAAGGGAAAAAAATGAAGAGTTAGAGGCAAAAAATAAGGCTGCTGAGGTTTTAATGGAAGAAAACAACCAGCTTATTCAAATACTTGTTCATGATTTAAAGTCTCCGTTAAGCAATATTAAAATGCTTTCGTACCTTTTTCAAGATTTTGCCCGAGACCCAGATAGCGAAGAGCTGCTTGCCATATTTAATAAAAGTTTAGATTATGTTTTTCATTTAATAGAGCAAATGGAAACGCTAAACAATATGGAAACTTTTTCTACCCACAATTACATCGAAGATTTTGATTTAAACGAATTTATAGCAGCTAATGTTAAAGATTTTACAAAAGTTGCCGAAGCAAAATCAATTTTACTGAATTATCAGGCTGAAGGCACAAAATCCGTGATCAAAACAGACATGAACTTTTTAAAAAGAATCATGTATAATTTAATTTCTAATGCTATCAAATTTTCTCCGTTCAACAAAGAAATTTTTGTGACTTTAAATCATGATGACAGCCATTTTTTTATCTCTGTGAAAGATGAGGGGCCTGGTATTGGCGGTGGCGAGCTTTCTAAATTGTTCCAAAAGTTTGTAAAACTTAATAACCGGCCAACCAATTCAGAAAGTTCATCTGGCTTAGGATTGTTCATCGTTAAAGAATTATTGAAAAGAATAAATGGCGATGTATTGGTTGATACCGAGCCGGGGAAAGGCAGCATATTCACCATCAAACTGCCTTTTCAAATTTAGCATCTGCTGTTTTTGGTATTTATTCCGGCCAACCACCAGGGTTAGGCTTTCCACAAAAGCCAACTTATCCACAATTAAAAAGGGCAAACATTAATTTTTAACTTTGCGTTTCAAAAAATAAAATCATTGGCAAAAAGCAACGATAAAGAAACGCCCCTAATGAGCCAGTATAACCAAATAAAGGTTAAATATCCTGGTGCGCTGTTGTTATTTAGAGTAGGCGATTTTTACGAAACTTTTGGAGAGGACGCTGTTAAAGCATCTCAGATTTTAGGAATTGTACTCACCAAAAGAGCAAACGGTTCTGCTTCGCATATTGAGCTGGCTGGCTTTCCACACCATTCTATTGAAACCTATTTGCCAAAATTGGTTAGGGCAGGGCAAAGGGTTGCCATTTGCGATCAGTTAGAAGATCCAAAAACTGTTAAAGGCATTGTAAAACGGGGCGTAACCGAGTTGGTAACACCGGGCGTTGCGTACAGCGAGAATATTGTTCAACAAAAGACCAACAATTATTTGGCTTGTTTACATTTTGAAAAGCAAAGCATTGGCGCTTCTTTTTTAGATATATCAACAGGCGAGTTTTTGTTAGCACAAGGAAATTCAGAATATATTGATAAGCTTTTGCAAAGCTTTAAACCCAGTGAAGTAATTTTTTCTAAGGCTAAATCAAGGGATTTTACCGAAACTTTTGGAAATAGTTTTTACACCTATGCGCTTGATGATTGGGCTTTTACCACCGATTATGCCGAGGAAACTTTATTAAAGCATTTTGAAGTAAAATCTTTAAAAGGCTTCGGTGTTGAACGATTAAGCCTAGGTATAGTTGCCGCCGGGGTATGTTTACATTATTTGGGCGAAACCGAGCACCGGCAGTTACAGCACATCAGTAATATTTCCAGAATTGAAGAAGAACGCTACATGTGGCTGGATAAATTCACCATTCGCAATCTGGAATTGATTGGCTCTAACAATGAAAACGCCAAAACACTAATTGATGTTTTAGACCATACATCTTGTGCAATGGGAGCTAGGATGATGCGAAAGTGGATGGTGATGCCGCTTAAAAACGAAAAGCCTATTCAAGAAAGGCTGGCAGTGGTTGAGTGTTTTTGCGATAACATTGAGATAAGGAATCAGCTTCAAACTTTCATCAGACAAATTGGCGATTTAGAGCGTTTAATTTCTAAAATCGGTTTACAAAAAACCAATCCCCGCGAAATAATTCAACTAAAAAAAGCGCTAACAGCCATTGTTGAGGTAAAAAATATTTGTACAAACATTGATCAACCGGCGGTAAAACGCATAGCAGAACAAATTAATCCTTGCGCTTCTATCAAAGAAAAAATAGAGACTGAATTATTTGCAGATCCGCCAGTTGCTTTAAATAAAGGAAAAGTTATGGCCGATGGTTTAAACGATGAATTAGATCGTTTGAGAAAAATAGCCTTCGGTGGTAAAGATTATTTGTTGGAACTGCAAAAACGTGAAGCAGAAATTACAGGGATAAGTTCTTTAAAGATAGCTTTTAACAATGTTTTTGGCTATTATTTGGAAGTTTCTAACACACACAAAGATAAAGTTCCGCCAGAATGGATTCGCAAGCAAACCCTGGTGAATGCCGAGCGCTACATCACGCCAGAACTTAAAGAATACGAAGACCAGATTTTAGGCGCTGAAGAAAAAATACTAGCCATTGAAACCCGCCTTTTTACCGATCTGGTAACAAGCGTAGCCGATTTTATTAAGCCTATCCAGCTAAATGCGTTTTTAATTGCGCAGTTAGATGTTTTGCTTTGCTTTGCCGAAATCGCTCAAAAAAATCATTATGTAAAACCTAAAATTAATAATGATAAGTTGCTGGATATTAAAGGGGGAAGGCACCCGGTGATTGAGCAAAACCTACCACTGGGCGAAGATTACATCACCAACAGCGTGTATCTGGATAATGATTCGCAACAGATAATCATCATCACTGGGCCTAACATGTCTGGAAAATCGGCTTTACTTAGGCAAACCGGGTTAATTGTTTTAATGGCACAAATGGGCAGTTTTGTGCCCGCTAAAGAAGCTACTATTGGTATTGTAGATAAGATTTTTACAAGAGTAGGTGCATCAGATAACCTATCTTCTGGCGAATCAACGTTTATGGTAGAAATGAATGAAACGGCAAGCATATTAAACAACCTATCAGACAGAAGTTTAATTTTGTTAGACGAGATTGGCCGGGGAACTTCAACCTACGATGGGATTTCTATTGCGTGGTCTATTGCAGAATACCTGCACAATCATCCATCGGCGAAAGCCAAAACTTTATTTGCTACCCATTACCACGAACTAAACGAGTTGAGCAATTCTTTTAGCAGAATTAAAAATTATAATGTTTCTGTTAAAGAGGTAGGCAACAAGGTCATTTTTTTACGCAAGCTGGTACCGGGCGGCAGCGAGCACAGTTTTGGTATTCACGTTGCAAAAATGGCAGGGATGCCCTCTTCGGTGTTAAAAAGAGCAAATGAGATTTTGTTACGCTTAGAGAATGAACGTACCGGCGGCGAACACGTAAAAGCCAGCCTAATGAAAATGCAGAAACAACCTGTACAGTTACAGATGTTTACTTTGGATGACCCCGTTTTAATAAAAATTAGAGATGTTTTAAATAATTTAGATGTTAATACGCTTACCCCTGTGGAGGCTTTAATGAAGCTTGACGAAATCCAGAAAGTTTTAAAAAAATCTTAGGATGGCTAAAAAAATTATAAAACATCAAAATTTAAAAATTTGCAAGTCCTCAACTCTCATTACGTTTTACGCAATACTTTTTGTCTGTTTTAGCGCATGTAAATCAAAGAAAAATCTTTCCAATGCTCCATCGCATCGTTTTGAAAAACCCTCCAATAGCATTGCTAACAAATACGCTAAAGCCATGGATGTTTCTAAAAAGCATATTAAAAACGGCGACTTATACAATTTTATTGATGATTGGGAGGGTACAAAATACCAGTATGGCGGTTTAAGCAAACGCGGTATTGATTGCTCTGGCTTGGTTTACTTAATTTATCAGGAGGTTTACGGTAAAGAAATCCCTAGAAATACCAGCCAGCAGGTGCAAATTATCAAAAGAAAATACGAGAGCCAGTTAAAAGAAGGCGATTTGGTTTTTTTTGATTTTGAAGGGAAAAAGTTTAGCCATGTGGGCCTGTACCTGCAAAACGGGTATTACGTACACGCCAGTACCAGAAAAGGGGTAATGTTGGAGAAATTGAAAAACCCCTACACCTATAAATATTTTTCCAGAGCAGGCTCGGTGCGGTAAACCGTTAAAGCGTAGTTTAAATTTAGCGAATTGGTTTTGCTGCACATTTGGGTAAAATTGGTCATCGCCAAAAAAAACGCCTTTAGCCCTTTTATACTCTATAAAAAATAACGAACTTCATTTTTTTATACAATTGAAATTCAAACATGCCCAACAATAATTCCGAGTACCATTTTTGGAGCAAATACAAACATTTTGCTGTCAACGAAATCCTTCTTTATGTCATCATGGTAGTTGGTATTTTGGCCGGGATCATCATATTTAGCTAGCAGATAATAGCATCAAATCCAAACCCAAATAAATGAAACTTAATTTAAAACGTCCGTTAGCTTTTTTTGATTTAGAATCAACAGGTGTTAATGTAGCATCAGATAGAATTGTAGAAATTTCTATCCTCAAAGCATCGCCTGATGGCACAGAAGAAGTAAAAACGCTAAAAATAAAACCACTTATTCCAATTCCTTTAGAGTCATCTTTAATCCACGGAATTTATGATGAAGACGTGAAGGATGCGCCAACATTTAAAGAGGTAGCTCAAGAAATTATTGATTTTATAGGCGATGCAGATTTGGCAGGCTATAATTCTAACAAGTTTGATATCCCGATGTTGATGGAAGAATTTTTAAGGGTAGGGATTAATTTCGACATTGAAAACCGCAGTTTTGTAGATGTACAAAACATCTTTCACCAAATGGAACAGCGCACCTTAAAAGCGGCATATCAGTTTTATTGTGGCAAAAGTATTGTAAACGCACACTCCGCAGAGGCCGATATAAGGGCTACGTACGAAGTTTTGCTTGCGCAGATTGAGAAGTACGAGGGCAAAGAATTTGAAGATAAAAAAGGGAACATTAGTAAACCGGTGGTAAACGATGTAGAGCGTTTACATGCCTTTACTAATTTAAATAAACCTGTTGACTTTGCCGGCAGAATGGTTTATAACGACGACGATGTGGCCTGTTTTAATTTTGGAAAGCATAAAGGAAAGCCCGTAACGCAGGTTTTTGAAGAGGAGCCAAGTTACTACGCCTGGATGATGAACGGAGACTTTCCGCTTTACACCAAAAACCGCCTAGAAAAGTTTTGGAAGAATCATCGTTCTCAGAAGACTGAAAACAAACAACAACAGAAGCCACAGGAAACAGCAAAAACGGTAAGCCCCGCTAAGCCGCCCTACACAAAAGAAGCAAGGGTTGAAAAGCCAGCAAAGCCAGCAGACGATGATATGTTAAAAGCTTTAGCTAATAAATTTAAAAAATTATAGGCGATGGTAGTTTTAGAAAATGACTTCGTAAAAACCATTATCAGTAACAAAGGCGCAGAAATACACTCCTTAGTTGATAAAGCAAATGGTACAGAATATATTTGGCAGGCCAACCCCGAAATTTGGGCTTTTCATGCGCCTAATTTATTTCCGATTGTTGGTGGTTTAAAAAACAATACTTTAAACGTAAACGGCAAGCAGTTTACCATGAATCGGCATGGGTTTGCCCGCCACGTAAATTTTAGAAGGATTGAGTCTACACCAAACAGCGCTATTTTCGAGTACCGCTATGATGAGGAAACTTTACAATCATACCCATATAAATTTGAATTTCAGGTACTTTACCATTTAGAAGCCAGAACACTTCGGGTTTCTTATAAAGTCATCAATTTAGATGCGGGAGACATTTACTTTTCTGTAGGAGCGCATCCAGCATTTAATGTCCCATTTTCTAAGGATGAAAATTTTGAAGACTATTATATTGAATTTGAGAAAGTCGAAACATTGGTGAGCTACCAGTCTGGTGCGGATGGACTGCAAAACGGCCAATCTAATACCGTTAAAACCGTCAATAACACGCTTGCCTTGAGCAGAGATTTGTTTGTTAACGATGCTCTTATTTTTAAACATATACAATCTAAATCAGTAATATTAAAAAGCCAAAAAAGCAATAAGCAAATAAAAGTTAGCTATCCAAATTTTGATTATTTGGGCATTTGGACCAAAAATGATGCGCCATTTATATGTATTGAGCCATGGCTGGGTGTTTCTGATACGGCTGGAGAAGCAAAGGATATCGCTCAAAAAGAAGGGATTCAAAAGCTGGAGAAAGGGCATGTTTTTGAAACCGATTACATGATAGAAGTAGGTAATTAATATGCACACGGATAAGAGCCATCGTAATTTTAGTATTAAAAACATTGCCTTTGCCTTGGGCTTTATTTTGTGCTTTGTTTATGCCTGTAAAAAGGATGAAGTTGAGGCTGCAAATGCAACTGTAATAAAAGATTGTACCGGAAATTACCTCCGGGTAAACGAGCAAGATTTTTTAATTTGCAATGCTGAAGTTGTGGCATTATTTGGCAACGGTGCAACAGTGGTAGCGAGTTTTGAGAAAGTTAATACTTGTAATGGTTCGGGTGCTAATTCGGTTGTGTGCGCCATGTACCACCAAAACCAGGGCTGGATAAAGGTGCAAATGCTAAATGGTAAAGCCGTTGTTAGGCGCTTGGCTTCGAGATCCACGTTTAAGTAGCCTTTTCTTTTCGAGACCCGATTATCAAAGCAATTTGCAAAAGAAAATAGACGCATTGATTTTGCGGGGCTTTATACCAGTACCAATATCATTCATCGTAGAGTTAGATTTCATCCTGCCAGGTCCCCAAAACATTAAAAAAATTCTCGTAGTTTTGCACCTCAATAAAAAACGCTCATTTGTATGAGCGTATGTTAATTATTTTTTACAACCTATAAATCATATTGTAGATGATTAAGATTACCCTCCCTGATGGTTCCACACGGGATTATGAAAAAGGAACCAATGCGCACCAGATAGCGCTTTCGATATCAGAAGGTTTAGCCCGTAATGTTTTGGCTGCCGAAGTTGATGGCAAAGTGGTAGATTCTTCGATGCCAATAGAGAATGATGCCAGCGTTAAATTATTAACCTGGAATGATACCGACGGAAAATCAACTTTTTGGCATTCTTCTGCCCATTTATTAGCAGAAGCTTTAGAGGCTTTGTATCCAGGAACAAAATTCGGTATTGGACCAGCAATTGAAACCGGTTTTTATTACGATGTAGATTTTGGCGAGAGAGAATTTTCTTCAGACGATTTCAAAAAAATTGAAGACAAAATTTTGGAATTGGCCCGCAATAAATCAGCTTTTGTAAAAGCTGGCGTAAGTAAGGCTGATGCAATTAAATATTTTGAGGACAAAGGCGACGAGTACAAGCTGGATTTAATTAAAGATTTAGAAGACGGGAAAATCACTTTTTACACACAAGGAAATTTTACCGATTTATGCCGAGGCCCGCACATTCCGAATACCGGTTTTATAAAAGCCGTAAAACTGATGAACGTTGCTGGTGCGTACTGGCGTGGAGATGAAAGCAGAAAACAACTTACCCGTATTTACGGCGTAACTTTCCCTAAACAAAGTGAGCTTACAGAATATCTTCACATGATTGAAGAAGCTAAAAAGCGTGATCACCGTAAATTGGGTAAAGAATTAGAATTGTTTGCTTTTTCAGAAAAAGTGGGGATGGGCTTGCCTTTATGGTTGCCCAAAGGAACCGCTTTGCGTGAACGTTTGGTTAGTTTCTTGCAAAAAGCGCAGCAAAAAGCAGGATATGATCAGGTGATTACGCCGCACATCGGGCACAAAAATTTGTATGTTACTTCTGGTCATTACGATAAATATGGAGCAGATTCTTTTCAGCCGATAAAAACTCCACAAGAAGGAGAGGAGTTTTTCTTGAAGCCGATGAACTGTCCGCACCATTGCGAGATTTATAAAACAAAGCCCCGCTCCTATAAAGATTTACCCATCAGGCTGGCCGAGTTTGGTACAGTTTACCGTTACGAGCAAAGTGGAGAGTTACATGGTTTAACTCGCGTTAGAGGTTTTACTCAGGATGATGCACACTTATTTTGCCGTCCAGATCAAGTAAAAGAAGAATTTAAAAAGGTAATTGATTTGGTGTTGTATGTTTTCAAAGCTTTAGGTTTTGAGAATTACACCGCACAAGTTTCCCTTCGCGATCCTAATAATAAAGCGAAATATATTGGTAGTGATGAAAACTGGGATTTAGCAGAAAGTGCAATTATTGAAGCAGCTGCAGAAAAAGGTTTAACTACAGTTGTTGAATTAGGCGAAGCAGCTTTCTACGGCCCAAAACTGGATTTCATGGTGAAGGATGCGCTAGGCAGAAAATGGCAGTTAGGAACGATACAGGTTGATTATAATTTACCAGAGCGTTTCGAGCTGGAATATACTGGTAACGATAATCAAAAGCACCGTCCGGTAATGATTCACCGAGCCCCGTTTGGGTCGTTAGAGCGCTTTGTTGCAGTGCTTATTGAGCACTGTGCTGGTAACTTTCCGTTATGGTTAACACCCGAACAATTTATTGTGCTGCCGATTTCAGAAAAATATGAGGAATATGGAAAAAAAGTTTTAGAATCACTTAATAATTCCGATATTCGCGGACTAATTGACTTTCGGGATGAGAAAATCGGACGAAAAATTAGGGATGCCGAAGTCAAAAAGATTCCTTTTATGTTGATTATAGGAGAGAAAGAGATGGAGGATGGTACGGTTTCTGTAAGAAAACATGGAGATGGCGATCAAGGGAGTATGCGTATAGAAGAATTTAGCAGTCATCTTCAAAAAGAAATTTTAGTGTAAATAATAAAGATGGAGGACAATCATTAGACCTAAATTGAATCCGAATAGAGGCAGAAGACAAACTGAGCCCGCTCATAATATCAATAAGCGTATTAGAGCCAGGGAAGTAAGGGTAGTAGGAGAGGATATAGAGCAAGGAGTTTACCCTATAGAAAAAGCGTTAGCAATGGCAGATGAAATGGATCTTGACTTAGTCGAGATTTCACCTAATGCTAACCCACCAGTATGTAAAATCGTTGATTATAATAAGTTTGTTTACGAACAGAAAAAAAAGCTGAAAGAAATTAAGGCTAATGCTAAACAAACAGTAATTAAGGAAATTAGATTTGGGCCGAATACAAACGACCACGATTTCCAATTTAAATTAAAACATGCGGTTTCATTTCTAGAAAATGGAGAGAAAGTTAGAGCTTACGTTCATTTTAAGGGAAGAGCCATTGTTTATAAAGAACAGGGAGAAATTTTATTATTGAAATTTGCTCAGGCTTTAGAAGACGTAGGTAAAGTTGAACTATTACCTAAGTTGGAAGGTAAACGCATGTTCTTAACGGTAGCGCCTAAAACGGGAAAAAATTAATATACACAGGTTAAATTAACAAGCATTATTATGCCAAAAATGAAAACCAATTCTAGTGCAAAAAAGCGTTTTTCGCTTACTGGAACCGGTAAAATCAAAAGAAAGGATGCCTACAAAAGTCACATCCTAACAAAAAAGACGACAAAGCAAAAACGTAACTTAACCACCACCAGCTATGTATCAGATGGTGATTTAGGAAATGTTAGACGCATGCTTTGCATCGGAAAGTAATTAAGTATTAACCAGGGATTGGGTTTAAGTAATAGTTTAAATACTATTCACCTCTTACCAAAAACAATTAAATTATGCCACGTTCGGTTAACGCAGTAGCGTCAAGAAGAAGAAGAAAGAAAGTCCTAAAAATGGCCAGAGGCTACTGGGGCTCAAGAAGTAAGGTTTTTACCATTGCTAAAAATACTGTTGAAAAAGGTTTACAATACGCTTTCAGAGACAGAAAAGTTAAGAAAAGAGAATTTAGAGGATTATGGATACAACGTATCAACGCGGCAACACGTGAACACGGAATGTCTTACTCTCAATTTATTGGAAAAGTTGCTGCTAAAAATATTGGCTTAAACAGAAAAGTTTTAGCTGATTTAGCAATGAATGATCCAAAAGCTTTTGCAGCTATTGTTGATGCAGTAAAGTAATATAGAATTACCGTTTTAGATAAAAAGAAGGAGTTTAGCAATAGACTCCTTTTTTTATGTGCTATTTTTTTATCGGTTGGCCAGATTTTCTTTGAAAAGGTAAGCGGTGCAGCTCATTCGGGCTAGTCCGGCTTTCCGTTACAAGCATTGGCAAAAATTTTGGCTGTGGGCTTTTCACTGCAATCTGGTTTAGGAAGTTCAATCAGTGTTTCCTAAAAAGGGTTAAAGACCTGCGTTAGTTGTAGGGGTCTATTGTAAAACTTTTTCAAAAGCCTTGCGGGCGCTATTTCTAAAATAAACTTCGCCACAGTAGGTGTAACCTAATTTTTCAAAAATATTTAGCATTGCATGGTTATCAAAATTTGTATCAGCTTTAACGCTGAAAATATAATTGTTTAGCGCAAACTCTTCAATTAGCGCAATCATTTTTTTAGCCAACCCTTTTCCTAGGTAGTTTTTATGGATTGCCACTCGATGAAATACTACGAAGTCACCGTTCGTTAACCATTTTCCTTTCAAATTTGCGTATTCGGGTTCGTCGTTAATTATGATGGCGCAATAACCCAGTATAACTCTACCATCAGTTAAAATAAAACCCTGTTCTTTTTCGATGTCTT
This sequence comes from Pelobium sp., assembly GCA_036379295.1. Classification (GTDB taxonomy): domain Bacteria; phylum Bacteroidota; class Bacteroidia; order Sphingobacteriales; family Sphingobacteriaceae; genus Pseudopedobacter. The sequence goes on from DASVGY010000052.1 coordinate 18,296, forward strand.
GTTGAATAATCTCTAGGTTCGGGTAACCATCTTGCCATTGTTTGCTGCCGTCTTTTCTGCGGCGTTCGATGGCTTGTTTCAAAATCTCCCAAATTTCGTTTGCTTGAGCTAAAGCTGCTTTTTGTAGTTGGATTTCCATTACGCGTTTAATTTAGCTATTGCGATTTGATTTTTGTGTAAGAAAAAGTAATTTAAATAAGTGCGTTTTTTTGATGAGCAAAGCTTTTAGTAAGACTCGGGTTTAAGGAACTATTGATGGTTGTTAAACACACTTTTAATTAAAGCGAAGTTTTTTTAAAAAGATTTACTTGCGTTAACGATGGCAGTGACATCCTTTTTTGCTCATCTGCAAAAAAGATACAACGGACAGCGTGTTAAAACGCCCTAATCATAAAGCGACGTTACTATCGAATTATGTTTAAAAAAAATAAAACCCATCAAAATTGACTGGCTTTAAAAATGATTATCGTTAAAAATAAATAAGTGTAACAAAAAAAAATAAAATTTAGTTTCCTCTGTAAGTTGCGTAACCATAAGCCGAAAGTGTTATTGGAACATGGTAATGATTGCCGTCTTTAATTTGGAATACCACTTCTATAAAAGGGTAAAAGCTTTCTGTACCGCTTTTTTTGAAATAATCTGCAGTTAAATAGGTGAGTCTGTAAATTCCTAAATTTGATTGTAGTAAAATTGGGAGTTTGTAAGTCTTTTAATAGTGTAAGTAATTCAATCTTCGAAGACGTAATTGTTATACCAAATATGCTTCTTCTTTGAAAAAGTAGCGAGCTTAGCGCTAACAGCATCCTTAGCCCGATGTAATATAAACCTGCAGCAAATGCAACGACGCGAAAAGACTTGCAGTGAATAGCCGCGGCTAGTTTCTAAAACATTAAAGCCCAGCTTCTACCAAAATAAACCCGTTGCTCCATAAAAAAACCTCGCCGCGATTAACGACAAGGTTTAAAATAATAGCTAGCTAAAATTAAGCTACTATGTTTTTGCGAATGATGTTAAGCGCTGCACCTGCTTTAAACCACTCGATTTGCTGAGCGTTGTAAGTATGGTTAACGTTAAATTTATCAACAGTTCCATCGGCATGGTTCAACACAATTTCTAAAGGTTTGCCCGGTGTAAAGGTAGTTAAACCATTAATATCGATATTGTCATCTTCCTGTATTTTATCATAATCTGCATTGTCTGTAAATGTTAAAGCTAACATCCCCTGCTTTTTCAAGTTTGTTTCATGTATACGAGCAAAAGATTTTACCAATACTGCCCTAACGCCTAAGAAACGAGGTTCCATGGCTGCGTGTTCTCTTGACGATCCTTCGCCGTAATTTTCATCGCCAACCACAATACTACCAATTCCTGCAGCTTTATATGCTCTTTGCGTTGCGGGTACTGGTCCGTATTCGCCATTTAGTTGGTTTTTCACCGTGTCGGTTTTTTCATTGAAGTAATTTACAGCTCCAATTAACATATTGTTTGAAATGTTATCTAAATGACCACGGAATTTTAACCATGGACCTGCCATAGAAATATGGTCGGTGGTACATTTTCCTTTTGCCTTGATCAACAGTTTTAAGCCCTTTAAGTCTGTGCCTTCCCAAGCTTCAAATGGTTCTAACAATTGTAAACGGTGTGAGGTAGGAGAAACGATTACCTCAACGCCTGAGCCGTCTTCCGCTGGCGCCTGGTAGCCTGCATCTTCTACCGCAAAACCTTTTGAAGGCAGTTCATCGCCGTAAGGCGCATCTAACATTACTTCTTCGCCGTTTGCGTTGGTTAAAGTATCTGTTAAAGGATTAAAATCTAATCGACCTGAGATTGCAATTGCTGCTACCATTTCTGGCGATGCTACAAATGCGCAAGTATTTGGGTTGCCATCTGCTCTTTTAGCAAAATTTCTGTTGAAAGAGTGAACGATCGTATTTCTTTCTTGTCTTTCGGCACCTACTCTGTCCCACATGCCAATACATGGTCCGCAGGCGTTAGTGAAAATTGTTGCGTCTAAATCTTCGAAAGTTTTTAATAAACCGTCTCTATCTGCTGTGTAGCGAACCTGCTCTGAGCCGGGGTTGATACCAAAAGAAGATTTTGTGCCGAGTTTTTTTTCAATGGCCTGGCGAGCGATAGATGCTGCTCTGGATAAATCTTCGTAAGAGGAGTTTGTACAAGAACCAATTAAGCCCCATTCTACTCTTAAAGGCCAGTCGTTTGTTACTGCTGCCTCTTTCATTTTAGATACCGGCGTAGCCAAATCTGGTGTAAAAGGGCCGTTTAAATGTGGTTCTAGTTCAGATAAATTTATTTCTACAATCTCATCAAAATATAATTCTGGATTTGCGTAAACCTCTGGGTCGGCGGTTAAATGTTCTTTAATTTTATTAGCTGCATCGGCCACATCGTTACGGTTGGTAGCTCTTAAATAGCGTTCCATTGATTCATCGTAACCAAAAGTAGAAGTTGTTGCGCCAATTTCTGCACCCATGTTGCAGATAGTTCCTTTTCCGGTACATGACATCGATGTTGCGCCTTCGCCAAAATATTCTACAATTGCTCCGGTACCACCTTTTACGGTTAAAATGCCTGCTACTTTTAAAATAACATCTTTAGGAGCAGTCCAACCGCTTAATTTACCGGTTAATTTTACACCAATTAGTTTTGGGAATTTAAGCTCCCAAGGCAATCCTGCCATTACATCACATGCATCAGCACCACCAACACCAATTGCTAACATTCCTAAACCACCTGCGTTAACGGTATGAGAATCGGTACCTATCATCATCCCACCAGGGAAAGCATAATTTTCAAGAACAACCTGGTGGATAATTCCAGCACCCGGTTTCCAAAAGCCAATTCCGTATTTGTTTGATACTGAACCCAGGAAATCAAAAACTTCTTTACTTTCTGTATTTGCTTTGTTTAAGTCTGCTTCGGCACCAACTTTTGCTTGAATCAAATGGTCGCAATGCGCTGTTGAAGGAACGGCTACTTTTGAGCGTCCGGCTTGCATAAACTGTAATAAAGCCATTTGCGCTGTTGCATCTTGCATAGCTACTCGGTCTGGGGCAAAGTCAACATAAGAGCTTCCTCTTTGGTAGGTTTCTGTAGCTTCTCCGTCCCAAAGATGCGCATAAAGAATTTTTTCTGTAAGGGTTAAAGGTTTGCCAACAAGCTTGCGAGCTGCTTCTACGCGACTTGCGAAGTTTGCATACACCTTTTCGATCATGTCTATATCAAATGCCATTTTCTGAATTGGTTTTTGT
>DASVGY010000053.1:0-38043 GCA_036379295.1 Pelobium sp.
AATACAAAAAACGATAATTAATTATAAAATCTCAATAAAACTAAAATTTTACACTTAATTTTAAAGCAATAAAGCATATATTCACACAATATTTGATTTAGAGCGTTAAATGAAACTTAGCAAGAAGAACTACCCTTCCAAAAATTGCTTTTTGTGCAATAATTGTGTACAAGAATGGTTATTGGCTATTGAAGCAAACAGATTTATCTATGAAATTAAAAAAGGCGAATCTATTTTTAAAGAAGGTGATAAGGTGGAAGGAATTTATTTTGTTTATGCTGGCAATGTTAAAGTCCACAAAAAGTGGGGCAGCAAAGAGTTAATACTCCGCTTTGCCACCGAAGGAACAATACTTGGGCATAGAGGAATTAGTAGCCACAACAACACCTATCCCATTTCTGCCACCGCACTTGAAAACTCAACCGTAGCATTTATCTCACTCGATTTCTTTAATACCACGATAAAGATAAATCCAGATTTTACCTACAGATTAATGTTGTTTTTTGCAGATGAGCTACAAGAATCGGAGCTTAAGATGAGAGACATTGCACACATTTCTGTAAAAGCAAGACTCGCGAATGCCCTTTTATTTTTCGAGAAGAAATTTGGCACAGATGAGAATGATGTGTTAAGGATTGAGCTTTCGAAACAAGACTTTGCAGCCTTTATAGGCACAACTTATGAAACGGTGTCCAGGATGCTATCAGAACTAACTGCCGAGAAAGCAGTACAGGTTAGCAAAAGGAAGATTAAAATTTTATCTTTAGAAAAATTAGAAGCGCTTGCGAAGAACGAAGATTAATTAAGCTGGGTGCTTATGTTTGCCCATCCTAAGCGCCAAAAATGCAGCTTAATACTCCTTATAAGTATGCTTTCATTAAAGCAATTAATGCATTTTTTTAACTACTTGTGTTGATAAAACAATTCTTTTGCCGGAAGGGGCTCTAATATTTTAAGCTACTAAACCGCAAAGAAAATAAAACTCCTTTGCGGTTATCCCCACACAAACAAAATAGATTGCTTTCTGCTCTGCTTAACAACAGAGAAACGCCTGTTTAGGCAGCAAATCAAATTCTGCCGACCTCAATAAATACTTTTCCGTTAGAAATGGTTACTGGGAAAGTTTTTATCTTGTAAGCTTCGCCTGTTAAGCAGTCGCCGCTTTTTAATGAGAAGGACTTTTTATGGAACGGACAAGCAACTTTGGGTTCGCAATCATCGCCCGAACTACCAATCATGCCGCGGGAAAGTGCCATTTGTTGTTTATGAGGACACATGTTTTGCGTTGCGTACCACTCGCCACGGCGGCTGAAGTTAAAGATGGCAATTTGCTCTTCTTTGTACTTTACGCAAACGCCCCCGTTTTGAGGAACATCATCTGTGTAACAGGCAAAGAACAAGTTTTCTTGTCCATGTAACTTTTCAATTTCGCGGTCTAATACTATTATTTCACTCATGTTATTTAGTTTGTTAGTTGACTAGTTTGTTAGATTAGGTTTTAGTATGTTAGTTGAATTAGTCATTAGTTGACTTAGTTTATTAGTTCTTAACTCTTTAACAGTGAACTCCTTTTTACTAATGACTATTGAACTAAAAACTACCAGGTTTCTGCCTTTATTTGCTCACGCATGGTTTCAAATTTCACACTCGGATCTCTTTCTTCCGGAGCATTAATAAAATGGCTGAAACGCTTTCTCATTTCGGGGTTTTCAATAGCCGCTTTCCACTCGCAGGCATAAGTGCTTACTTGGTATTTCATGGCTTCTTCCAGTTCTTCTGCAATACCCAAACTATCGTTGATGATCACATTACGCAAATATGCCATTCCGCCATCCATTTTATTAAGCCAAGTGGCGGTTCTGCTTAGCGGTTCAGCTGTTCTTATATAAAACATCAGAAATCTATCGAGGTATTTAACGCAGGTTTCGCTATCAATATCTGATGCCAATAGTTCAGCATGTTGAGGTTTTGAACCTCCGTTTCCGCAGATGTATAAATTCCAACCTTTTTCAGTGGCAATAATTCCAAAATCTTTTGACTTTGCTTCTGCACATTCGCGAATACAGCCAGAAACCCCGCCTTTTAGTTTGTGTGGCGAGCGCAAGCCTTTGTATCTATTTTCAATTTCAATAGCGAAGCTCACGCTATCATGCAATCCAAACCGGCACCAAGTGCTGCCTACACAGCTTTTTACCGTCCGTAATGATTTACCGTAAGCATGGCCACTTTCAAAACCGGCATCAATTAATCGCGACCAAATTATTGGCAAATCAACCAGGTGTGCACCAAACAAATCAATTCTTTGGCCGCCTGTTATTTTGGTGTATAAATTAAAGTCTTTAGCTACTTGCCCAATTACAATCAATTTATCCGGAGTAATTTCGCCGCCGGGGATCCTTGGCACCACAGAATATGTTCCTCCTTTTTGAATGTTTGCCAAAAATCTATCATTGCTATCCTGAATGGTGTCTTGCTTCAAAATCAAATCGTTCCATAAGCTAGCTAAAATGCTTGCAATTGCGGGTTTGCACACCTCGCAGCCATCACCCTTACCAAAGGTATCTAACACCTCATCGTAGGTTTCTATCTTGTTCATCTTAATTAAATCAAGCAACTCTTGTCTTGAGTAATCAAAATGTTCGCATAAAACGTTTTTAATGTACATGCCGTTTTCGGTGAGGGTTCCGTTAATTAAATCTTTAACCATCGGTACGCAACCTCCGCAACCAGAACCAGCCTTGGTGCATTTTTTTACCTCATCAAACGTTTTTAAATCTTTATCAATAACCGAACAACAGATAGCGCCCTTAGTTACCGCTTCGCAAGAGCAGATTAACGCATCATCGGGCAAACTCATAACACTTGCTCCGGCTGCTGCCTCGCCACCCCTGGCACCTAAGATCAAATCTTCCGGATTTGGAGGCAAAACAATTTTGTTGTTAGTAGTTTGCAAAAGCATGTTATAAGCATCTGCATCGCCAATTAAAATTCCGCCTAAAAGCTGTTTACCGTCATTAGAAATATTGATTCTTTTGTAAACTCCTTTGTGTGTATCCTCAAAAATGATGGAAGTACAATCGGGTTCCGAAATAAACGCATCACCAAAACTTGCAACATCAACACCAATCAATTTAAGTTTAGTGCTCATATCAAAGCCCTTAAATTGCTTGTTTTCTTCACACAAAAAAGCAGCTGCAACCTCGGCCATTTCATAACCGGGTGCTACCAAACCATAAATCATACTGTTAAACAAGGCACATTCGCCAATTGCAAAAATACTTTCGTCACTGGTTTGCATAAACTCGTTAACAACAATCCCACCTCTGGAGCTTACTTCTAAACCGCAAAGTTTTGCAATTTCATCTCTGGGCCTAATTCCTGCGGAAATTACCAACATATCCAAAGCAAGTTCACTTCCATCAGCAAAGGCTAAACCACTTATTTGGCCCTCACCCATTATAGACGATGTGTTTTTATTAAGATGGACGGTTAAATTTAATTCTGCCAATTTTGCTTGTAAAAGCTTACTTCCGGCATCATCAATTTGCCGCGGCATCAACCGCGATGCAAACTCCACAACATGAGTTTCTTTAAGCCCTAAGTCTAACAAAGCTTTACCTGCTTCCAAGCCTAATAAACCGCCACCCATTACTGCTCCGGATGAACATTTAGCGGCGTAGGCTTTCATTTTATCTAAATCCTCGATGGTTCTGTAAACAAAAACACCTTCTTTTTCTACCCCGGGAATATTTGGAACAAATGGTGCTGAGCCTGTTGCGATAATTAAATAGTCGTACGGTTGCGCTTTTCCGCTATGCGTATAAACTACCTTTTCTGATCGATTGATATCTGTTACGGCATCACCCAAATACAAGTCGATATTGTTTTGCTGATACCAACCTGTGGTTGATAAGCTTAAATCTTCAACGGTTTTACCGTCAAAATAAGAACTAAGGTGAACACGGTCGTAAGCGATTCTGGGTTCTTCTCCAAACACAATTAAGTTAAAATTTGATGATTTGCTCACCAATTTTTCACAGAATCTATGTCCGACCATCCCATTTCCAATTATTACAACATTTTTCTTTATCATTTCAGCAATTTTTGAATTTTATCTGCAAATTAAACTCATTAAAAATCCAATAATTTAAAATAAATAAAATACTGGATACTTATTATGATTTTTTTATTTGATAAAATTACGAATAACAACCAAAACACTAAATAAATATGAAATTTTAGCTAATTTTTTAAATTATATCAAATATCTATAAATAATAATGTTGTTTTTTGCTAAAAGATCAGCATTAAAAATTGTTAATTACAATTTTAATAATGAAATAGGTGACTAATCTGAATAAAATGGAATAAAAATCTAGAATTTTGAGCCGTTTAACGTGATATAAATCATAAAATGTCGGAAAAATTCCATTAAAACATTTTTTTATCATTTATTTTAACAAGAAGATAAAAAAAAACCTGCAATAGCGCCATTGCAATTATATCTTGCGCTTAAAAGAACAACATTGATTTTAAAAAAAGGAAGGCGCATGCACTTGAACGGTCTGTAGGTTCAAGACGGAGAGTTTGCGCTATTTACTGCGCCACAATAATATCGTAATGAGCCAGTAAGCCAGACAAACCATGAGGGGAAAACTTAGCTTTTTTAATCCGATTATTTTCCGGATTGATAACATAGTTATAAGCGCTGGTAAAATCCGCTTTTTCCAAATTGCTTTGATCAAATTTGGCATCAGCTAAATCGCAGTTAATAAATTCAGATTGCGCTAAATCTGTGGCGTTAAAATCTACTTCTTTTAAACTGCAATTTGTGAAACTTGTATTTTTTATTTTTAAACGGTAAAATGAAGATAAATTTAAATTACAATCTGTAAAGGTTACAGAAAATAAGAAGTTGTTGCAATGCTCAAAATGTAACCCCAAAAGTTTGCAGCCTGTAAAATGCACACTTTTAAACGATGCTTTGGCAATGTTAGCTAGGCTAAGGTTACAGTCAACAAACTTACAATCAATAAAATCAACTGCAAATAAATCGCTATCGGCAAAATTGCAGTTGATAAAACTGCAACCTTCATAAACGCCTTTTAGCAATGGCTTTAATTTATAAATTGCCCGCTCAAAAGTTTTTTCTTCTACAAAAACACTCAATTTCTTTTGGTTTAACTTAGCTCAATCGCTTTAAGTTTACGTTATCAAACTCATTCACCATCAAAGGTACTTTTTCCAGACTTACAAAGCTTAAATCTAGGCCAAAGCCTTTTTCTTCTGATAAACTAAAATGTTTAAGGATAAAATAATAATCTAAAGTTACCTTATCCCAAAAAGACAATTTGTTTGACCGCGATAAGATTTTTTCTAAAACAACAAACCTAAAATCGCCTATCATGTTAAACTTAGCTAAAGAATCGTACCTGCTGGTAATATCCACTTCATTGTTTTTAACCAAATCTTCTACCACCTTCCTAAATAATACGCTAATTTTCTGCTCAATCCTAAATCCCAGTTTAAAATCAATTCTGATAAGCTTTCCCGGTATTAAATGCTCTATTTTATAATTAGTTTGATAAGGCTCATCTACCACATCAACGTGAACTATCCAGTAAACATCTGCCCTTTTAGGCTTTTTTTGAAGTATGGAGTAGATGATTTTAGATTCAATTTCTGACGAAAAATTTGCGCTGGTTAGGTAAACTAATTGCGATGCAAACTTAGGGACAGATTTATCATCGCTTAATTCTTTAATTACATCAAAATATTGCTCAATTTCCACAAATTTTACAAACCTATTTTTGATTTTCCGGGCAGAGTACCATGCCCACATTACGCTAAATAAAATGGAACCAATTAAAATGGTAAACCAGCCACCATGTAAAAACTTAGATAAGTTGCCAATAAAGAAGACACTTTCTAAAGCTCCATAAACCAATAAGAAAACTGCTATCAGGTAAATAGGGTATTTTTTCTTCTTTAAATAAACGGAAACTAAAATAGTGGTCATTAACATCGCAATCGTAATGGATAAACCATAAGCTGCTTCCATGTGCTCTGAGCGTTGAAAAAACAACACCACGATAACACAGCCTATCCAAAGTAACCAGTTCATACTGGGTACATACAGTTGGCCTTTAGCCTCAGACGGATAGTTGATTTTAACCTTAGGCCATATATTAAGCCGTACCGCTTCAGAAATTAATGTGAAAGAACCAGAAATTAATGCTTGGCTGGCAATAATTGCAGCAGCTGTTGCAATAGAAATTCCAAAAATCAAGAACCAGTCTGGCATCATCGTAAAAAACGGATTTCTATCTGCCAATTTCTCGCCCTGGATGTTCCACAAATAAACGCCCTGCCCAAAATAATTAAGAATTAAACAGCTTTTAACATAAACCCAACTTACCCTAATGTTTTTTCTGCCGCAATGCCCCAAGTCAGAATAAAGCGCCTCCGCCCCGGTTGTACATAAAAATACGGCTCCTAAAATAGCTAAAGAAGCCGGATTGCTAACTAAAAGATGCAATGCATAATAAGGGTTAAGCGCCTTTAAAATTGCCGGAAAGTGAACAATATAATTAACCCCTAAAACACCCATCATGGTAAACCACACAAACATTATAGGCCCAAAAGCCTTCCCTACCAGTGAAGTGCCAAATTGTTGAATAATAAACAGTAGCGTAATAATGCTTAAAACAATAGGTATGGTTTGCAGATTGGGAGAAAAAATTTCTAAACCCTCAATTGCCGCAGAAATGGTAATGGGAGGCGTAATAATGCCATCCGCTAAAAGCGCACAACCACCAATAATTGCGGGTATAACCAGCCATTTGGCTCGCCTTTTAACCAAAGAATAAAGAGAAAAAATTCCTCCTTCGCCTTTATTATCCGCTTTAAGCGTAATTAATACATATTTTATAGTGGTTTGTAAAGTCAATGTCCAAAAAACGCAACTTAAACCACCCAAGATTAAATCACTTGTTATCAACCTATCGCCGATGATTGCTTTAAAAACATATAGTGGCGAGGTGCCAATGTCTCCGTAAATTATCCCTAGGCTAATTAAAACCCCTGCCGCGGATAATTTATTTAAGTTGGTGTGCTTAGACAAAATAAAAAGTTTTGAGGCTGCAAATAAAAGGAAAAAATTGCAAAAGCAACTTTTTAAATTTATCTGCGTAAAAGTTAAGCAACTAAAAAACGTTAAACGTTAAAATATGTTAACAACTGCGAATTGACTTAATTATTATGAAGTTTTAGAAATTTATTTTATACTTTTGTTATGCAAACTTAATATGGCAAATAAATACATCAAAAGAGCAATTTTCGCATGGTTAATAACTGCAAGTTTTGCAGCTATTGTTCCGGCTTTTGCGAAAAGTGTAGTACTTGATGGTGATAGTGCGCTTAACAAATCAACACTTAAATTTAAGGATAACAGGGTTAACAGACCGGTTTTTGATACTAATTTTAAAACTGATTTTGACGCTTTTATTTTTAGGATGACAAATTTAAAGATGGGCATAGCGGCCGACGCTAATTTTGCAGCAACTAAAGGTGCCCCACAAAAAAGTAGTTCAACGCCGCTTAGTAACGAGTTGCAAAAGCCTATTGATAATGTAAAAGTTTATCCTAATCCTGTTTCGGACCAGTTAAATTTATCTTTTTCGTTAAAAAAAGAAGGACTGGTGACCATTAAAATTTTAGACGTTTTAGGTAACGATGTGTACACCTTACTTAACCAAAAGCTGCCAGCAGGCACCCAATCAAATAAGTTTTTAATAGATAACAAATTGAACACAGGTTTTTACTTTGTACGGATTATATCTGGTTCAGATTCTTTCGTAAAACGAATTTCTGTACTGTAACTTTAAAATTATTAATATAGAGCTCTGATGAACATTCATCGGAGCTTTTTTATTTTTGCTGCAAACAACAAATATGAAAATTATTGCCATCGGCAGAAATTATGCTGAACATGCTAAAGAATTAGCAAACGAAATTCCCGAAAATCCTGTTCTCTTTTTAAAACCCGACACCGCTGTTTTAAAAAACAATAAGCCTTTTTACCATCCAGATTTTTCAAACGAAATTCACCATGAGCTGGAGGTGGTATTAAAAATTTGTAAAGAAGGGAAATTTATAGCAGAAAAATTTGCGCATAAATACTACGAGGAATTAGGCCTAGGTATTGATTTTACCGCCCGAGATTTGCAAATACAATTGAAAACGAAGGGTTTACCCTGGGAAATAGCAAAAGCTTTTGATAACTCGGCTCCTGTTAGCGAGTTTGTTGCAAAAACAGCGTTTCAAGATTTAAACAACATCGATTTTACTTTAAAAGTAAATGGTGAATTACGGCAAAAAGGCAACACATCAAAAATGCTTCATAATTTTGATCAGATTATTGCTTACGCATCAAAATATTTCACCTTAAAAAAAGGAGATATAATTTTTACCGGAACGCCCGCCGGTGTAGCAAAGATTAAAGCCGGGGATAAGCTAGTTGGCCACCTGCAAAACATAGAACTTTTGAATTTTGAAATTAGGTAGCCAAAATTTGTATGATTAATTTAAAAAAAACAGCGCTGATTTTTTCAGTAGCTGTAAGTTTCTTTTCCACCACCGCAAATTGCCAAGAGACTTTGCCAGCAATTTCTAAAGACTATTTTAGAAGCCCCTTAGATATCCCTATTTTATTAGCTGGTAATTTTGGAGAAATAAGAAGCAATCATTTTCACTCGGGTTTAGATATTAAAACTAACCAAAGAGAAGGCTTACCGGTTTATGCAGTAGCCGATGGTTATGTTTCCCGATTGCGTGTTCAGATCGGTGGGTTCGGCAATGCTTTATACATTAATCATCCAAACGGGGTAACCAGCGTTTATGCACATTTGCAAAAGTTTACCCCTTTAATTGCGCTAAGGGCTAAAGCGACGCAGTATGAAAAACAAAGTTTCGCGATTGATTTTAACCTCACGCCTATCGAAATAAGAGTTAAGAAAGGAGATCTCATAGCCTACTCGGGCAACACAGGCGGGTCTGCTGGCCCACATCTACATTTTGAACTACGAAACACAAAAACAGAAGAAACAATTAATCCTATTACCCTTGGCATAAAAGTTAAAGACACCATTAAACCACAAATGAGTGCACTTTACATTTACAAAACCAATAAATCCGCCTTTAGCGAAAAAACACCAAAACAGTATTTTGCAACCTTCGGCAGCAACGGCGCCTACGACCTCGGAAAAATTGGTACAATAGCAGTAAATGGAGAATTTGGGTTAGGCTTAACCGCATTTGACCAGCAAAATGGCAGCCCTAACCATAATGGTATATTTTCTACCGTGATAAAGCTAGATGGCAATGTGGTTTTTGAAACCATTATTGATAAATTCTCCTTTGAAAACTCGAGAGCTGTGAATGCTTACATTGACTATCCGGCTAAGATGAGTGCCCGCAGAGTAATTCAGAAAGGGTTTATTGCAGAGAACCCAAAACTTGGTCTTTTTAAATCATCCAAAAACAGGGGTTTAATTGAGCTTTCTGATAACTTAACACATGCTATAGAATACATTATCAAAGATATTGAGGGTAATCAATCTGTTCTTAAATTTAACGTTAAAAATAATGATGCGCTGCTGCAAAAACCTATCGAAAATACCGGCTTGCTAATGAGTTATGATAAAGAGAACAAATTTGAAACCGCCGAAGTTAAAATGAAACTGCCTGCTTGCGTTTTATACAACAACTTTTATTTTGATTACGCAGAAAAGCCAAAACCATCCTACGCTGCATCTAAAATTTACCAGCTTCATAACAAATACATGCCTTTGCACAATAACTTCGAGCTGGCCATTAAGGTTGATTCTGAGTATTTAGCAGTTGCAGACAAGCTGGTGATTTATCAGCTTGAAACCGGTTCGCAAGGCGGCGTGTTTAAAGATGGCTTTGTGCTTGCAAACCCAAAAACTTTCGGAAACTTTTGTTTAAGAAAAGACGATACGCCTCCCGTAATTTCAGCAACAAACAATAAAGATGGTGCTAATTTATCCAAACAATCAACAATGGCTTTCCGTATTTCTGATAACCTCTCCGGAATTAAAACATTTAACGGTTATATTGATGATAATTGGGTGCTGATGGAATACGACAACAGAAACGGTAAGCTTTGGCACACGTTTGATCAAAAAACAACTACCGGCAAACATACTTTTAAATTGATTGTTACAGATAATAAAGACAATAGTAAAACTTACCAAATAACTTTTTATAGATAGATAATGGCCAATTTGAGTGTAGGTGATGCAGCACCCAATTTTACTGCAAACAATCAGGATAATAAATCAATAACTTTATCTGATTTTAAAGGCAAAAAAGTGATTTTATATTTTTACCCAAAAGATAACACGCCAGGTTGCAACGCCGAAGCTTGTAGTTTTAGAGATAATTATCAACTTTTTACCAGCAAAGGTTTTGAGGTTATGGGCGTTAGTACTGATGATGAAAAATCTCACAAAAAATTTGAAACCAAGTTTGAGCTTCCATTTACATTAATTGCCGATACCGATAAAGCAATTGTTGAAGCCTACGGCGTTTGGGTTGAAAAAAGCATGTACGGAAAAACATATATGGGTACGGCCAGAAAAACGTTTGTGATTGATGAAAACGGTAAAATCACACTGATTGTTGATAAGGTTGACACTAAAAATGCATCACAGCAATTGATGGATTTGTTAAAATAACATCCCCTACTTGCCGCAAACAATTACCAAATAAAGGTTTCACAATTTTCTTTGAAACCTTTAATTTTTCACCTGCTATCAAACTTAAATACATCACCAATTTTCTCGTCGGAGTTAAACGAAACCTCTAAATCTTTGATGATACCGCTTTCTAAGCTGTAAGCCCAACCATGCACACTTAGCTGTTGGCCTTGTTTCCAAGCATTTTGAACGGTGCTTGTTTTAGCTAAGTTGTAAACATTTTCCATTACGTTCAGTTCTACCAGCCGGGCGGCTTTTTCTTTCTCGCCTTTAATCGCATCCAACTCAGCAGCATGTAAACGATAAACATCTTTAATATGACAAAGCCAGTTATCAATAAGGCCAAACTGCTTATGACTCATCGCCGCAGAAACCCCGCCGCAACCGTAATGCCCACAAACAATTACATGTTTTACTTTTAAAATTGCTACTGCATAATCCAACACACTAAGCATGTTCATATCTGTATGAACAACCATGTTGGCTATGTTTCGGTGAACAAAAATATCACCGGGCGTGGTTCCTGTAATTTGGTTGGCAGGCACCCTACTATCCGCACAACCTATCCAAAGTATCGGCGGATTTTGTCCTTGAGCCAGCTTTTTAAAATAATTGCTGTCCTCTTTCAATGTATCTGCAACCCACTGCTTATTCCATTTTAACAGATTGCTATAGTTGATATCCCGGGTATCATGACCAAAAGAAATGTTTTTTGTTGCCCGCGATGGGCGATTGCCTTCTGAATTTTCAGCCATTTTTTTATTGATATTTTACCCAATTATGCTTTTACAGTTATCCATACGCATGCCCAGATATAAAAAGCTAAAAGCCAAACGTGATAATTTACTACCTTTATTTATAGATGGGTAAAAGTACAAGTTTGTTTCCTATCTGTTACTACAAATTACACGCACTGTAAAAAATACCAATAGCTTTGCTATGCAAAAATTTATGGCAGACATTGAACAAATAAGGCAAGAATTAACCTGGAAATTACGTCAAAATGAGCTTTATCCAGATTTACCGCTATCCGCGATTAAACTCCCCGAAGATGAAGACGGAACGCACCTGGGTTTGTTTCACCAAGATAGACTGGTTGTGGTAGTTTCACTTTTTGAAAAAGATAATTCCCTGCAGCTTCGTAAACTTGCAACCGATAAAAAATACCAGCGCTTAGGCTTAGGTACTAAAATGATGCTTTATGTTTTGGCATACGCCAGAGAAAAAAACCTAGCAAAAGTTTGGTGTAACGCTCGTTTAAGCGCAGTTAAATTTTATCAGCAATTAGGATTTAATCAAAAAGGAGAAGTTTTTAGCCGAGCGGGTATTGATTACATCATTATGGAGATTAAAATCTAAAAAGATCTGTGTAAAATTTACCCCCAAAACAAATACTGATTTTCTTATCTTCATGCCATGAATGAAAATTTGGATCCTAACATTGACCGCTTGAACAATGCCGATAAAGAAATTGAAAAAGTGCTTCGTCCGCAAGAGTTTGAGGATTTTACAGGGCAGGATAAGATTTTAGAGAACCTAAGAATTTTTGTGCAAGCAGCAAAGTTGCGTGGCGAAGCATTAGACCATGTGCTTTTACATGGTCCGCCCGGTTTAGGGAAAACTACCCTCTCTCACATCATCGCCAATGAAATGGGTGTGGGTATTAAAATAACTAGCGGACCAGTTTTAGATAAGCCCGGAGATTTAGCAGGTTTACTTACTAATTTAGATGAAGGAGACATTTTATTTATTGATGAGATTCACCGTTTAAGCCCCGTTGTTGAGGAGTATTTATATTCTGCAATGGAGGATTTTAAAATTGATATTATGTTAGAAACCGGGCCAAATGCCCGCTCTGTACAGATTTCCTTGAATCCGTTTACTTTAGTTGGCGCAACTACCCGTTCTGGTTTGTTAACATCGCCTTTAAGAGCCAGGTTCGGCATCAACTCTCGTTTGCAATATTACGATGCAAAATTGTTAACTACCATAGTAATGCGATCAGCGCATATTTTAAAAACGCCTATTACAGATGAAGGAGCTTTTGAAATTGCCCGGCGCAGCCGTGGAACGCCGCGTATCGCCAATGCATTGTTGCGCCGCACCAGAGATTTTGCACAGATAAAAGGCAATGGAAGCATTGAGACAGAAATAGCGAAATACGCTTTAAATGCTTTAAATGTTGATGAGCATGGCTTAGATGAAATGGATAACAGAATATTATCTGCCATAATTGACAAATTTAAAGGTGGCCCAGTTGGTTTAAAAACCATTGCAACCGCTGTTGGCGAAGAAGAAGGGACAATAGAAGAAGTGTACGAACCATTTTTGATACAGGAGGGCTATTTAATGCGAACCTCAAGAGGCCGAGAGGCAACGGAAACTGCATACAAACATTTAGGGAAATTAAAATCAGGCGGCACCGGCACTCTTTTTTAAATTCAGGAAATTGTTATATTAGACCCCATGCAAAATCATAATTTTGATGTAGATATCACTACACCCTTTACCAATCAAAAAGTAAAAATAGATAAAGACTTTATTGAAGTAAACACAGATAAAATGGCATGCAAAGACGTTAAAGCCGTTAAATACGGCGTGTCGTTAATTGGAGGTGCCAAAAAGCCTAGCGGAAAAGAATATACCATTGATATTTTAAGCCAGACAGATAAAACAATCAGTATCCGTTTTAAATCCAATAAAGTTGGAGACTTGTTAGAAGAAGACCATACCTATTACTACATTATGTCTGGTGTTTGGCAGTATGTAAAAAAGCACTTGGTAAGCCATTTTATTGAACAGCTTAATGCCAAAACCGGTTTTACAGTAGCTAACACTAAAATAACAAACGAGGGTTTTATGATGGATTTTACAACTGGGTTTTTATTTTGGAAGAAACAGAAAACCGAGCTAGTTCCTTGGGGCAACCTAAAATATTATCTTAATAAGGGTGTGCTATCAGTAGAGAGTTTAAATGAAAAAAATAAAAGAGCCACTTTCAGTTTGCACCACGATTGGAATGCCGTAGTTTTAAATACACTTTTACATTATTTGTGGCAGGACCAACGGAAAGAAAAACTTGCAAAAGGCCAAGAGATTTAGTTTTTTCTTTTGATTTAAAATTACAGCTCCTTCCCTCATTTTTCGGGAGGAGTTTTTTTGTGCAAACCGTTAAAAACTAATTTTATGTTTACTGGGGTGGTGCATACATGTAAACGATAAATAGCGCAAACAAAATATGACCAACAATTAGCTGAATTAAGTACTGAGAAACCTGCGTTTTTAAAACCTGTGCGTAAATTTTGATGGTTATATACCAAATTAAAGCACCAAAAACACCATTGATAACTCCAAATAATATAGCATTATACCACGCCGGCGTAAATACCCGGTACAAAAATAAATGAACCTCAGTAAACAAATATCCTACAAATAGGTGAACCAACATTCCCAATGTGTTATCAAGCCATTTTGGAGAATCCTTTAAATGGTAATTTATAATTTTACCAAGCAAAACAGGTTCAATAAAGTTCTTTTTTAGAACAGTTGAAATTAACATGCTAAAAAACGTAAATGCAAGAGTTGCTAGCAACGAGATAATTATTGCGTTTGATACGTTGTTAGCAACCGAAACTTCAAACAAAAAAACGTTTACCAGTACCATAAAATTTAATTAAATTTACGATAAGCCATGCGGATGGCTACATATTTCCATGTCTTATTTTATCCTTTTTTTCCTCTGGAAAACTCACCCAAGTTTCAAAAGCCTTTAAACTTTCCGAAGGTAAAACCCTCTGAAACTTTAGTTCGCGTTTATCAAGCGGCTTTGCCAATTCTTTGTAAATAAAATCATCATCAAAGCCGGCCCAGCTACCTTCCGCTTTAGAGTTTCCGTAATAAACCTCCCCAATATGTGCCCAATAAATCGCACTCATGCACATAGGACAGGGCTCTCCGCTGGTGTACAATGTGGCACCTTTTAAATCAGCTTGCTTTAATTTTTTACAGGCCGCCCTAATGGCATTAACTTCTGCATGAGCCGTCGGATCTTGGTCTTTATACGCAGTATTTGCAGCCTGGGCAATTATCTTTCCATCTTTTACGATGACAGCGCCAAATGGGCCGCCTTCGTAAGTTTCCATATTTTGCTCTGATAAAGCGATGGCTTTACGCATAAATTCTTCGTGAACGTTTTTCATAATATTGATAATTATTGGGTATTTAATTTAGAGACTTAAGGACTTCAATTTTACAAAATGTGTTCCGAAATGGAAATTCTTTGTAAAAAAGTCCGACATTTTCAAAAAAAAGCTAACTTTAAGTATGAAAAACATCCTAATCGTTTTAATTCTACTGTCGTCCGGTTTTGATAGTTTTTCTCAGGTAACGCCAGTTTTAATAGCAAATAAATATGAAAAATCTGATTTAAAAACTGATAGTATTATTTCAAAACTAGATAAATCAGTTTCCAAGAATCCAAATACACCGCCCATTACGGTTAGAATATGCGCACCTTCACGAGCGGACATGATGAGGAACCAACCATTGTATATTATCAAATATGGTAAAAAAGAATATCCCTTTAAAAATGACAGTTCTAAAACGAGCGTTTTTAAGACACTTTTCAATCCAAATGATATTGAAGCAATTTCAATTTTAAAGGACAAAAAAGCTATTGAAAAGTACGGAGATGACGGGAATTCCGGTGTTGTAATTATCACTATAAAGGACAACAAGTTTGCTGATTTTAAAAAGAACCTCAAAAAATATAAAGCCGAACGAAAGCTCAGTGAGCGGCTAAAACCAAACTAATGAGTTATTGCCCTCTTCTTTTTAATTCTTTCCCAATCAAACTTAACTCCCTTCCCATTTGCCCTGCTATTGAAGTATTCTCTTCCGCTCGCCTTAACAAATAAGGCAAAACAGCTTTTACTGGCCCGTAAGGAACATATTTGGCAACGTTAAATTGCCGATTGGCCAGGTTGAAACTGATATTATCGCTCATCCCTAAAAGTTGGGCAAAATAAATATGTGGATAATTAACCGGAATTTGCCGCTGTTCCATTTTTTCCACCAAAACTTCACAACTATGTTGATTGTGCGTGGCAGCTATAAAAGCAACCTTCTCTAAGTTATTTAAACAAAAAGAAACTGCAGCATCAAAATCCTTATCTGTTGATTGCTTATCTGCATGAATTGGCGATGGATATCCATTTTCAATTGCTCTTTTCCGTTCTTTTTCTAAGTAAGCACCTCTAACTAATTTAGCCCCCAACACAAATCCATGCGTTACTGCAACAGTTGAATCGTTAATTAAAAAAGCCAATTTATCAGTTCGATAAAGCTGATAAGTGTTAAAAACAATTGGTTGCTGTTTATTGTATTTTTGCATCATAGCGATAGCCACTGCATCAATCGAACCTTGAATCCAGGTTTCTTCTGCGTCTATCATTATGGGTTGTTGAGATTCTGCCGCTGTTTTGCAAATTAAATCAACTCTGTTCAATACTTTTTGCCATTCTACTTTTTCAAAATCCCGTAAAGCAGTACCACCAGCTATTTTTTCAAGTAAAGAAAACCGCCCTAACCCCGTCAACTTAAAAACACAAAAAGGGATGGCATCAGGCATTTCCGAAGCCTTGCTTATGCTTTTTAAAATTTGTTGAGTGGTGTGGTCAAATTCTCGCTCGTTACTTTCCCCTTCAACAGAATAATCTAAAATGGTTCCTACGTTGTTTGCATGCAACTTTAATATTACGGGCGTACATTCTTTTATAGTTTCGCCCCCACAAAACTGTTTAAACAAAGTTGATTTGATTAAGCCAGAAACTGGCAATCGTAAAAAAAACGCTGCCTTTGTAAAAAACGGACCCACTTTAGCCAAAAACCAATTGCTGATGACTTTAAATAACCAATATGATTTTTTAAGCTCGGCGTTACTGAACCGTTTAAAAGCTACCTCGGTATTATCAAACGATATATTAATAAAAGGTTTCCGTTTTTCCATAGATATTGAGCACTGGTAAACAAAAATAAAAAAATGATTGCCGTTTAGCAGCATCTGTAACAAGCGTTTTTTGTAAGTTTGTTGCTATGATTAAATTTACGTTAGCAGGAGATTTTATCCATTTAATTCAATTGTTGAAAGCCTCAAACGTGGTAAATTCTGGCGGCGAAGCACAAATGGCGGTGTTAAACGGGCTGGTAAAGTATAACGGCGAGGTAGATTACCGCAAAAGATTAAAAGTAAAAAAAGGAGATAGCGTGGAATTTAACGGAAAAACGATTGAAATTATATGAAGTTTATACAGAACAGTAACTATAAGGTTTATTTTGATAACAGCTTAAACGTTTTAAATGATGTTTTGGCGCAGAAAAAATATTCAAAAGTTTTTATCTTAACGGATGAAGTAACCGGAGAACTTTGCCTACCCGTTTTACGTGACAAATTGCCCAACCTTACCGAGTTTGACATTATTGAAGTGCCTAATGGCGAAGAAAACAAAACCATTGATTTTTGTATTGGGATTTGGCGGACGCTTTTAGATTTTGAAGCAGACAGAAATGCCATCTTAATCAATTTAGGTGGTGGCGTTGTTACCGATATGGGAAGTTTTGCGGCTTCTACGTTTAAAAGAGGCATCGACTTTTTACAGATACCTACTACTTTACTTTCGCAAGTTGATGCGTCTGTTGGTGGAAAAACAGGGATTGATATGGATGACGTAAAAAACATCATTGGTACTTTTGCCCAACCACAGGCGGTAATTATTTCTACCGAATTTTTCAAAACCTTATCAGACCGGGAAATGACTTCTGGATTTGCCGAAGTGCTTAAACATGGAATTATTGCCGATGCTAATTTTTTTAAAGATGTAGCACAGTTAGAAAATGCCAGAGCAATTACCGAAGAACATATTTACCATTCTGTTGAGATAAAAAACCATGTAGTAACCGAAGACCCTTTTGAAAAAGGATTAAGAAAAACATTAAACTACGGACATACCATTGGCCACGCCATTGAATCATGGTCTTTATCTAACGAAAAAAATCCGCTGCTGCATGGTGAGGCAATTGCCATTGGGATGATTTGCGAAGCTTATTTGGCTGCACAACTGGTAGGTTTATCGGAAGAAGAACTTGCTACTATTACCGAAACGTTTTTAAAATATTACGGTAAATATAATATCAGAGAAGGCATCGAAAATCATCTTTTAGCTGTAATGAAACAAGATAAAAAAAACCAAGCTGGCAAAATAAGTTTTTCTTTACCTGATAAAATCGGAAATTGTAAGTTTGATGTTTTTGTAGAAGAAACGCTAATCAGAGAGAGTTTAGCTTACTATCAATCGCTTTAAAAAAAGCATTGGAACCAAATAGAAAAGGCGCTGCGTTATGCGGCACCTTTTGTTTTTTTAGTCCGGCTTAACCACATCATTACCCCCGTTACGGGGAAAGTAATGGTTAATAAACAAATTATAAATGCTAAAATTTTAGTGGGCAAACCATAAATTTCTCCTGTATGGATTGGCTTAACGTAAGAACGAATCCTTTGCCCCAAGCTTTTATCGGCGAAAGCCAAACTACCTAAATTTTTGCCAGTATATTGGTCAAAATAGTAGGTATCCACTTTATGGGTTAAACTTCCTTTTTCTAAAACACTAACGCTAATTACATCATCATTTTCCTTTGGAAATCTTAAAGTATAGAACTTCCAATTTTTAGCTGTGCTTTCTACAATTTGGCTGAAATTTTCAAAATCCAAAGGTTCAATATCCGCCACCACCTTCGATTTAGGCGGTTGAGGGCTTTCTAACTTAGATTTGGTTATTCGAAATATCGCCGAGTTAATGGACGGGAAAGCCATCACTAATCCGGTTGCAACCACTACAATTAAAACAAGGGAACTGTAAAATCCGAGGGTAACGTGTAAATCATGCACCAACCGCTTTTGCTTTCCATCCCATTTAATTTTTAATCTGTTTTTTAGGGCTTTATTGCTTTTTGGCCACCATAAAATGATTCCAGTTAATAAAATAAAAAAGAAAAATAGCGTAGAATAACTGATGACATAGTTACCTATGCCGCCTTTTTTGCTCAATAAAAAGCGATGAATCATTTCCACCTTTTTAAAAAAAGAATCTCCTGATTTAACGCTTTGCAAAATCTTCCCGTTGTACGGATTAATATAAATCAAATAGCCGGGCCTCCTGCCTTTTTTATCTTCTGTTTTAGGTTTTCTAGTTTCTGCATTAGTTTTTTCTTTAGCCGCCAAACTAATCTCTACACTTCTATCGGCAGCGTTGTAAACCTTTAAACCAATAACTTTTGCTTTTTGTGATTTCTCGGCAATTCCAATTAATTCGTTTATAGAAAGTTTTTGAGTGCTTGTTGGTTTAACAAAATATTGCTCAGCAAAAAAAGTGTGGTTTATTTCGTCCTCAAAAGACATTATCGCACCTGTTACAGATGCTATAACAATAAAAAGACCCGCAACTAAGCTCAGATAAAGATGTATTGTTCTAAAAAACTTTTTCATTGCTGTAAAAAAATAGCAGGTTTCTGAAAAGAGACCTGCTATTAGCTATTTTTGATAGGTACTAAAATTTATAAGAAAGTGTTGTAACGAATTGCCGTGGCGCAATTGGATTTACACTGTAATTTTCGTGTACAATGTAATTTAATTCGTTTGTAATGTTAGAGATTTTAGCAAGGATAGAGATGCCTCTGTAAGTATAACCGGCAGAAAAATCGATGGTGGTAAAACCTTTTAAAGGCACAATACGGTTGGCCTCGGCCTGTCCAACTTTGTTATTCCACCCTGCATACCTGTTACCAGTGTAAAATACAGATGCGCCAAGTTTTAATCCTTTTACTTTGTTGTTGTTGAATGTATAAAATAAACTTCCGTTTGCGGTGTGAGGTACGTTTCTCACAAATTCCTCTCCTAAAATCGGACTGTTTGCAGAACCCGAAACCTTCGTAAATCTCATAAAAGTATAACTGTAGCCCGCTAAAAAGCTTAATTGACCCACAATTTTTCCGCTTAAGTCAAGCTCTAGGCCATCGCTTGTGGTTTCACCCAAAAATTCTTTGATATTTCTATCATTGTTCACCGTTACGCCATCGGCCATAAACTCTGCTTGTTGAGTGGTATTGCTGTTGATAATTTTATAAACAGTAAGGTTTGCAGAGAACCGGTTCTGAAACAAATCTTTTTTAACACCCAACTCAAACTGATTAATGATAGAAGGCCTAAGATTGTTTAAAAAAACATCTGTCCCGGTATTTATCTCGAAACTATTGGCATAACTACCAAAGAAAGAGGTGGTTTTATTTGGTTGAAAAACCAAACCTAACCTTGGCGAAAAAGCATCGTCTGCCTTGTTGGCCGTTGCATCTTTACTTACCGCACCGGTTTTGGCGTCCGTAATTACATTGGTCGCTATTTTTTGGTAGCTGTATCTTAAACCCGCTAATAATTTAAATTTGGCCGTCAGGCTGATTAAATCCTGCGCATAAATACCGTAACGATAAGTTGGTGATTTGGTAGTTGATAAAAGATTTGCGCCCGGCTCATCAGTACGTGGCGTATATTTTGAAGGATCCAGAATATTTATTTTATCATACGTAGCAAAGGCGTCATATTTATCGCTTCTGGTAATGTAACTGTCAGCATCAGTTCCAACTAAAACCTGATGAGCAATTTTGCCGGTCTTTAGTTTGCCGGTTAAATTTAACTGACCATTAAAAAAATCTTCATAAGAGTTTGCTTTTGTTAATTTCCTGGACCAATCTCCCTGGGCATCCGCTTGGATGCGTTCTGTCGAAAAATAATCTCGGTCGTAATTTTGGTAGCCGGTAATAAAGTTTAGGTTCCAGTTTTTATTTAAATGGTGCTCTATATTTATTGAAGCGGTAGTTTGGTTTACATCATTGTAAGCCCAAGGTGTGTTAAACGAACTGCTTCTGTTAATAGTAGTTGGGATTTTGCTATCCAAGGTACCAATTCCAAAATCTGGAGTGTTGTTGTACTTTAGATAATCTGCCTGAACCAAAACATCGGTTTTGGAACCTAACTTGTATAATAGGGAAGGATTTATATATACTTTATCCGAAGACACCTGATTTCTAAAACTTCCAGCGTTTTCATAAGTACCAACAACCCTAAAAGCTAAATCTTTGGAAATTGGGCCATAAAAGTCTACAATCGGCTTATACATATCATAACTTCCAGTTCGTAAAGAAACCTCGCCACCAAACTCAAATTTGGGCTTTTTAGTAACCAAGTTAACTACCGCACCAGAACTTACGTTACCATAAAGTAATGCAGCGCTACCTTTAAGCACCTCAACACTTTCTAAAGTACTTGCTTCTGGCATTACCGAAGAGCTAACTTGAGATCCATTTTTAAGTAAGTTATTTTTACCTAAGCTGTAACCTCTTGAATAGAAAGACTCAGAAGTGCTGCCTCTTGCAGTACCTAAAGCAACGCCATTTACATTTTGCATAATGTCGCTTAGCTTATTCACTTGCTGATCTTCAATCACCTGATGATCAATTATGCTGATACTCTGAGGCAGATCAAAGCCTTTGATGCCACTTTTACCCACATTCACCGGCTTCTCATTAACAGTTTTAACAGCTCGAATTTTTACTTCTGCTAGGTTTTGAGCGCTAACCTTAAAAGAAAACCGAACCGACGTGGTTTTTTCTGTATGTACAACCTCCTTTTCTTGCAGTGCTGCGCCGGCTACTTTTACCTTTATTGTATATGTTCCGGGCTTTACGTTGTTGAACTTAAAATTGCCGTCTTCGTCTGTATAAACTACTCTTTGTTTTGGGCTTAAATAAACGGGGGCATCTGCCGCTGCTTCCCCATTAACAATTACATTACCTTCAATGGCGGGGTAAGGTTTCTCTTCCGATTTTAGCTGCTGAGAGGTACATAAAATTATAATTAGCAATGCGCTTAGGTAAAAAAAGGTATTTTTCATTTCTATTTTTATTAAGATTTATTCTAAATAATGACGCAAAGAAAACAATTAAAAATAAACTGTACAAATTTTATTTAGATTAATTTTAAATAAAGGTAAACAACGTACTCGTTGGTAGCCTTGACGGATGTAAGGCTTTAAACATTAAATTCCGCATTGCTAATTTGCACTGGTTAATACGCTGAAAAAAGGGTGCTGGAGATGGCTACAAATTGGTATATTTTGCAGCCTAAGCGAATTTATTTTGATACGGTTTTCGAAAAATTATATTTCTTTATTAAACATTAAAAAAATTATTTACATTTGCCACACGATAACAAAAATGAACAATAACACTACATATTACTTCGGTTACTTTTATTTTAGAAATAAGAGCCGGGTGTCTATGTCTTAAAATATATTAAGAAATCTAAACCCGGCCGAATAAGCCGGGTTTTTTTTTATCAAAAAAATGAGTACAAAAAAAAGAGTTGCCATACAAGGAATCAAAGCTTCGTTTCACGAGGAAGCCGCTTTTAAGTTTTTTGGGGAAGATATTGAAACCATTGAGTGCAATTCTTTTAAGCAAACTTTTCAAAAGTTGGCCTCGGGCAATGCAGACTATGTGGTAATGGCCATTGAGAACAGCATTGCAGGTAGCTTACTGCCAAATTACTCTTTATTGAGAGAGTATAATTTCCCCGTGATTGGTGAAGTTTACTTGCCTATAAAGCTTCATTTAATGGCTTTGCCCGGAGTAAATTTTGAGGATATCAAAACCGTAACTTCGCATCCAATAGCGATACGCCAATGTGGTGACTTTTTAGATGAATTTCCGCAGATAAAAGTAGTAGAAAGTAGTGATACAGCCGCTTGTGCAAAAAAAATAAAAGACGAGGGCTTAACCGATACCGCCGCCATAGCAAATAATTTGGCTGCAAAACTTTACGGGCTAAATGTTTTAGAACGCAGCATCGAATCAAACAAAAAAAATTATACCCGCTTTTTGATTTTAACCGATAAACAGGTAGAAATCAGCAATCCAAATAAAGCATCTTTATGCTTTCAGGTAACTAACGATGCCGGCTCATTGGTAAAGGTGTTAAATATTTTAGCCGAGCTTGATATTAATATGAGCAAAGTACAATCAATGCCGGTTTTAGGCAAACGCAACGAATATAATTTTTACGTGGACATTGAGTGGAACAAAGCAGAAAACTACGATGATGCCATCCGCAGAATTGTAAAACATACCATCAATTTTAGCATTATGGGTGAGTATCTGAGGAATGATGGAGTTTAGCTGGCGAAATGGTCGATGGTCAATGGTCAATGGTCAATGGTCAAAAAATAAAAAGGAAAAATTAAATCTTAAAATATAATTAATAGAAAGTTTGACAGGCATTCAATCCTTCAAAACTCAGTCATTCAAAATTAAATAAAGAAGTATGAAACTTAACCTAAACATAGAACCATTAAGCAACTGGGCACCGGTTACAGATGGAAAACCCTTGATTATTTCTGGACCTTGTAGTGCAGAAACAGAAGAACAATTATTAGAAACTGCTCGTTTATTAAAAGCCACTGGCAAAGTAAACGTTTTAAGAGCAGGTATTTGGAAACCACGTACTCGCCCCGGAGAATTTGAAGGAATTGGCGCTATCGGTTTAGAATGGTTAAACAAGGCAAAAGCAGAAACGGCTTTCCCTATCGCTGTAGAAGTGGCAAACGCAAAACACGTTGAAGAGGCTTTAGCTGCAAAAGTTGATATCCTTTGGATTGGCGCTCGCTCGACAGTAAATCCGTTTACTGTTCAGGAAATTGCTGATGCTTTAAAAGGTGTTGATATCCCAGTGATGGTAAAAAACCCAATCAACCCCGATTTATCTTTGTGGATTGGTGCTTTAGAACGTATCAACGGAGCCGGAATCACTAAACTAGCCGCAATACACCGTGGATTTTCTTCTTTCGAGAAATCGGCTTTCCGTAATGAACCGATGTGGGATTTGGCCATCAGCTTAAAAACTTTAATCCCAGAATTGCCAATTTTGAACGATCCGTCGCACATTTGCGGCTCTCGTGAGCTGATCCCTTTCATCTCTCAAAAAGCTCTGGATTTAGATATGCAAGGTTTAATGATTGAAGCGCACATTGACCCAAGTGTTGCTTGGACAGATGCTAAACAGCAAGTAACTCCAGCTGCATTAAGCGAAATGATTGATGGTTTCATTTTACGTAAAGCTGATTCTTCAAACCCAGATTTCCAGGATAAATTAGCTGATTTACGCCATAAAATTGATTCATTAGACGATTCCATCTTCCAAAAATTAGGCGAAAGAATGAAAATTGTGGAACAAATTGGCGAATACAAAAGAGATAACGATGTAACCATTCTTCAAGTTTCTCGTTGGGATGAAATCTTACAAAAAAGGACAGCTTTCGGTAAAGCTTTAAATTTAGAAGCAGGGTTCACCGAAAAAATTCTAGAACTCATCCACAGTGAGTCTATTCGTAAACAAACTGCAATTATGAATACCGCTAAAGCTGATTTAGGATAATGAGCGCATCATTTATCGTTAAAAAAGGCAATTTTAAAACAGAAGAAACCATTGAACTAACCGGCTCAAAAAGCGAAAGCAACAGGGCTTTAGTTTTAGCTGCGTTGAGCGATGGGAAGGTGAACATCAAAAACCTTTCTTCCGCTGCAGACACGGTGACTTTGGACAATATCATCAATCAGCAAATTAAAAATAACAGCGCTGTTGTAAATGTTGGTCCCGCTGGTACAGCAATGCGTTTTTTAACGGCTTACCTTTCTTTACGTGGACAAAAAGTTGAGATAACAGGATCCGAAAGGATGAAGCAACGTCCGATTGGAATTCTGGTAGCTGCTTTAAAAAGTTTAGGTGCCGATATTTCATACAAAGAAGTGGACGGCTTCCCTCCTGTTTTGGTAAACGGTGCATTCGAGCAAAAATCGAAGCATATTGCTATTAAAGGAAATATCAGCTCTCAGTTTTTAACTGCGCTTTTATTAATCGGCAGTTCTTTGCCAGAAGGTTTAGAGTTACAAATTGTGGACGAGCTAACTTCTCGTCCGTATTTGGAAATGACTTTGACCATGTTGCAGCAATGTGGCATTAAACATTCATGGATTAAGGACACCATCAGCATTGCACCACAAAAATTTGAAGAAACTACTTTAACTATTGAGCCAGATTGGAGCGCTGCTTCGTATTGGTACAGTGTTGCAGCACTTTCTGAGCGTTCAATTATTCGTCTTCCAAACTTAAAAAAGGACAGCCTACAAGGCGATAGCGCTATTGCGGATATTATGACTTTGTTTGGCGTGAATACTTTTTACGATGAAGACGGGATTGTAATTGAAAAGGTGGCAGGAGAAATTAAGCCGAAGCTTTTAGATTTCAAAAAATGCCCGGATTTGGCGCAGACCGTTGTGGTTATTGCGGCAGCCTTAGGCAAAGAATTTAGTTTTACGGGCTTAGAAACTTTAAAAATTAAAGAAACCGACCGTATTTTTGCTTTGCAAACCGAATTAGCTAAAATAGGCGTAACGTTTACTGAAACTCAGCCAGAGATTTATCAATTGAATTGCGAAGGCTTAAACTTTCCGACGCAAATTACAATTGCTACTTACGAAGATCACCGTATGGCGATGGCTTTTGCTCCGCTTGCGCTGGTAATTGACGAAGTGATTGTAGAAGAAGCAATGGTAGTAGAAAAATCGTACCCGCTTTTTTGGGATGATTTTGAGAAGATAGGCTTTGAAGTGGCGAGTAATGAGATATGAGTAGTGAGTAGTGAGATGACTTGCTCAAGTTTAAAGTCGTTTTGAAGCTCAAGTTTACATTTACAATATTAAGAAGATTAGTTAGATTGATGTTTGAAGACGCCCTTTCGATAACGCAGTGTCTCAATACCCAATACTAACTACTCAATACTAAAAGAAAATGGCAGGAAATTCCTTCGGGCAAATATTTAGAATAACAACTTTTGGCGAATCTCATGGTGCGGCAATTGGTGTAATTATAGACGGTTGTCCATCAAATATTGATGTTGACTTAGATTTTATTCAGCAAGAGTTGGATAAACGCAAACCCGGTCAATCAAAAATCACCACACAAAGAAAAGAATCTGATACCTGTCAGATTTTATCTGGAGTTTTTGAGGGTAAAACCACCGGAACGCCAATTGCAATAATTATCCCGAACGAGGATCAAAAATCGAAAGATTACGATCATAATAAAGATACTTTCCGTCCGTCTCATGCAGATTTTACTTATCAAAGTAAATACGGTATTAGAGACCACCGTGGCGGCGGACGTTCTTCCGCCCGCGAAACTGCGGCCCGGGTTGCCGCCGGCGCATTGGCAAAGCTATTTTTAAAACAATTAGGCATTGATGTAGTGGCTCATGTAAGTAGTGTCGGCTTTATTGATGCTCCACTTATTGAGTTTAACGATGCTGACGCTTTTGTAAACTTACGTGAAAGCAATATTGTGCGCTGTGCCGATGCAAAAACTGCGGAAGAAATGATCCATTTAATTGATGGTGTTAGAAAAGATGGCGATACCATAGGCGGGAAAGTAACTTGTTTTATCAAAAACTGCCCGGTTGGCCTGGGCGAACCGGTTTTTGACAAGCTTCACGCTGATTTAGGCAAAGCCATGTTGAGTATTAATGCCGTTCATGGTTTTGATTATGGTTCTGGATTTGATGGTTCTACCATGCGAGGATCGGAGCATAACGATGTTTTCTTAAAAAGTGAAAACGGAAAAGTAATTACCAAAACCAATTTCTCTGGCGGGGTACAAGGCGGTATTTCTAACGGGATGGATATCAACTTTAGGGTTGCTTTTAAACCGGTTGCTACAATCATGACCAACCAAGAAACAGTAAACGCAGCTGGTGAAGCTGCAGAAATTAAGGGCAAAGGCCGCCACGATCCTTGCGTGGTTCCAAGAGCAGTTGCTATTGTTGAAGCAATGGCAGCTTTGGTAATAGCAGATCATTACTTGAGAAACAAGGTTTATAACTAGTTTTTAAAAAATTTTAAAGATTTTAACCTAACGAATTTAAAATTCTGTTAGGTTTTTTTGTTTTAGGAGTTATCAGCTTTAGCAAACGCAAAAAAGTACCACATCTATATTTAAAGAAAGTTGTAAATTAACCGTGTTTTTTAAGCACAATCTATCAATCGCACAACATTCTGTAAAAATCTTCCGAGTAAATGTTTAAAAAAGCAGCCACCTTTGAAAATACAAATATCTACGAAACTTGGCTTTTTAAAGCCGGTCACGGTTTAACTATTCCAAAAATAGGCATTATCACTTCTCGCGGCGCTTTGTTAATTGACCAGGACTTAATCCAACATGAATTTGGTCATATTTTGCAATGGCGTATAATGGGGAATTGGAAATTTTACCTCAACGTTGGTGTGCCGAGTTTATGGAGCGCTGTTAAAGCCAGCCTGAAAAAAAGTTATTTTCACCAAACCCATGCGGTAGAAATAGCGGCTAACCAGTTGGCCTATCAATACTTTAACCAACCCACGACTTGGAACTTTAACAGGTTTCCAATTGCATAGTTTTATTGCTTTGCACCGAGTTTGTAGCCCGGATAGTAACGGCACCACGCATTTGCCTTTAATGGCAAAGCGGAGTACAGTGGATAGCCGGAACTTGCTTTAAAGAAAAGGAGGAACTTGCGCTTCTAATAAAATGGTTAGTGGCATTTGTTTTGTAAGCTATTAATTAAAATATTATATCATGAAAATAAATAGTTTATATTTTATAGCGCTTGGTTTAGGTTTAACCATTGTTACGGCTTGTAATAACGAGCAAAAAACTGAAGAACATGAACACACAGATACGGTTGTTGTTGAGAAAAACACCACCCAAGACTCAAGAACGCCGGCACCAAGCGCTGCAACAGAACCGAGTACTAACGTAACTGTTGATAAAAACGGAACTACGGTTAATAGCAACGGAACGGATGTTACGGTGAGTAAAGACAGCATCTCGTTTAAAAAGCGATAGAAAAACATTTGTAGCCTCATTATTTGGGGCTTTTTTATGTCTTTTTTTAATAAAAATTAAATGCGCAAAACAATTTTCTTAATCTGATATTTGTAGGATATGGGCTACAAAAGTTTACGAGATTGTGTTGACGATTTAGAGAAACATGGTCATTTAATTAGAATTAAAGAGGAAGTTGACCCTTATTTGGAAGCCGCTGCAATCCACCTGCGGGTTTATGAAAACCAAGGCCCAGCTTTATATTTCGAAAATTTAAAGGGCTCTAAATTTCCTGCGGTTTCTAATTTATTTGGAACGGTGGAACGCAGCAAGTTTATGTTCAGAGACAGTCTGGACAAAATCAAAACCTTGGTTACCTTAAAGAATGACCCACTGAAAGCGGTTAAAAACCCCTTAAAATATGTTTCCGTTTCCTTAACTGCACTTTCTGCTTTGCCGATGAAGGTGAGCAAAAGTGCGCCCATCAATTTTGCGAAGTGTAAAATAACAGATATTCCGGGGATTGTGAATTGGCCAATGGACGGCGGGCCGTTTGTGACTATGCCACAAGTTTACACGGAAGATAGCGACCAACCCGGCATTATGAATGCAAATTTGGGGATGTACCGCATTCAACTAAGTGGAAACGACTATAGACTGAACGAGGAAATTGGCTTGCATTACCAATTGCACCGCGGAATTGGTGTTCACCAAACAAAAGCAAATGCTTTAGGCAAACCTTTAAAAGTGAGCATTTTCGTCGGAGGTCCGCCATCTCATCCTTTGGCGGCCGTAATGCCTTTGCCCGAAGGTTTATCTGAAATGACTTTTGCGGGAGCTTTAGGCAACCGCAGGTTTCGGTATTTTTATGATGAGGAAGGTTTCTGCATTTCTGCCGATGCTGATTTTGTGATTACCGGAACGGTAGAACCGATGCAAAACAAACCCGAAGGTCCGTTTGGTGACCATTTAGGTTACTATAGTTTAACACATGATTTTCCGTTGCTGAAAGTGCGCAACGTTTACCATAAAAAAGACCCAATTTGGAGTTTCACGGTGGTTGGCAGGCCACCGCAGGAAGATACCAGTTTCGGTGAATTGATTCATGAAATTACTGGAGCGGCTATTCCAAAAGAAATCCCCGGTTTACACGCGGTTAATGCTGTGGATGCGGCGGGAGTTCATCCGCTATTATTCGCCATCGGTAGCGAGCGTTATACGCCCTACTTAAATGGAAGAAAGCCGCAAGAAATCATAACAATTGCTAATCATATTTTAGGGAAAAACCAATTGAGCTTAGCTAAATATCTTTTCATTTGCGCCAAAGAGGATAAGCCCGATTTAGATATTTACGATGTGAAAGGATTTATGACTCACATTTTTGAGCGTGTTGACTTTAGCAGAGACTTACATTTTTATACCAAAACCACTATTGATACGCTTGATTATAGCGGTTCGGGACTAAATTCAGGTTCTAAAGTGGCGGTAACGGTTGCTGGCGAGGTCAAGCGTAAACTTTGGACTAATTTACCTGATTCGTTTTCTTTACCTGCTGTATTTGAAGATTGCAAAGTGGTGATGCCAGGAGTGTTAGCTGTAAAAACAAAGAAATACGTTGCCGAAACCGAAACTTTAGAAACTATTAATGCTTTGAATGAGCATTTGAAAAAGAAAGATTTAAGCGGATTAGCTTTGATAATTTTATGTGATGACGCAGAATTTACGGCGAAAACAGTAAATAACTTTGTGTGGGTTACGTTTACACGAAGTAATCCGGCTGCGGATATTTATGGTGTTGATAGTTTTACGGAGCATAAACATTGGGGCTGTAAGGGGCCATTGATTATTGATGCTCGGATTAAACCGCACCATGCACCGCCGCTGATTATGGATGCCGCTGTGGAGGCCAAGGTTGATAAACTGGGAAAGAAGGGTGGCTCGCTGTTTGGAATTATCTGAGTTGGTTTGACCGTCATTTGGGCATTTTCCGTCATTTCGAACGCTAGAGAGAAAACTGCAAGCGACGAAGGATGAACCTTTTTTAAGCACAGTCTCCCAATTTCTTGTTGATAAGTCTGTAGTGGGTCTTCGGTGAATGATGGTAGTGCAGGTGAACTGACAGACCTCTCCTATCGTCGAGATGACGTTTAACAATTCCCGACATTTTGAAAGCTAGAGAGAAATCTGCAAGCGACGAAGGATGAACCTTTTAACTCAAGGATTTTTCCTTTCGTCGAAATGAACGCTGTAGACAAATACGCTTCGATTTATTTTAACAAAAAAGCCCTCCAAAATCAAATTTTAGAAGGCTTCATAATTTTATAAAACACCAATTAAGCTGTCGCTACTAACCTATTAACGCTACGGTAAACATAAGAATTGAAGATATGGCGGCGAGCGAAACGTCCTCTTGAATCGGCGTTTACTAATTTAACGTAAACAGCTTTTGGCACATCAAAATATTCATATTCATTACCATCTTGAAACCAAATTTTTAAAACCTGAGATTTGAATTCGAAATCGGAAATTAAGGACTCATTAATGGCAGTGTTGTATTCTTCCATTGACTGACTACGAGTTTCTGGAGCAATGCTAACTAAAAAATGATAAGCCTCAATCACGTATTTACTCGTTTCTTCTGCTTCGGCTTTGCTTTCCTCGCTGTCTTGGAACCTATCAGGATGCCACTTCTTCATTAACGAACGGTAAACAACTTTTAGTTCGGCAAGGGATGTGTTTTCAGACACTTCTAAAAACTTGCGGTAATCAACAATCTTTTTCATATCAATACTTCAAAAAATACTCGCAAACATTAAAAGCAAAGTGCCTAACGGTTTGAAAATAATTTTGCAAAGGTATGCTTTTTAACCATGGAAATGAACAAAATAAGGTCACGTATTTTTAAGATTATCAGCAGCTTAGTTTTTTGTTAATTCTCCTCTTATAGAGTTACTTAAACGACGAATCAGCCTATCACGGGGATAACCACGACCTAATAAATACATAAGCTTGGTTACAGCTGCTTCAAAAGTCATGTCGTAACCGTTAATTACGCCCATTTCTTTTAGAGCGCTACTGGTAGCATAACGCCCCATCTCTACAGAACCAACTTTGCACTGCGAGATATCTAAAATGATTTTTCCTTTATCTATTGCGGCCTTAAGTTTATCTAAAAACCATTTTGCGGTAGTGGTGTTTCCGGTACCAAAAGTTTCCATAATAATGGCTTCCGCTTCTGAATTTAAAACTGCGTCCACAATTTCAGGGCTGATGCCGGGATACAGTTTTAACACACCTACATTGTTACTTACATTGGTATGTACACGAAGAATCGGGTTTTCTAGACGCCCAATTACCGCATCGTTGTATTTGATATGCACACCTGCTTCGACCAAAACCGGGTAATTTGGCGAACGGAACGCTTCAAATTTGGCGGAATTATATTTGAAAGTTCGGTTTGCCCGATAAAGCTTATTTTCAAAATAAATACAAACTTCTGGCACCCTGGCTTTGCCGTCTTCGGTTTTTGCCGAGGCAATTTCCAATGCCGTGATGAAGTTTTCTTTGGCATCCGTCCGCACTTCAGAAATAGGCAACTGAGAGCCCGTAAAAATCACTGGCTTGCCTAAACCTTCTAACATAAAACTCAGCGCAGACGCTGTAAAGGCCATCGTATCCGAACCGTGGAGAATTAAAAACCCGTCATGGTCGTCGTAATTCTCTTTAATCAGCTTGGCTAAAAACGCCCAAATTTCAGGCGTCATGTCAGACGAATCAATAATCGGCTCAAAAGAGTAAACGGTAAGCTCGTAATTCATTCTGCGTAACTCCGGAACGTTCTCTATTATCTGCTCAAAGGTAAAAGGCTCTAAAGCGCCGGATGATTGATCTGTGATCATACCGATGGTACCTCCAGTATATATCACAAATATTTTAGTCATTGCTGCTGCTCGGTTTAAATGAATCGCAAATTAACGGTTTAAGATTTATATGCCAAAGACTTTATATGAATTTGCAGTGGTTATTTCGGCAACTTGCTGCAGGCTGGTTTGTTTTAAATCAGCCAATTTTTGCGCAACGTAAATTAAGTAAGCACTTTCGTTAGGTTTACCCCGATGAGGAACTGGCGCTAGGTAAGGCGAATCAGTTTCTAAAACCAAGTTAGCTAAACTTAATTGTTCCACAACCTTATCTAAGCCGGCTTTTTTGTAGGTAAGCACCCCTCCTATCCCCAAATAAAAGCCTAAGTCAATTGCTTGTTGCGCTTGTTCTAAACTGCCTGTAAAACAGTGAAAAATTCCTCTGAGCTTTTCATCTCTTTGCGCAGCTAAAATTTCAAAAACTTCGTCAAACGCTTCTCTACAATGGATAACAATGGGTAAGTTGAGCGATTTTGCCTGCTCAATTTGCCTGTTAAAAGCATCTTGTTGTTGTTGCAGAAAAGATTTATCCCAATATAAATCAATGCCAATCTCGCCAATAGCATAAATTTTGTTTTTTGAGATGGCATCAGCTATTAAAGCGAGTTCGGTTTCGTAATCTTCTTTTACATCGCAAGGATGCAAACCCAACATCGGGAAACAGGTTTCTGGAAATTGCTGAGCAAGGGCTAAAACCAAAGGAACAGACTTGCTATCTACATTTGGCAAAAACAAACGCTTAATATTGTTCTCAAAACAACGCTGCAACTGCGCATTCTGCTCAACCGGGTCTGTTTGATAATAAATATGCGTATGTGTATCGGTAAGTATCATCTTTTGCAAAAGTAGCATTTATAGGTTTTTAAAAGGCTTTTTTAATGTCAACTGACTGTTAATGGTCTGTTTTTTGACTAAAAACAGAAAATACAAAGAATGAAAAACTTAAAGATTATTAGCTACGTAGTTCTGCTGATCTTTGCAAGCTGCGGTGGCCGTACCAATAACGATCAGCAAAAAGCTGATAGCTTAAAGCATGAAAACGACAGTCTGAAGCAAAAAATAGCTGAAACAAAGTTCGTTGAAGACACTATAATAAAAAATGCGGAGGGTGAAAATCCAGAAATTCAACCTTCTGAAGTTAAATCTATTAATAAGGATAAAAGGGGCGGTATTCATCCAATAACCTTACAATGGATAGGGTGGAACAAGCCGGGCTACGCGGACGTTAAACCTTTAGAAGGCGATTGGTATAGCATTAGCGGTTTGCAAAAAAACAAACAAGGCGATTTTTTAAGAATCAAAGGTAAAATAAGACGTATTAACGAAAAAGAACTGCTGTTTAATGGTACAATAATTACCAAGGTAAAATACAACAACAATGGCAAAGAGTGCGTTAAAAACGGCGTTCAAACTTTCTATGCAAAGGGCAACCGGGATTATTTTAGGTTACAGGATATGAGCAACTGCGAAGGCGGAATGTTGGTAGATTATGTTGACATTTTTACTGGTTCCAGTACGCTTTAATCACATTAAACTGGTACCAGTCATCAGGTTAAAAATCAGCTTTAGCGCAAAAATAATTATTAAAACACCCGCTATTCTGTTTAAGTTTTGAATAGATTTTTGCTTTATTTTATAGCGAAGTTTATAGGCAAAATAGGCTTTTAGCGTATCCATACCAAACAGTGTAAGCAAAATGGCACCAAAAAAAGGGATAATTTGCTTTGATGTTAACTCGCCATAAATAGAATAAACGCCGCTAGAGACGCTAACCCAATACAATAAAATAAATGGATTAAAAATGCACATGAAAAAGCCTTTGAAAAAATAACCTGCATGTTTAATTCTGGATGATTCTTCAATATAAGTAATTTCTACTTTTTTTATTAGGTAATATAGGCCTATGCTCAACAATATCACACTGCCAACAATGCCTATGGGTATTCGATATTTACTCTCAAAACTTAATAAAGAGGTGCCAAACAAAGTGATGGTCATATAAATAAAATCGCTGATAACCACCCCACCTGCTAAGGCAAGCCCCGCATAAAAACCTTTTTCGATACTGGTTTTAATTAGCGCAAAAAAAACAGGTCCCGTTAAAAAAGAAAGTACAATGCCTAGTCCGATTCCCGAAATAATAAGCTCTAACATTAATAATTAATATGATTGCGTCTGTTGCGAATATGCAATTTTCAAAAGTAAATACCTACTTTTTAATCATTAAACGCACTTTGGTAGAATTAAATTGCTTTGGCAAAATGTAATCTTTTATATTCGCTGCATTAACCAAACAATTTTTAAGATAAAGATTTGAAACTTAGCTTCGATAAAATTTTCATGAATCTGGCGTCGGACCTGGCTTTTCGCTCGCACTGCGTTAAAAGGCAAGTTGGCGCAGTACTTACAAAAGATACGCGTATTATTTCTATAGGTTATAACGGGCCTCCACCGGGCACACACAATTGCGATGAGGAATGGCCGCAGGAAGGTTGTCCAAGAGACTCGAGAAACAGCTGTTCTTTAGCGCTACATGCCGAGGAAAATGCAATATTGTACGCTATCAAAAACGGAGCGCAAATACAGGGTTCAACGCTTTATACTACACTTTCACCTTGTATTGCCTGTGCAAGGTTAATTTTATCCTCGGGGATTAAGGAAGTTTTTTTTAAAGAATCTTATGCATTATATAAAGGGCTAGCTAATGATGAGGGCGTTGAGTTTTTAAATAAGTTTGGGGTGCGGTGCGAAGTTCTTGTTGACCAAAGGGAAAGCTTACCGCATCAGTAAGTTCAGCGAAAAGCATCAGATCTTTTAATTGTGCAAAACATCGAACATTTATAGTTCATCCTCATCCTCACTATCCTCTGGCAAAATAAAATCATCGCCAAACTCTTCATTTACATCATGTGCCCATTGTTCTTCATTGGTGGGTTCATGTTCATGAGGCGTCTCTTTATTTACAATTTTGTTTGATTGGTTAGTCACCTTTTTTGGATCGATTTCGTTTCTGTTTGTTGGTGTGGGATTATTTTCCATGGTAATTTTTTTATGAGATGGGAATCAAAAATCTTACCAGCTTGTAAAAAACACCATAATGCATAATGCAAACCAATCGTTTTAACAAAAAAAGAGACTGCTTTGTGCAAAAAACAGCCTCTTACAGGGTTAATCTAATCTATGTTCTATTGTTATTGTGTTCCGGTAATGAGCGGGAAAATTGGGCTTAAACTGTAACCTGGTACGTAAGAAATCACGGGGTCAACTTTTACGACTTTAAACTCTGTTCTACGGTTTAACTGATGCTCGGCAGCCGTACATTTAACGCCGTCTGCACATTTGTTCAACAGTTGAGTCTCACCGTAACCATGTGCCGTCAACCGTTCTTTAGCTGCTCCACCTTTTAGTAAATATTTCTCTGCGGACATGGCTCTCTTTTTAGACAGTTCCATGTTGTAAGCAGCCTTACCTCGTGAATCGGTATGAGATCTGAGTTCAATATTTACATTCGGCGTTGTTTTCATAAAATTCAGCACTTTCTGCAACTCGGGCTCAGCATCTTTACGGATGTTGTATTTATCAAAATCGTAATAGATATTGTTTAAGCGCACCAAATAAGCTTCCTCGCCTTTTTCTACCTCAAACTTTACGTTGTAAACCGTAGATTGTGTTGCGCCTTTAGTAGATATTTCGCCTTGTTGGCGATTAAAATATTTGTCAATATCACCACGCACCAAATAATCTGTCTCGGCATCTAAATCAAACCTAAAAGCTCCACTTTCATCAGAGAACGCCGTTTTTTCGGTTCCGTTACCTTTGTTTACCAAAACCACTTTTACGCCTTCAAGGGGTAAACCATCGGTTTTTTTAACCACCTGACCCTCAACTGCAAAAAACTTTTCTTTTGGGCGCTCGGTAAACTGATAAATATCATCAGCACCTTTTCCTCCGCTTCTGTTAGATGATAAAAATCCGGTTAGGTTATCATCAAAATAATAAATTCCAAAATCGTCTTTTGAAGAGTTAATCGGCGACTTTAAATTTTCTGCTTCTGTCCAGCTATCTTTTGCTCCTTTCGCCGAAAATATATCGAGGCCGCCAATGGTAATATGCCCTTTAGACGAGAAAAACAGCGTACCGTCTTTTCTAACAGTCGGGAAAACCTCGTCGTATTTAGTGTTAATTGCCGGGCCGCAGTTTTTAGGCACTGACCATCCGTTGCCTAACTTTTCAGAGTAAAAAATGTCTAATCCTCCTAACGTTCCGGGCATATCAGATGCGAAATACAGTATGTTACCGTCTGGGCTTGAAGCCGGATGCTCCAAAGAATATTCAAATGGCTTATTAAATGGGAAAGCTACAGCTTGTGTCCACACGCCATTTTGTTTGGTACTGTAAAAAATGGCTTTCTTAAAAACCACTTCCTTTCCTCTTTTCGGTTTTTCTTCTACCGAGGTTAGGCCTGCTTTGGTAAAGTATAAGGTATTTCCATCTGCACTTAAAGTTGCCGGCCCAGAGTGGTAGTTATCGTTAATTTCGCCAGGCATTAGCGTTAACTTCATGTTACCATTAAAAACACTATCCATGTTTTCTGCCTGGTATAGTTTTAAGTAAGGATTGCCGGTCCAGCCGTAAATTTTAGGTGATTTACTATCGTTTACTTGTTTAACAAATTCTCTATCGGACACAAAAATAAATCCATTTTTATACGGGATGGGCGAAAATTCGGCATACTTTGTATTGAACCCTTCTTCGTTAATTACTTGAATGTTGACGTTAGGGTTCTCTAACCATATTCGGGCGGCATCGCAGCTATTTGCCAGTTTTACGGCTTCATCACTTTGCGCTGGAACCCGCTCTGCGTAGGTTAAATAACTGCGCTTTGCTTGCTCATATTTTCCGTTCTCTTTTAAAGCATCCGCATAATAAATGTAGTTAATCGGGTTAAACCCGGGAAAAGTTAATACGGTTGCGTATGCTTTTTCGGCTTCAACAGAGTTATTAATAAAACGATAACAATTGGCTAACTTTTCGGCGACTTCAAGTGTTGGACTTTTTTCCATCACTTTTTTATAAATTTCCACAGCATATTTGTAATCGTACTTATCGTAATACTTGTTAGCCTTGCCTAAATCATCAGAAAACAAAGAAAACGGCACTAAGTACATGATAGTTCCGGCGCAAAATAGTATGAGTAATAACTTTTTAATTTTCATCGCCTTAAAAATATCTGGGTGAAAGTATTCGATACTCTTTCTTAGCTCCAAAAGTATAGCCTACTGAAATTTCGTGAGAGCCGTTATCAAAACCTTGCAAAGAAGAAACGGACTGGTCATACGCATAACCAATTCTGAAACCTTTACCGGCATAAATCTCTAACAAACCCACAACAGCATCACTTGCTTTTACTGAGCCAATGGTATTGTTCTTTTTCCAAAGTTTAACCGACGTACGGTAGGAAGCGCCAAGCCAAACTTTTTCGCCTAACAGAAAAAAGTTGTTGATATCTAAATTCGTTGGTCCTTCTAAATCTTCTTTAATTAAAAAGGAAGGTTTAAACTTTAAAAAATCATTGATATCTACCAAATAACCCGCGGTTAAGAAAAGGTGCTGGCTACGTTTTATCACCAAATCTTTTGACCTGGTGCTGTAGTCCAGAACTTTTGAAAACAAATTGGTTGCAGATATACCTGCATAAAATTTATCGGTGCTAAACTGAATTCCTGTCTTCGCATCCGGCGCTATAAAAGACATTCTTCCACCGTTAAAATTAGGGTCTGATGGATCATCAAAATTAGCCTTTCCGTTGTTTATGGTAAACTGACTTAATCCAACGCCCAAACCAAAAGCTAGCGTACCATTTTCGCTCACCTTTAGCTTATAGGCGTAATTTAGGTAAGCGTTGGTTTGCCCTTGCAAACCTATCTTATCATTCACCACTGTTAAAGCCAGGCCTACTTTATCATTAGCAAAACTTCCGTCTAAAACTAAAGACTGCGTTTTGGGCGCACCATCAACACCTACCCACTGGCTGCGATGCAAAGCGCTTAAGTTTAAGCTTCCTTTGTAGCCCGCATAAGCCGGGTTAATTACCAAAGTATTAAACATGTACTGACTGTATTGGGCATCTTGTTGTGCAAGAGCGCAAAAAGTACTTGCCAATAAAGCAAAGCAAATAAATATACTTTTCTTTACTTTAGTCATTCTTTGATAATGTTATAAAGCCTTTGTAAACCTTAGCCTCGTTATTAATGGTTACTTTTAGTAAATAAAAATATGTGCCCTTGTTTAAGCCCGCTCCAGACCAAGCATTGGCATTATTGTAACC
>DASVGY010000054.1:0-5720 GCA_036379295.1 Pelobium sp.
AGGAATAAAAGACTTTTTTATCTTTTATTTATAATTGATTTTTTGATGGTCTAATTTGTTGTGTTTCCATGGTTGATAGGGCTATTGTTACCAAAATTTAAACCAAGGCTCTTTTAATCCTATCAAAAGTTGATCACCAGCTATTTTGACTGGATAATGTTTAAGATAATCTCCCTGACCTTTTGCACCTTTACCATTTTTTAGCTGATAGCTGTAACGGTGAATTGGGCAAACTAAGTAATCATTTTTACACCAGCCATTACTTAAATCTGCGCCTGCATGCGGACATTTGTTTTTAAAAACATAAAAGTGATTATCCTTGCGAACCAACACCAGTTTTTGCTTTTTTAAATTTATCAGTTGTACATCAGCGGGACTTAAAGAAGCAATTGCTATTTTGATCCATTTCATTTTTTAGCTACTTCTTAGATTTATCGTATCTTATCATTTCGCCGTAATTCATTTTTAACTCCATAGCCTCTATTGTTTGGGCAATTCTTTTTATGCGTGTAGCATCTGTTTTGGCTGCATTTATCCAGTTGAAATAATAGTTCTGATGCGATTTTGGCATCTCAAAAAATCGGTCTGTTAAGCCTTCCGCATCTTCTAGGCAAGCTGCCAAATCTGCGGGCATTTCCAGCTTAAAATCTGTATCTTCTGTAATTTGGAGGCTAACCGTTGCATCTTTCCGTTTACCAATTTTTTTCTGAAGTTCTTTTTTTAGGGGTAAAATAAAATCACCGCCACCCATCGGCGCAAGCGCAATTCCGCTAAAACACACGCTGTCAATAAATCCTTTCACTCTAAAAGCTACTTTACAGTTGGGTTTAATTTGCTGTGCAAGAGATTGAGGAATGTACAAATATGTCCATCCGGTCTTTTCGCCTTTTTCTGCAAATCGCTCTATAACTGAGGTTAAGGTTATCACCCCGAAATATAGCAATAAAATAAAAAAACTCACTAAGCTTTCGCCTAACGAGTTTTCTGATATTTTTTAAAAGCTTAGTTTTTAAACTTATAGGTTAGTCCCATTCCTTGGTAATCAAATCCTATTACTGGGCTAACAGATAAATTTGTGCTGTTTGTTTTTTTATGAAGTTGTGGTATTAAAATCCCGCAAGCGGCACCAACGCCATAGCCCAATAAATTATCTGTTAAAAAATGTTTGCCCGCTCTTAGTCTTTGGTAGCCTACTACAGCCGGAACCGCAGCCGCAGCCGCCCATACGTAAGGCTTTAATCTAGAATCTGGATTAAAATCACTGAAAACCTTTGCAGCAAAAAACGTAGCTGCTGCGGTTGCAGTGGTATGCCCGGCAAAAAAAGAGCGCTGCTCATCCTTGTCGCTGCGTAATTCATCAGGGTTTTTTACTGGCAAATTGTTATTGTAAACCAATGGCCGGCTACGCTGTACCAATCCGGCTGCAATAGTAAAAGAGGCAGCAGCTGCAGACATGGTTTCAATAAACATCACCGAAATTTGCCCGTAATGATTTCGTTGTTTTTTATCAATTAAAGCTACTATAGGCGCTACTGCGAAAGAGCCATAAAAAGGAATGTAACTTTGTTCATCGGCTTTTTTAGAGTAGTTACCGGCAGAAAACCTATCGATAAAAAAAACATCCTGTTTTGACTTAGCCGCTAACTCTGTAGGGCTAAGGTTTTTTTTATTTTTGATGAGCGATACCCCCAAGTAGCTTAAACCTAAACCTGCAACAACTGCAGGTGCATCATATTTAAAACTTGTTTGATAGGGAGATTCTTTTTGCGCAAACAAATTATTAACTGCGAATACAAAAAGGGTTAGCAAGGCAAAGTATTTACTTTTGTTCATATCTTTTTTTGTGAACAGTGTATTCAATTCTTTTGCCAAGAATAATGTTAAAAGAAAAGTAATCGAAAATAAATTTCTGTTAGCTCAAATTTCGATCTTTAAACCATACAGAATCTGGTTTTGCCGAAAAATTATTCATGGCCGCCAACATTTTTACGGGCGAGCATTCGTTGATCACCAAATCTCTGTTAATAGCTTTCAAAAAATTTTGTGCTACCATTACGTCCATCTGTTTAAATAAAAAATCATAAAAGCCATTTACGTTTAAAACCCCTATTGCTTTTTGGTGTAACCCTAATTGGAGCCAAGTTAAAACCTCAAAAAATTCTTCTAAAGTTCCAAATCCACCCGGAAGAATCAAAAATGCATCAGCAAGGTCAGCCATTTTTTGCTTCCGCTGATGCATATTTTCTGTAACAATCATTTGAGTTAACCCGGTATGGCCAACTTCTTTATCTATCAAAAACTGAGGAATCACACCGATAGCTTCTCCACCATTTTTTAAAACAGCGTTAGCAATTAAGCCCATTACACCCACGCTTCCACCACCAAAAATCAGTTTGATATTACGCTTAGCCATCAATAAGGCCAAATCTTCAACAACTGATTTTAAAACTTCGTCTCCATTAAAGTTAGCTCCGCAGTAAACACAGATTGATTTTATCATATTTACGATTGCTTTAGCATACGTGTGCTATTGTACAGGTTATGCCAATCCTGACGGTCAAGTTCAATATCAAAAGCAGCAACAATATTTTTAATTCTGGCTTTATTACGGGTTCCAATTAAAGGAAGAGCGCCTAATTTTAAAATCCAGGCTACGGCTACAGATTCTAAAGGAGCGTTATATTTTTCGGCCAATACGTTCAGCTTTTCGCGGATGACTACCTCTGATAAATCCATCCCTACGGCAATTCGGCCTTCTGCCAA
Source organism: Pelobium sp. (assembly GCA_036379295.1). Classification (GTDB taxonomy): domain Bacteria; phylum Bacteroidota; class Bacteroidia; order Sphingobacteriales; family Sphingobacteriaceae; genus Pseudopedobacter. The sequence goes on from DASVGY010000054.1 coordinate 2,764, forward strand.
GGGAGCCAAAGCGAACGGGCGCATATATTTTTGCTTCATGTAATCAATTTGGCCGTTTTCTAAAGCGCTGGTGTTTAGCAAGTTTAACTCCACATGGTTGGTAACAATCGGTAATTTGAGATACGATGACAGTAGCTGATGCTGAAAAACATTGAAATTACTCAAACCAACGGTCTTAATTTTTCCGTCCTGCTTTAGCTTCAAAAGTACGGCAGCGGTTTCTTCTAAATTTGCCGTGGGATCCAGATTATTCAGCAGAAAAACATCAACATAGTCGGTTTTTAAATTTTTTAAAGACTGATGCAAGCTTTCGCTGATATGCTCTGCAGAGCAATCTAGGTAACGTGTTTTAATTTTTGGTTTAGATGGATGTGGTTCGCACAAACCGCATTTGGTAAACAACACAATGTCTTCGCGTTTTACCGCACTGGCTTTTAAAATTTTGCCAAATTCCTCCTCGCATCTGTAATTTCCGTAAATATCGGCGTGGTCAAAAGTATTGATACCCAAATCAATACAAAAATTAAAAATTTCTTCCATTTGTTGTGGAAGGTCATTTTCTAAATCGTTCCATCTGTAAAAACCGTAAACAGCCGGAGAAACTTTTGGACCAGCATCACTCAAATAAATAGGTTTCATTTTTTTATGTTATATATGGATTAAAATTACGGTTTTTAAGGTTGGAAATTTAAAAAGAATCTCTTTTAATGTTCAATAAATTTTACGCTTTAGACTAAACAACAATCGATAAAAGATTATTATCAAGTTTGTAATTCAAATTATTCAGACTATTTGCAATAGTAGAAATGTTACCGGCAATTGGCTAGTTTTTTATAGAAAAGAGGGGAGGCGTTAAAACCGGTTTAAGCCTACTGTTGTAGCCATGTTAGGGTTTTTATAAATATGGGCAGCGGGTGCGCCGGGCTTAAACACAATTTCTCTGTTAAGCTAATGATATGCTAGATTAACGTTTTTTAAAAATATTTTCCAGTCGCAATGTGAGGCTTAAACACTACATCATTGCCCGGAAACGATTGCATACTTATTTGAGTGATTTACTTTTTATTGGTAATCAAAGTGGCTATAATTGATAACTTTAAATTTCTAACAAAAAATAAGAATGAATTTAACTAAGGGGAAACTGGGCGCTATCGCCGATAAAGATGTGCTAATTCCAGAAGATACTTTGTTTTGCCTTCCAGAAAAAGTACTTCAGTTTGGTACCGGGGTTTTATTAAGGGGTTTGCCAGATTATTTTATTGATAAAGCTAACCGCCAAGGAATTTTCAATGGGCGCATTGTAGTAGTAAAATCAACGGATAATGGTAATACAAAAGAGTTTGACGAGCAAGATTGTTTATACACCTTGAGCATAAAAGGCATTGAGAACGGTCAACCGGTTTCTGAAAATATAGTTTGCTCGGCAATCAGTAGAGTTTTAACAGCCAATACACAATGGCAGCAAATTTTGGATCTGGCTATTAGTCCGGCTTTGAGCGTAGTTATCAGCAATACAACAGAAGTTGGAATTGCTTTAACGGATGATGACATTAATGCATCGCCCCCAACGTCTTATCCTGGGAAATTGTTAGCTGTACTTTATCACCGGTTTATAGCTTTTAAAGGTGCATCCGATAAGGGTTTGGTAATTGTGCCTACAGAACTTATTGTTGACAACGGTACAAAATTGGCAAGCGTTCTTTTCGCACTAGCTCAACAGAACAATTTACCTGCTGATTTTATTGAATGGCTTAAGAACCACAATGAAATATGTAACTCATTAGTTGATTGCATTGTTCCCGGGAAACCCGCTAAAGACGAATTGGCAAAAATTGAAAATGACTTGGGCTATAAAGACGATTTGTTAATCATGTCTGAAGTTTACCGGCTTTGGGCAATCCAGGGAAACGAGAAAACGAAAGAAAAACTCTCTTTTGCGCAGGCACATAAGGGCGTAGTAATTACCCCGGATATAGATTTGCATCGCGAATTGAAACTACGCTTATTAAACGGAACCCACACATTAAGCTGTGGTTTGGCATTCTTAGCAGGTTTTGATACTGTAAAGGCAGCGATGGACGATATGGCGATCGAAATGTACATTAGTAATTTAATGCGTAATGAGATTGGGTTGGCGATACCTTACGGCGTGAACAAAGAACAAACAGACGAGTTTGCTTCTAATGTTTTAGACCGTTTTAAGAATCCGTACATCAACCATCAATGGTTAAGTATTTCGGCAAATTACACCTCCAAATTAAAGATGAGGGTATTGCCGGTATTGGTAAATTATGCGCAAAAATTCGACAAAGTTCCAGAGTTGATTGCGATAGGTTTTGCGGCATACATCAGGTTTATGAAACCTGCATCACGGAAAGAAGACCAGTGTTACGGCGAAATAAATGGTCAGCGCTATTTAATTAACGATACCAAAGCAGCTTATTTGGCTAAGTTATGGAACAGCAATCCCCACGATATTGTAAATGCTGTTCTTAGTGACATCTCGCTTTGGGAAAGCTCACTTACCGCGATTCCGGGTTTTAGCCAGGCCGTAACAAAGTATTTGGCTGATATGGATAGTCCGGAGTTAATAAAAGAAATAATTGCTGACAAAGTAGCGGCGCTATAAATTGTTGTTGTTATTATTTAAGGAATAGAATTAGTGATTTAGAGAACTAACTAATGATAATAAACTAAAAATGAAAAATTTACTATTTATTGCAGTTACTATTTTTCTTCCGTTTTATGCTTTCAGTCAGTCAAATTGTAAAACTCTTCCAGCTCATTACAGTAGTTATTCTGCTGCTATTAATCAAATAAGAAGTGCTAAGTTTTCATTTAATGAACAAGCTAATACAAGTAGAAGTTCTTTTATTAAAAGTGCAGAATACTTTAGTTGCGATGGAGAAATAGGTTTTCTAATTATTGGTTTAAAGGATAAACAATATATTCATAAG
>DASVGY010000055.1:0-12087 GCA_036379295.1 Pelobium sp.
CACCTAAAAACCTAACCTCCAAAAATCAACTAAAAACCTCATTTCCAATTATTCCCCCTAAAAATATTTTTATTAGGAATATATATTTATACCTTTGCAATCCGCAAAAGCGGGAAAAAGGAGATAAATTAATTAATGGCAAAAAAACAAGTAGCAGAGAAGGAGTTAGAAGCTAAACAAGCAGAACTTCAAGACACTGAAAAAAAAGTAAAAGAGGTATATGAGTCAGAAGCTGATTCAATATCTATCGACGAAATTAAATCAAAGTCGAAAGTAGCTGACCCTGATGATTTTGATTGGGATGCAGATGAAAAAATGTTCGGAAATTACAGTAAATCTGAGCGTGAAAAAATGGAAGAAATGTACTCTGGTACATTCAATTCTGTTGAAAAAGGAGAAATCGTTTCTGGTACTGTTGTAACTATTAACAGTAAAGACGTAGTATTAAACATTGGATTTAAATCTGATGGTTTAGTGGCTGTAAACGAATTCCGCGATATGCCCGACCTTAAGAAAGGCGATACCGTAGATGTTTTTGTTGAACAAAGAGAAGATGAAAATGGACAATTGATTTTATCTCGTAAGAGAGCTAAAACACAACGTTCATGGGAAATGATTAATGAAGCCTTAGAAAATGATACAATCATTAACGGTTTTGTGAAGAGCAGAACTAAAGGTGGATTAATTGTAGATATTATTGGTGTTGAGGCTTTCCTTCCGGGATCTCAAATCGACATCAAACCTATTAGAGATTACGATGTTTACGTTGGTAAAACAATGGAATTCAAAGTTGTTAAAATCAACCACGAATTTAAAAACGTTGTAGTATCGCACAAAGTATTGATTGAAGACGATTTAGAATCACAAAAAGTTGAAATCGTATCTAAATTAGAAAAAGGACAAGTATTAGAAGGAACCGTTAAAAATATTACCGATTTCGGTGTATTTATCGATTTAGGTGGAGTTGACGGCTTATTGCACATTACAGATATTTCTTGGGGACGTATTGAGCATCCAAGAGAAGTATTGTCTTTAGATGAAAAAGTTAACGTTGTTGTTCTTGATTTTGATGATGAGAAAAAACGTATTGCTTTAGGTTTAAAACAACTTTCTGCTCACCCGTGGGAATCTTTGGATACCAATTTAGCTATCGGTTCTAAAGTTAAAGGAAGAATTGTAACCGTTGCAGATTACGGAGCTTTCTTAGAAATTATCCCTGGTGTTGAAGGTTTAATTCACGTTTCAGAAATGTCTTGGTCTCAAAACTTACGTAACCCACAAGAGTTTATGAAAACCGGCGACGAAGTGGAAGCTGTTGTGTTAACTTTAGACAGAGACGAACGCAAGATGTCTTTGGGTATCAAGCAATTAACGCCAGATCCTTGGGAAAAAGCCGCTGAAAGCTACCCGATTGGAAGCAAGCACAAAGCAGTTGTTAAAAACATGACCAACTTTGGCGTTTTTGTGGAGATTGAAGAAGGAATTGATGGCTTAATCCATATTTCTGATCTTTCTTGGTCTAAAAAAGTAAACCACCCTAATGAATTTACCAAAGTTGGTGAAGAGTTAGACGTAGTTGTTTTAGAATTAGACGTTGACAACCGCAAATTAAGCTTAGGCCACAAGCAATTAGAAGAAAACCCTTGGGAAACTTTTGAAACTATCTTCACTTTGGATTCTATCCACGAAGGTACTGTGACTAAAGTAACCGATAAAGGTGCTATCATTGCTTTACCTTACGGTGTTGAAGGGTTTGTTCCAACAAAACACTTAGCTAAAGAAGACGGTACTGTGCTTAAAGCTGATGAAACTGCTGATTTCAAAATTATTGAATTCAACAAAGATTCTAAACGTATCGTAGTTTCTCATGCTCGTATTTGGGAACAACAAAAAGCAGAAGAAGTTGCAGAAGAAAGAGCTTCTAAAAAGAAAGAAGCTACCGCAGCAAACGCTTCAGTAAAGAAAGTTAAAGATTCTGTAGAGAAATCTACTCTTGGCGACTTGGACGTTCTATCTCAACTTAAAGATAAGTTAGAGGGCGATGCCAAAAAAGCAGCTAAGAAAAAAGAAGACGCTAAATAACGTTTATAGCTTATTAAAATATAAAGAGCAGATAATTTATTTATCTGCTCTTTTTTTATGCTTTAATTTTTAAACCGCTATATTTCAACCTAAAATCAACTTGTAATGAAGAAATTTTTAGTAGGACTGTTTTTGCTTGGAAGCTTATCATCAGGATTTGCTCAGAACAATAAACAAGAGGTTCAAATCGCAAAAATTGCTGAAAGTACTACAAGTTGGAACGGCGACAAGCTCCCAGCCTATCCAAACGGCCAGCCACAAATAACTATTCTTAAATATTCCATTCCGCCACATACCGTTTTACCTTGGCATAAACATTTGGTTATTAATGCTGGTGTAGTTACTAAAGGTACACTTACAGTAGTTGACGAAAAAGGCAATACTTTACAGCTTAAAGCCGGAGAAAGTATTGTAGAATTGATAAATGCTTTCCATTACGGAGAAAACAGAGGCGATGAACCCGTGGAGATTATGGTATTTTACGCTGGAGTTGAGGGAGCAGATAATACGGTAAAGAAGTAAGATTTTACCAAATTTTTAAAAAAGAATCGTCAGCTTTATAGTTTCAAATTTCTAACAAGCTTCAAGAGTTCTTTGTAAACTAAAAAATCCTAAATAAAAAATACAGAATCCCTAAATATCCACTTTTGAGGTGGGATGTTTGCTATCGTCAACATGAGAACGTGGTGAATTTTATCAAATATTTGTTAGGTTTTAGGATATTTATGTGCATTTCCAAATATACGTTCCGCATCTAGCTTCGCCATGTTAGATGAAATGAAACACCTCGCCAATAGCTAGCCGGGTCTTTTGTACATTGAAATAGAAACTTTCCTTATGGAATATCCTCATCGTCGAGGTAAAATGATGGAAATGTTAAATGTCCAACTAATTGATGCTGCAAAGTAAGAACCAGTTAATGGTAAAACGTCTCGCCCGCTTCCTACTTGGTAAAAGACAGCTCTTTATGAAAATTCTTCGCAAACTTGCGCTTATCAAATTTATAAAGCTTGGCGGCCCGGTAAGAAACGCCTTTTTGTTTCTCGTCTAACTCTTTCAAAATATCGTAAGAAAGCATTTTTTTGCGGAAATTGCGTTTGTCTAGCTTCTTATTTAAGATAACCTCATATAAATTTTGTAGTTGCGTTAAGGTAAACTTCTCTGGTAAAAGTTCAAAAGCGATAGGCTGATAGCTTATTTTATTCCGTATTTTCTCAAATCCTTTTCTAAAAATACGACTATGGTCAAACGCCAACTCCGGAATATCTTTAACGTTTACCCAAACCGCCTGTTTGGCAAAATCTGTTACAGGTTTTAAGTCTTTTTGGCCGGTAAGTCTTATCATTGCGTAATAAGCAACGGTAATCACACGTCCCTGCGGGTGCCTACCCAATGCGCCAAACGTATAAAACTGCTCCATGTAAATCCCGCGTAAACCGGTAGATTCGTATAAAATACGTTGAGCAGCACTTTCAATAGCTTCGGTTTTTTCTACAAAGTAGCCCGGCAAGGCAAACCATCCTTTAAACGGCTCTTCATTTCGTTCAATCAACAAAATTTTTAATTCTCCTTCATCAAAACCGAAGATGATGCAATCTACGGTAAAAACGGAGTCAAAATGAGCAGGTAAGTTTTCCACAATATCAGCTATAATTTAAATGTAAACTGTTGCAAAGTTGAAAAAAATAATCGATAAAAAGTTGCTTAGTGTAAAAAATACACCTTATATTAGTGAATCCAAATTTCGAGCCACGCTTATATATGTCAAAAATAAAGAAAATAGCCGTTTTTACTTCAGGAGGAGATGCACCAGGAATGAATCCTTGTATAAGAGCTGTAGTAAGAACCGGTTTATATTTAGGCCTTGAGGTTGCTGGGATAAAACACGGATACCAGGGAATGATTGACAATAACATTGTTGATATGGACGGGCATTCTGTAAGTAATATCCTTCAATTAGGAGGCACAATTTTAAAAACCGCCCGTTGTTTAGATTTTAGAAACCCGGAAGGCAGGCAACTCGCTTATAAAAACTTAAAGAAGAACAATATTGATGCCTTGGTAGCTATTGGCGGAGACGGTACCTTTACCGGTGCCGAATTATTCTCCTCTGAATATGATATCAAAGTAATTGGCGTTCCTGGTACTATAGATAACGACTTATACGGTTCTGATTACACATTGGGTTTTGATACCGCAACAAATACCGTGATAGAAGCTATTGATAAAATTAGGGATACGGCTGATTCTCACGCTCGATTATTTTTTGTTGAAGTGATGGGTAGAGATGCAGGTTGTATTGCGTTAAGGGCTAGTATTGGCGCCGGTGCAGAAGCGGTAATGTTACCAGAAAAAGAGACCAGCATTGAAGAGCTTATTAAAACACTAGAGGCCGGTGCCGGACGTAATAAAAGTTCGGCCATTGTGATAGTCGCAGAAGGAGATAAAAACGGTGGGGCTTTTAATGTGGCAAAAAAGGTAAAAGAAGTATTTAATTTTTATGATACCAAGGTAACCATTTTAGGGCACTTGCAAAGAGGTGGAAGCCCCAGCGCTTTTGACCGGGTACTTGGTAGCCGCATGGGTTTTACCGCAGTTAAAGCATTAATTGATGGCGAAAACAGAAAAACAGTAGGTTTACGCGGCAATAAAATTGTTTTAACAGACATCAAAGAAGCCCTAAGCGGCCATAAATTTAAATTGGAAGAAGATTTGTTAGAAATGTCGGTAGTTTTAGCTTAATGGTTGCAATTGTTTACAGCGGATCCAGGTACTCTAATTGGCGTTTAGTTGATAAAAAAGACGTGATAGAAGTGCGAACCAACGGTATTAATCCTTTTTTTAACGACGAAAAATTTATTAATCAGCTGCTAAACAAAAATCCGAAACTAATTAACAACGCCGAGGCCATTAAAAAGATTTATTTTTTTGGTGCTGGCGCTTCATCAAAAGAACGCAAAGAAATTATTAAAAAAGGCCTGAGCGATTTTTTTAAGTTTAGCAAAGTTTACGTAGAAAATGATTTGGACGCTGCTGCCAAAGTAAGCTGCGATGATAAGCCCGGAATTGTTTGTGTAATTGGTAGCGGTTCAAACGCTGCTTATTTCGATGGTAAAAAGGTGATTGAAAACAATTACGGTTTAGGTTATGCGATTGCAGATGAAGGTTCGGCAACGTGGATGGGCAAAACGATATTGAAAGCTTACTTAAACGAAACCATGCCCAACGATATTAGGGCAGCTTTTGATAAAAAATACGATTTGGATAGAAGGCTTATTATGGATAAAATTTATAAGTTGCCGCATCCAAACCTATTTTTAAACTCATTTACAAGCTTTTTGATAGAAAACAGAACATCACCCTACATTAAAGAAGTGGTAAAAGAAGGATTCCGATTATTTATGGATACTTATTTGCTTCCACTTCGTTATAAACATAATAGCGACGCACCTATTTATTTTATAGGAACCGTGGCAGCATTTTTTCAGGATTTTTTAAGAGAGGTTGCCGAAGAAAAACAAATAAAGATAAGTTCAGTAATTAAAGAACCTATCTACAGTTTATTAAATTATTACGCAAATAAAAATTAACAAAATGAAAATTGGAATTAACGGTTTTGGCCGTATCGGAAGATTAGCTTTTAGAGCTGCTTTAAAAAGAAGTGATATTGAAGTGGTAGGTATAAATGATTTAGTAGAGCCAGATTACATGGCTTACATGTTAAAGTATGACTCTACCCATGGCATTTTCGACGGAACGGTTGAAGTGAAAGACGGCCATTTAGTTGTAAACGGAAAAACCATCCGCGTTACCGCAGAAAGAGACCCCGCAAACCTAAAATGGAATGAAATAGGCGCAGAATATATTATCGAGTCAACTGGTTTATTTTTAACGCAAGAATTAGCTCAAAAACACATTGATGCTGGCGCAAGAAAAGTTGTTTTAAGCGCTCCCGCAAAAGATGATACCCCTACTTTTGTAATGGGTGTGAACCATAAAGAGCTAACAGCGGCACAAAATATCGTTTCAAACGCATCTTGCACTACCAATTGTTTAGCGCCAATTACAAAGGTTTTAATGGACAATTTTGGTATCATCGAAGGTTTAATGACAACCGTTCACGCAACAACTGCAACTCAAAAAACAGTTGATGGTCCATCTGCAAAAGATTGGAGAGGCGGACGTGGCGCTTCTCAAAATATCATTCCTTCTTCTACCGGAGCTGCAAAAGCGGTGGGTTTAGTTATTCCTGCAATTAAGGGCAAATTAACAGGAATGGCTTTCCGTGTACCAACTCCAGATGTTTCCGTAGTGGATTTAACCGTACGTTTAGAAAAACCAGCCACTTACGAGCAAATTAAAAAAGCAATGAAAGATGCTTCTGAAGGTGAGCTAAAAGGCATTTTAGGTTACACAGAGGATCAAGTTGTTTCTAACGATTTCTTGGGAGACCCACGTACTTCAATCTTTGATGCCGGTGCTGGTATCGCATTAAATGATAATTTTGTAAAAGTTGTATCTTGGTACGATAACGAGTGGGGATACTCAAACAAAATTGTTGATTTGTTACAACACATGTCAACGGTTAAATAATTCCCGATAGTTAATTAACGAAAGGTTATCTCTGTTTATGTTGAGATAACCTTTTTTTATGAGATATTTTTTTGGGCATTTTAACACGCTTTACACTATATCTTTTTTGTTACCCTTAGCAGAGTCCGAGGGACAAAAAGGATGCCGTTTCAATCGTTAATGCGCATATTAAGTAGAAATAAACAATATATTAGCTAAAAATATTAAAGAAAAAACTTTGGTAATCGTTATACATTGTGCAGATGAAGTAGGTTTGGTAGCAAAAATCTCTTCTGTTTTAGCAAATTCGGGCTATAATATCATTTCCATGCGAGAGCATGTAGATGTTGAAGAAAACAAATTTTTCGCTCGTTTGGTGGTCGATAGCCTACTCGAACCAAAAAAAATCGAGCACAAACTACTGGAAGCATTGCCACAAAATGCATCGGTAAAAGTGAACCCGCAACCCGAAAAAAATATTGTTGTTTTAGTAACCAAAGAATACCATTGTTTAAGCGATATCTTAACACGCAACCACTTCAAAACTTTAGGTGCAAACGTAAGCTGTGTTATTGGTAACCATCCGGATTTAGAGAATATTTGCGAACGTTTCCAAATTCCTTTTAAATTAGTTACACACGAGAACAAAAATAAAGAACAATTTGAGGCAGAACTTACTGCGCTTATTAAGCCCTTCGCACCAGATTATCTGGTATTGGCAAAGTTTATGCGCATCCTCTCTCCTACATTTATTAGTAGTTTTCCTTTGCAAATTATCAATATCCACCACTCGTTTTTGCCAGCATTTATTGGGGCAAATCCGTATAAACAAGCCTATAAACGAGGTGTAAAAATTATTGGCGCCACCGCCCATTTTGTAACCAATGATTTGGATGAAGGGCCAATTATCACCCAAAAAATTACACCGGTAAACCACAGTTTCAGCTTAAAAGACCTGGTAAAAGCAGGTCGAGAAAATGAAACCTCTGCCTTAGCAAAAGCCATGCAATTAGTTTTTGAGGATAGGGTTTTGGTTTATAATAATAAAACGGTGGTTTTTGAATAAATACGCACTATAAATTGCCTCAACAAAGGTTTTTTTGTTAGATTCTGCATATCAGCAAATAAACCGATTAAAACAGCAGAAATGAAAAAACAAGCAACATGTAGCAGAACTAATATTTCCCCGCTCGCAACGCTTTCTATATTTTGTTTGCTGTTGTTTTCTGGTTGTGCCATAAAACCACCGCAAGAAAAAGGAGATTTCAAGGACTCCGATTTAGTTGAGTTGGTAAAACTAGATTCAACCATCCATTTAGATATCAGGTATGCTACCAATAACAACCTTGTTGGCAGAGCAGTTTATACCCAAGCAAGGGCTTTTTTACAAAAACCTGCAGCAGCATCTTTGGTGAAAGTTAATGAAGAATTAAAACCGTTAGGATATGGCTTGCTTGTTTTTGATGGTTACCGCCCATGGAGTGTTACCAAACTATTTTGGGATATAACGCCAAAAAAGGATAGAAAATTTGTGGCTAACCCAAATCATGGCTCTCGCCACAATCGGGGATGCGCAGTAGACCTAACATTGTACAAACTTAACTCTGGCAAAGAGGTGGAAATGACGAGTGAATATGATGAAATGAGTGAACGCTCTTTTAAAGATTATTCGGGCGGCACAACGCAACAGCGCAAATTGAGAGATTTATTGATAAGCAAAATGGAAAAAAATGGCTTTAAAGGTCTTGAGTCTGAATGGTGGCATTTCGACTTTAACGGATGGCAACAATACCGAATCCAGAATGTCCAATTTTCTGAAATAAAGTAACAACATGCCTAATGATTTAATTCCCAGCTTATCCTGATTTACATAATCGATCTGTTATAATGAAGGACTAGCTAGCTTACTTCACCAAGTCCTTTTCTGAATTTCAGAAGGGATTTTTTGGACACACTAAGACCAATTCTCTTTATTATAATTCATCTCGCTCGTTTTTGCAATTTTTAACTTGAAATCCATTTCCAATTATAAAAAAACGGCTGTCCTCGAAAAGAAAACAACCGTTTCAAAATTATCGCTGTTTAACAGCAAGCATCCTTAAAACTCTTTCTCTCCAAACTCACTGCTAGGAAGTTTCAATTTCTTAGTCAATTTGTTAAGGTTGAAGCTTAAATTCAGCACTACTACGTCCACCTCATAAATATAGTTAGTCGTAGTAAAAAAATCGGATCCGGAAGTAGTGATTCTTTGTTCATTGCTTTTTAACAAGCCCAAATCCATATTTTGCCATTGCACCAAAGCGGTTAGTCGACCGTTCATAAAAGTTTTCTTAATAGAAGTGTTCGGAGATAAAAATGCGCCATCTTCTCCTTGTACCGTTGGACGGGCAGATAGATAATTCAAGTTTCCTTGTACACTAAAAGTTGGCGTTACCTGAAAATTGGCATTTCCATTAATAGAATAAACCCAAGCCGAATTTTCAATACTATTTGGATAAGTGAGTATGACCCCGTTTAAGGTACTTTTGTAAATATTAGTACCTAAATAAAGCTGACTCCATTTCGCTGGATTGTAGTTTGCACCAAGCTCTAAACCTAAACGTTTTCCTTTGTTTGCATTGGTAAATACCCGATTTAACACCGTATCTGCGAAAACACTATTTACACGTTGAATCGGGTTCTTAATATCCTGATAATATAATGTGCTTACAATAGAGCCATTGCTGAAAGTTTTTGTTAGTCCGGCTTCGGCTAAATAAACAAATTCTGGCAAAAGATTCGCATCTCCTTGCTCTAGGGTTTCTGAATGTTCTCTTTCGGGAATTGGATTTAATTCAAAGTTATTGGTACGCTGCACTCTTCTACTTGCCCCAGCTTTCAGTTTCCAGCCATCGTTTAAGCTATATAACACACTTGCCGATGGAAAAAGGTTGTTTAATTTAAGCTTATAATCTTTAGCTGTACCAGAATTTACAGTTAAATCTCTTGTAGCCTGCTCGTAACGTAAACCTCCAACATATTCTAAGCGGTTAGCTTTCCCTGAATATTGGCTATAAACCGAATGGATTTGATTAATAGCTTTAACAGCGCCACTAAAAATGGGTAAGGTTGTAAAATTGGTTTCGCCCAAATTCTTAACTCCGTAAACGAACAAACCATCTTGCTGATCTAAACGGTATTGATAACCCGTTTCCAGCTTTCCTTTACCAATATTTACGGCGTAATCTAATTTCCCTCTAAAACCATCTAACGGATTTTTATAAGTGCTCAAAGTATTTTGTACTGTATCCTGAGCTTCAATATTTCTATTATTTGTAGAGCCGTAAAGGTTAGCATGTTCGTAAATCGCAGAAAAACTAATGGATGATTTATCCTGAAAAGTATGTAAATAATCAAAGTTTCCTAACACAAAATCACCCTGTTTATTTTGCAAGTTAGCGTTGAAATATTGCTTTTTCCCAATGATGTTTCCAGTACTAATTTGAGTGTTAGTGTTGTTATAATTAATATTGGCAAGCCTATCCTGAAATTTATGACCTGCAAAAAACCCGACAGAAAACTGGTTATTTTTTGAAGGTGTAAAGCTTAAATTAAACCTCCCACCGTAATTACTTTTATCAAAACTTCTTTCCCCTACAGATGGGAAAGTGGTTTTTTTATCTCCAATAATGGTAAACACATCACCTTCCCGGTAACCGGCATTATCGTTTCTTAAATAATTTGCACTTGCAGATAAATCCCACTTATCTTTTTTATAATTTAAAGTAACATCAGCACCGTAACGTTGTTGCTTCTTTATATTTCCATAATCTTGAACAGAGGGTAAACCACCTTGCAAATTCACTACAAAAGCCAAACCGTCATCCGCTCCTTTTTTAGTAGTAATATTGATAATTCCACCTTTACCATCCGCATCGTACTTTGCGGAAGGGGCCGTAATGAGCTCAATGTTTTCTACCATATTTGCTGGTAGCTGACTCAAAATTGTATTTGCATCTGTTTGTACAGGCTTTCCATTGATTAATACCAAAAATCCTTTGGAGCCTCTTACAGAAATTTCTCCTTGCCCATCAACAGCCACTGATGGCATATTTTTTATCACATCTACTGCTGTTCCACCTTTTGCAGCCACAAATTGGTCTGCTTTGTAAATCTGTTTATCTATTTTGTTAACATTTTGCAAGGCTTGTCCACTTACTTTTACTTCATTTAAAAAGCGTTGGTTCAAAACAAGTTCTTGTTTACCCACGTTTAATTTTTGATTGGCTAACAGTTTTATCTCAGCAGATTGTAAAGTTTCATAACCCACAAATTGCATTTTAAGAAAGTAAGAATCTGCTTTAAGTTGCGTAAATTTAAACTTCCCATCCTTATCTGCGATTTGGCCATTCACCAAACTTTTATCCGCTAAGCGATACAATGAAACACTGGCAAACTCTAACGGAGCTGCACCTGACTTATCATAGGTTACACCTTCAATAGAGGCGCTTTGTGCTAAAAGGTTAAATGATAAGAAACTGATTAATAGGGTAAAAAGAATTTTCATGTTAAAAAATGAGGTACAAATATATGATGATTATTAAAGTTTTCTGTGGAATAGTCATTCCGCCAGTCACAATCAAGCAATTGAGACCAACGTATTAACAGAAGGTTTAATCTAAAACTGGGTTTCCGCGTTAACGATGGAAACGGCATCCTTTTTGGCTTTTTCTGCCAAAAAGATATAGTGGAAAGCGTGTTAAAACGCCCTAAAAATTTCATTGCTCCCAGTTACAACATTTAATTCCGCTTAGAGCGATGTTACACCACGAAATTACTCCTCCTAATTCTGAGAGTGCTTAAGTGAGGCAACAAAAACAAACAGTCCTATTCGCTCAAATTTTACTACTTTTGCAGGCTTATATCATATTTGTAAATGAAGTTTAAATTAGCAGTACAAGATAAAAACTGTAAAGCAAGAGCAGGTGAAATTACTACCGATCACGGCGTTATTAAAACTCCAATTTTTATGCCCGTAGGTACTGCTGGAACGGTAAAAGCGGTACACCAAAGAGAACTTAAAGATGATATAGCAGCACAAATTATCTTAGGTAATACGTACCATTTATATTTAAGGCCGGGTTTAGAAACCATTAAACTTGCCGGTGGCTTACATAAATTTATGGGCTGGGATAAGCCAATTTTAACGGATAGCGGTGGCTATCAGGTTTATTCTTTAACGGAAGTGCGCAAAATTAAGGAAGAAGGCGTAACATTTAGATCACACATTGACGGTTCAAAGCATTTATTTACGCCAGAAAATGTAATGGATACGCAAAGAAAAATTGGTGCGGATATTATTATGGCTTTTGATGAATGCACTCCTTACCCCTGCGAATATCATTATGCCCGGCGTTCTATCGACATGACGCACCGTTGGTTAAAGCGTTGTAT
>DASVGY010000056.1:0-6299 GCA_036379295.1 Pelobium sp.
ATCCTTTTGTCCAAGCAGGGTCTGTCAAGACGACCCTGCGTTAGCCAGTTTTAAATGCTATCCTTCGTAGGTTTTTTCTTGAAAAAGCTATTTAGCTTATTCTTCACCTCGTTTTGTATTCTTTTCTCCACTTCCTTTTTCAAAGTGTCTGTTTTTTCCTGAAGCTTTTCTTTCGCCTGGTCAGTATATTTGGTAATTTCCTCTCTCGCTTTTTGTTCAAACTCGGCTTTTTTATCTGCGACAAGTTGATTGACTACGCTTTTAGCTTCGTTTTTTAAATCGCCACCTAAATCTAATTTAAGGCTTGGTTTGCTAACTGTGCCGCCCAAAATTGCGTTTACTTTTACCATATCACTTACCTCCACATTACTGCCGATTTTTTTGTTTAAACTCGCTAATAAGCTGTTTGCGGTTTCATTTGCTTTGCCCAACATCGCCCTTGGCAAATTTATGCCAATTACATAGTCTAAACTTTGGTCTAAGCCGTTTGAACCTGCAATGTTCATCAAAATATCGCCTTTTTTGATGTTAAATGGAGCTACGTTTAACCGGCCATCGGTAATGTTAAATTTGGTCAGTAAATCATGGATTTCTAATTTCTTCAGATTTCCGTTGCTTAAAGATGAAGCCAGTTTATTTAAGGGCTCAAAGCCATCTACTACGGCTTCAATAATGTTTGCCAAACCAGAAGCGTTAATGCTGGAGTATACCGGCATCATATCTTGTTTAAGTAAAGAGTTAAATTTAAGCTTAGTACTAAAAACACCATTGGTATATTTTGCCACTGGCGCCAAAAGTTTAACAGTGTTAAAGGTACTAAATGCCTTTTGAATGCTCATTTTCTCGATACCAAAGTCAATATCAACAAAAGGTTTTTTAGGGTCTTTGGTGGTGTACATGCCATCCATTTTCACCGTTCCGCCTAACATTTGCAAAGCCATGTTTTTAAAATAAACGCTTTGGTCTTTTACCAATAAAGCGCCTTTTGCATTGGTGATATTGTAATTATCGTACAATACCTGTTTTGCAGCTACACTAGCTAAAAAGTTAATGTTTGCAGGTACTTTTATCAAAGTCAGTTTGGAAGTATCCGTTTTCGCGGTAGCTGTATTTTCAGGCCCCATCAACTCATTAATATCCATTAGGTTGGATGTTAAGTTGAACGTTCCGCCTAAATCTTGGTTCTTGTTAAAAATGTAACCCAAATAATTGTTAATGCTTCCGTTTGCTGCAAAATCGCTTTTCCCCACTTTTGCTTTCAAATTAGTCAAGGTGATGTTCTTAGGGTTAAAAGTCATTTTAGCAGAGCTGATACTAACTGGTTTTGCTACCGCCGCACCGGTGTAAATGAAATTACTGGCCAGCATTTGACCGGCGGCGTTAAAGTTTTGGTACTGCTGTTTATCAATTGCAGATTTATTTCCTTTCGCCTGTACATCAGCATCTAAAATTCCACTTATGGTCATATCCTTCATCGGAAAAATAGTGGTGAGCTGCTTTAAATCTAGTTTCCCTTTCAGCGCCATATCAATATAAGGGTCGCTGGTTGGTGTTTTTACAAGTAATCTTCCGTCAATTGGTGCTTTATCAAAAGCAAGGTGGAAAGCAGGAATGTTTACTTCGGTATGGTCAATTACGCCATCCGGATTGGTGATTTTTGCATTCACCTGAATATCATTTATGGCTGCCGGCAAACCTGCATATTTCATTTTACCATCTTTAATGCTCAGGTTAACATCAAAAGCGGGCAAAGATTTCTCGTTATAAGTTCCCTTTGCAAATCCGTTGAAGGCAAATTTTCCGCTGGCATCCATATCCTTAAAATTATTGGCGTAGATGGCCGGAATTAAAGAAAGGAAGTTTTTAAGATCTGATTGTTGTGCGTCAAACTTAAAATCAATGAGCATATCCGTATCGTTTGGCATCGCTAAACTCCCGGTAAGTGCCAAGACAAGATCGTTCAGTTTAATTTTGTTATCACCAAAACTGAATTTCATATTTTTCATATCGATATTAATCGGCAACTCAGCGTTCAACTTTACATCGTTTAAATAAGGAATTCCTGCATATTTTACCGTTAAATGTTCTACTTCTGATGCCGTTTTAAGTTGGAATAAATCCTGTGTAAAATCGCCCGTTCCAGAGTGATTAACATCTTTGATATCCATGTAAAAGCCTAATGAAGCATCGTCATAAATGATATTCCCTTTTTCGATGCTGTATTTTTGTAAGCTCGCTTTAAATTTTGTTTGAGCGGTATCGACAGGAGTAGTTTGTGTAGAATCCACTTTCATGATATCCCAATTTGCCTTTCCGCTTTTCAAAACTTTGGCGTAAATGTTTGGCTCAAAAAGGTTTACCGAATTAATTTGATAGCTTTCGCCTTTAATTACGCTCATCAGATTGAGGTTGAGTTCCAGCGTGTTTATGTTTGCCAGTGTATCGTTGGCGAAACTATCAACACCTATTATTACTAAATCATTAAGCTGTACGCCTAAATTAGGGAAGGTACTTAAAATGCTTAAATCAATGGCTTTGAAATTAACATTGGCGTTCACGTTTTTATTGATGGCAGTTTTTACGCCGGCAACAATTTTATCCTTAAAAAGCAAAGGGATACTTGCTAAAACTACCAAGATGATGATAAGAAAGGCTACAAATCCAATGGCGATTTTTTTATACATTTTTTTGAGATTAAGATTTACGGAGACGTTTTATCGGCTAAATGTTTAACAATAAAACGCTTTATATAAGCGGGCATTGTAGCTAGTTTTTTGATACTTTTTTTAGCACTGTTTATCGAGGAAATTTCTTGGTAAAATTTCTGCCCCTTTTTACTGTTAGGCTATATTACGGGCAACGCTGCTATTTCCAGTCGGGATTTGCACCCTCTTTAGTAATGGTAATGCTGGCTACATTTTGCCAGTTTTGTATAATTTGGTTATAAAAAGGAATGTCTTGTGAGCCCCCTTTCCAAATTACATATAAGTTGCCGCGATGGCTTTTCAGGTTGTTTTCTATTGCCAAATTGGAAATACCGGTGAGTACCTTAGCTAGGTCGAAATTAAATGTTGCTTTATAATTATCTGCTGGGTTCAGTACAATGTCATTTACTTTAACCGCCACGTCAAAGTCAATGGAACTGCGTACCATCAAACTGTCTTTTTCGCCTCGGGTATTGGTAAACATGCCTAAAAAATCAATTCCAAACTCTTCGGATGAATTTTTTCGGCAGTACATTTTTACATTAATGTCTTTATAAGCTCCGGCTGGCAATTTGATTACTCCCATTAAAGCACCAGAATTAAAAATGTTTAACTTTTTTTTAACCATGATGGTGGTATCTAAAACTTGGGTGTTTTTACCTGTAAAAGAAATTTTCTCTACCCAAACCGATGCCGAAGACCAGTCAACAGCCACCGTATTTTGGGCATCCGCCATAACTTTTACTCCCTTGTTTGTACTAGCTGGCAGCTTGTTATTTTTTCCGGAGGCCTGGGCGAAGTAGGCAATTTTGCCAAACTCATCGGGTTTTTTATCGGTAGGTGGTTCTTGTCCGTTCTTTTTACAAGCGCTTCCGCATGTTAGTACCATAACGGACAATAAAATATATTTTACAAACTGGTTTTTTAATATCATGGCATATCGCATTAAGAAATAAAAATATAAAAATTATGCGTTTTAATTCAATTTTTTTATCGGAGCTGTTTTAGTTAGCTAAAGCATCAAGCGCCGAAAGCGCTGCCCTGATTCTTATAGGGTTGCAATTTAAGATAAGCGAGTGTAAAATCTTCGGCAAGGCTTCGGAAATTTAGTGCCGAACTTTGCCGACCTTTGCCGGATATTTCCGAATAATCTAGGATTTCTTCGAGACCGCTTCGGGACTTCTTCGAGAAAACGAACCTATTTCTCGAAGGATTGTGGAAGAACGCCGGGGGAAGGTTGGCGGAATCGGTTGAAATTTTATACAGTGTTATTTTGTTTCAAAAAAAATGGTGTGATTTTAAAAATTCAGGGCCAGCTAAGAATTTTTTTTTGGAAGCGTAATTCAGCGCCTTCAAATTTAAAAGATGTTAAGTTGGATTATCCTTTAACTTATGGATTTTCTAAGGAGTTGGCTTGTACCGTTTTTTTTGTTTTTGGCGACGCTAATTAAAACAAATACTTATCCAATCAACCCCTCAACCACCTCCAACAATTCGTCATAATCAAAGGGTTTGGCAATAAAGGCGTCGGCTTTTAAAGCAGTAGCAATTTGCTCGCCATCCCTGCTTGCCGAAATGATAACGACCGGTAAATCATGGTACTGCGGATGGTTACGGATCATTTTAAGAATTTGATCGCCAGATAAAACCGGCATCCACAAATCTAAAATTACCAAATCTGGGTGTTGAGTCTCTAAAACCGTTTTTACATTGAGGCTGTTTATTTCCGAAATAATGGTATGTCCGCTATCCTCCAAAATCAGTCCTAAAACATCTAAAATTCCCTCATCATCGTCGCAAATCAATATTTTTTTACTGCTCATGTAAACCCTTTCCTTTTTTTGGTAATGTAAAGCTAAAGGTAGCGCCTTTTCCTTTTTCGCTCTCTACCCATAAAGTGCCGTTATGGTTTTTGATGATTTGGTCACAAACGTATAAACCAATACCCATCCCCGGGAAACGCTTTTGTATGTCGCTGCCTCTAAAGAATCGTTCAAAAACTTTTTTCTTGTCTTCGGCACTCATCCCTACACCATAATCTCTAACAGAAACTTTTACAAACTCGCTTACATTGGCAATGTTCACCTCAATACGGCTTGATTCTGGTCCGTATTTGATGGCATTAGAAAGTAAGTTGTTCAGCACTTGTATAATATGGGTTTCATCTGCAACAACGGTGGCTTTTGTTTCTCCACTTAAAATGATGTTATGGTGATGTGCCGAAGCCTGAATTCCTTCAATCACTTCCTTCACCATTTTATCAAAGTCGAAGCTAGCTTCATGCAGTTCTATATTTCCGGTTTGTATCCTCGAAACATCCAACAGCTCGGCAATCAGGTTATTTAGGCGGTCAACGTAATGAGAGACTTTTTTAAAGGTTGTCAAAAATTTTTCTGTGGCTTCTTTCGGGATATTTCTTTGCAATACCTGTATATAACCTTTTATAGTAGTTAAAGGCGTTTTTAATTCATGACTGGCGATGGAAAGAAAATCATCTTTGCGTCTTTCAATCTCTTTACGGTCTGTAATATCTTCTATCGCTAAAAGTATCTGATCTTTAAATTGTCCTTCCAGCTCTATCCGGTAAGCATTTAGCAACATCATTTTTTTGCCAATATGCGGAAATTCGTACTCTACCTCAAAATCCACCACAGGATTATTGGTCGGTAAAATTTTCACTAAAAGCTCTCTGAGTTTTGGAATATCCCATTGGTTATTGCCAAGCTCGTAAAGTTGTTTTCCAATGGTTTCTTCTAAACTTACCTTAAAGGTTCTTAAAAAATGATGGTTGGCACTTAAAACATGAAATTTAGGGTCGAGCACCAGCAAGCCTTCTCGTACAGTTTCAATAATACTGGCCAAAAAGGTTTCGCTTTCTTTCAAAGCAATGGTTCGTTCCTCAACTTTCTTTTCCATCAAAAGCTTTTGCTGCCGTAAATCATGCTCCACCTTTTTTCTGGCGGTTACATCATTTTGTACACCAATAAAATGGGTTACATGGCCATCGGCGTCTTTTACTGGCGAAACGTACAATTCGTTCCAAAACAAATCACCATTTTTACGGTAGTTTCTTATCTCTACCGAGCATGGAAGCCCTTCTTTGACACACTTAGCCAATATCTCACGCTCCTTTTGTCCGCGGTCCTCTGCTTGTAAAAACCTACAGTTATGGCCAATAATTTCGTTGCGGTTATATCCGCTTATTTTTTCAAAAGCGGCATTGCAATACACAATTGGATTATCGGGTTGTTTGTTGTCTGTGATAATGATACCCGAAATAGAAGCGTCTAAAGCTTTTGTAAGTATCTCAAAATTTTCGTTTGTGGACGCTCCAGCCAAATCGAATTTACCTTTTTGGAATGTATTCAAGATGCAAATAATTTAAAAAATGTTTTTGATGTTTTAGTGGTAGGTTTGCTTCAAATTTAAAATTATTGAAGCCCGGCATGCTTGCCGCTTACCCGCCGCCTCGTGAAAAAACAAAAATCAAACCAATAATTTATAGATTTAATTTGGCTTGGATGTTTTTAGAAAAATGGCCTGAGCGTAGGCAATGTTTTGTTCTGCCAATTGCTTGTAATACTAACCAAGCCT
>DASVGY010000057.1:0-4861 GCA_036379295.1 Pelobium sp.
CCGATGATATTTAGATTGGTCAATTTTTCTTTAAAAAGAACAATCCCTACTAAAGAACCTAAAAATATAACACCGATATCTAAAGAAGAAAAAACCACAGACGGACGTTGGCTTTCCAGCTTTAAAGCTTTAACATAGAAATAAATCGAACCAAAATTAAAAATCCCCAAGACTACACCAGCCAACGCAGCCTTAACCTGAAATTTTAAAATCCCTTTCTGGTATTGATAAAAAAGCGACGCAAAACCAAAAAAACTTGCTATAACAAATATATAAACTAACGAAACCGTAAAGCCGATCTGCGGAAGCTTAGTTAAAAAATTGAATAAAACATCTAACACACCTGTTCCTAAAAACACAACAATTGGGTACCAATTTACTTTTTTGGCTAAACTGGTTTTCACATTTGGTTTAGATGCATACAACGCAACCACGCCAATAACCAATCCCAATAACTTAAAATTTGTAGCGGTTTCAGAAAAAATTAAAAAAGCGGAGAGTACAGGAATTACCAGGGAAAGCCGTTGAGCAATTGCCGTTAAAACAATGCCGCTTGTGCTTATGCTTTTTCCAATAAAGTAAAAAATAGAAAGTAGCAATGCGGCAACAAGTGCAAATAAAAGCCATTCTTGCAACATAGGCCTCACGCTAAAATCGGGCTTAAACCCAAAATAGCACAAAAAAGCTGCGGTAGGGTAATTAAAAACAATAGCCTGGTAAGCGTTGGTATCGTAACGTTTAAAAAGTTTGAAATTAATACTCACCACTACGCTACAAATAACCGCTATTACAATATAAATCATTTGGCAACCGGCTTAATAATATGTAGTTGGTTATTATCTATTGCAATAGTTTCGGCGGTTTCACCTTTAATTAATGGTGCCTTGATACCTTCGCCCCAAAATTCTGGAGCGGTAAAAATTCTGGCCTCATCCCATAAATTGGCATCAATAAAAGTTTGTAAAGTTTTAGCGCCACCTTCTATTATTAAGGATTGTACATCTTGTAGATAAAGCTGGTACAAAATGTATTGTGGTAAAAAATGATCGAAATTCTCTATCGCTACGTAATAGGTATTTTTGTCAATTGCTGTTTTCTTTTGATTAAAAACGAAAGTTTTAATGCTATTATCAAAAACACAAAGATCAGCGGACAACTCCAAATTTTTATCCACCACGGCCCTAAGTGGATTTCTGCCATTTACTAATCTCACATTCAACTGCGGATTATCAGCCAATGCAGTGCGCTTACCTATCAAAATGCAATCTTCCTCGCTCCGCCACTGGTGCACCAATTGCTTTGCGAAATCATTACTAATCCAACGTTGCGTACCATCTGTTAAAGAAAAAAAACCATCTTGGGTTTGTGCCCACTTTAAAATAATATAGGGTCTTTGCTTTTCAACTTTAGTAAAAAACCGTTTATTAAGCTCCAAACATTCCTTTTTTAAAACGCCAACGGTAACGTTACAACCGGCTTGTTTTAACCGCTCCACTCCTTTTCCGTTAACGCTGCCAAAGGGATCTGTGCAACCAACAACCACATTTTTGATGTGGTGCTTAATAATTAAATCTGCGCAAGGAGGTGTTTTACCAAAATGCGCACAAGGTTCTAAAGTAACGTAGATAGTTGATTGTTTAAGTAGTTCTTCCGCATTGCTAAAGTTAGCAAGCACCTGATTAACAGCATTCACTTCTGCGTGGGCTTCTCCGTATTTTTGGTGATAGCCTTCGCCGATGATTATGCCATCGTGAACAATCACAGACCCCACCATAGGGTTTGGACTTACTTTTCCTAAACCTAATTTAGCAAGTTCTATTGCTCTTCGGATATATTTTTCGTGTTGCACAACACAAAGTTAACAATATGCACAAGCTAGCTTTACTACCCTAACAAAAAGATGCAAATTTTACCAACACACAGCCAATGAGCTTAAAATTGATTTTATACCTTTGAAAAGTGTTAAACGCAATAAATTATAAGCAAACTTTTAAAAAAGAATTAGCTAAGGTTTACACCGATGGCGAGCTGGATATTTTGTTTAAAATGTTGATGGCTGATTTAAAAAAACACGCGTTTAATAGTGTTTTAACAGCGCAAGTTGAATTAAACTCGGCAGAAGAACATTTTTTTAATCACGCTGTAAATGAGCTTAAAGCGCTAAAACCAATTCAACATGTTTTAGGGAAAGCAGATTTTTATGGTTTACATTTTACGGTAAGCCCACATGTTCTTATTCCAAGACCTGAGACTGAAGAACTAGTTGAGCTCATCATTTCAGAAAACAAGAACAAAGTGATTGATATTTTGGATATCGGTACAGGAAGCGGTTGTATTGCCATAACGCTAAAAAATCAATTACCAGATGCTAATGTGAGTGCTTTAGACATAAGTTTAGATGCAATAGCAATTGCAAAACAAAACGCTTTTGCAAACCAAGCCACTATTTCTTTTTTTAGCGATGATGCTTTAAACTTACTTCCAACAAACTATCCTAAATACGATGTAATTGTGAGTAACCCGCCTTACATTGCAGAAAAAGAAAAAGCGGAAATGGAATATTTGGTCACAAAAAACGAACCTCATGTAGCGCTTTTTGTAAAGGATAACGAACCCTTGATTTTTTACGATAAAATTGCTGATTTTGCGTTGAAAAGTTTAAAATGCGGTGGCACTTTATATTTTGAGATTAACCAAAACTTTGCTAAAGAAACCAAAGATTTAATTGAAAGCAAAGGTTTTACTGTTGATTTGATTAAAGATCTGAATAATAATTTTAGGATGATTAAAGCTCGAATTTTGGGATGAGCTAAGCAAAAAAAACTCGCGTTATTCTCTTGTTTTCGCTATTGGGCAAATGATGCTTTAAACAAACCAATTAAACTAATGATTTGAGCGCCTCACAAAAACAAATCCTTTCAAAATAAAGCAAGCGGCAATAAAATAGCTAAATTGCGGCTTTTAACATCCACAGCATTTTATGGCCCAAAAGAAAACAAAACGAAACGCTAAGCCAAAAACAAAAGCGAAACTACATCCACGAAATAAACACCACGGACGATATGATTTGCAGGAGCTAATAAAGGCTTGCCCAGAATTAGAACCATTTGTAAAAATTAACGAATACGAAATTGAAACAATAGACTTTGCCGACCCCGAGGCAGTAAAAGCACTAAATAAAGCACTACTTTTATACCATTACGAGGTAAAAAACTGGGACATTCCCGAAGGGTTTTTATGCCCGCCAATACCCGGCAGAGCAGATTACATCCACAACATTGCAGATTTACTGGCGCAAAGCAACCAGGGGCAAATACCTAAAGGCAAGCAAATTAAATGTTTAGATATTGGCGTGGGCGCAAATTGCGTTTATCCGCTAATTGGCATCTACGAATACGGATGGTCTTTTATTGGTTCTGATATTAACGAGCAGGCTTTAGCTGCCGCCAAATTGATTATTGATGCAAATCCTCAGCTAGAATCTAAAATAAAACTTAGGTTGCAACCTAATCCAAAAAATATTTTTCCGGGTGCGCTTGAAAAAACCGAACGAATCCACGTAACAATATGCAACCCTCCGTTTTATGCAACTTTTGGCGAAGCGCAAATGGCTTCGTTAAAAAAACTTTATAAACTTAGTCCAGAAAAAGTTGTGGAAGAAAAACGCAATTTTGGAGGCCAAAACCACGAAATTTGGTGTCAGGGTGGCGAAGGCAAATTTGTAAAAAACATGATTTACCAAAGTCAGGAATTTGCAAAATCCTGTTTATGGTTTAGCACCTTAATTTCTAATCAGGCACACCTTAAAAATGCCTACGCTTACCTTAAAGATGTTGGTGCGGTGGATGTTAAAACTTTAGCAATGGGCCAGGGAAGTAAAATTAGCAGGGTTTTGGCATGGACATTTCATACACCCGAGAAACACTCTATTTGGTTTCCGAAAAAAGAAAAGCTTGCTTAACTCAAAAAAATGCTCAGCAAAATAAAGTACTGGTTTGTAAATCGCTCAAAAAAAATACTAAATAGTATTTCTTTTTATCCGGCAATTATCGGTATTTTATTTTTAGTAGTGGCGGTGTTGATGCTGGCTTTCGATTTCTCTAGGCAGGGTCAGCACTTAAAGGCGCAGCTTAACTGGCTAAGTATCAAAGATGCCTCAACCGCCCGAAGTATTATATCAGCCATTGCCGCCGGCATTATTTCTTTAGCCGTTTTTAGCTTTTCTATGGTAATGATTGTGCTAAACCAGGCCGCCTCGCAAATGAGCAACAGGGTGTTAGATAAGCTCATCGGCAACCGCTTTCAGCAAATTGTACTCGGTATTTACATTGGTACTATTGTTTACGCGTTCTTTTTGTTAAGCACCATCAGAGATATTGATAGCGGAATTTACATCCCTTCTTTAAGTACTTACCTGCTTATTTTAATCACCATCTCAGATATATTTCTGTTCATTTATTTTCTGCATTACATTACTCAATCCGTAAAGTATGAAGTAATTATCCGTCGGATTTATCAAAACACCTTCGAGGTACTAAGTAAGAGCGCCTCAAGTACCGAGGTTCCGCATTTGGACATTAACATTGCCAGCGATAACTACGTATTTTCTCCAAAATCGGGCATTTACGAAGGTTTTGACGAAGCTGGCTTAATCAGCTTTTGCGAACAACACGCAATAACCGTTCAAATTTTGATTGTCCCGGGATTTAATGTTCTAAAAGGCTTTCCCTTGGCAAAAACAGATAACCAACTTACGCAACAAGAACAAGTTAAGCTTGCAGACTGCTTTTTAATTAACCATACCGAATCTATTGAATTTAATTTTTTTTATGGATTTAGGCAGCTTACAGAAATCGCGTTG
>DASVGY010000058.1:0-20285 GCA_036379295.1 Pelobium sp.
CCAAGGCCGGGTTTTTTTCTGCCATGTGCTGGTATTTATCTTTAGAGGTGTACAGCTTTTTGCCTTCTTTAATTTCAGCAATCAAAGGGTCTAAAGAGATTTGAAAGTTGAGCAATTTAGTTCTCAAAAAGTTGAGCAAATCAATTTTTTCAAAGGTGAGCTCGTTTTCCTGTAACTTGCTTTCAATTTGCAATTCTATCCGGAATCCTTCTTTCAAGATAGGTGTATAACTATCCATAATAGAAGACATGCTCATTTTATGTTGCGCTTTCATCATTCCAGAATACTCAACCCAACATTTTATTAAATCTTCTTGCGTAAACGGGTTTCGTTCTGCGCCGGTAACCACTACTTTTTCCTCTGCTCGCTCCTCTTCAGTTCTTATGCTACCTGGGTCTTTTAAATTTGGGATTAAAGACCTTTTAGCATTTGTAGCTAACAAAGATTTTCCACTTATTACCTGCGTTGGCGCTGCATTGGTTTTTGATATGGGTTTTTCTTCTTGCTTTAATGCATCAATTGATTGCGTTTTTGGTAAAGTTGGAATATCATCAACAATGTTTTTTACTGTTTTATGATAAGGTGCCTGCTCCTCTTCTGCTAAACTTTTAGGTTTTTTTTTTAGCTGCTCAGCTAAAAGCTGAACATTTTCGGTTTGGCTTAGTTGTAAAGCCTGGGCTAAATGACTAATTTTTATTAGCGTGAGCTCTACCTGTAAACGCTGATTTTTGCTAATTCTGTAATTTAAATCGCACTGATTAGCAATGTTTAAAGCACTTATTAAAAAAGAGGGTGGAGATTGTTTGGCCTGCTCCAAATACTTTTGCTTTATGTTATCGCTTACTTCCAACAACCTCACTGTAGAGGCATCTTTGCAAATCAACACATTTCTAATGTGCGATGCCAGACCAGTGATAAAATGGTTGCCATCAAATCCGTTATTTAAAATTTCATCAAACAGCAAAAGTGCCCCTGGCGTATCCTGCGTAAGCAAAAAATCTGTTAGTTTAAAATAATAATCGTAGTCTAAAATATTTAAATTATCAATAACCGCCTGATAGTTTACTTCTTTATTAGAGAAACTTACAATCTGGTCAAACATGGATAAGGCATCACGTAAACCACCGTCTGCCTTCTGGGCAATTAAGTGTAACCCGTCCATATCATAAGCTACACCCTCTTTTACAGCAATACTTGCTAGGTGATTGGCCATATCTTCTACTTTAATCCTGTTAAAGTCAAAAATCTGACAGCGGGATAAAATAGTTGGTAAAATTTTATGCTTTTCTGTAGTTGCTAAAATAAAAATAGCATAAGACGGCGGTTCTTCCAAGGTTTTCAAAAATGCGTTAAATGCATTTTGCGAAAGCATGTGCACCTCATCAATAATATAAACCTTATACTTTCCGGCTTGTGGCGGTATGCGCACTTGGTCTATTAAATTACGGATATCATCTACCGAGTTGTTGGATGCAGCATCTAACTCATGAAAATTAAACGAATTTCCATTTTGGAAAGAAATGCAAGAATCACAAACGCCACAAGCTTCAAATTGCGGAGTTAGGTTGGTGCAGTTGATGGTTTTTGCTAAAATACGGGCGCAGGTAGTTTTACCAACCCCCCGAGGGCCACAAAACAAAAAAGCCTGTGCAAGCTGATTGTTTTTGATTGCGTTTTTTAAAGTGTTGGTAATATGACTTTGCCCAACCACGCTTTCAAATAAAACAGGCCTGTATTTTCTTGCAGAAACTATAAAATTCTCCATCGTTGCTAAAATAGCAAGATGTTGTTGATTGTGCAATTTTTAAAATGAATATGTAAAAAATAAAGACTACCTACTTTTAGGTATTTTTAAAAAATACGTATTTGTACGTATGTACGGTTTAAATTATTTTCTGATTTTTGATGAGTATTGTAGCACCTCAATAACAGCATGTTTAAAGTTTTTTGCTTTACCAGTTAAAGGTGTTCAAGTAATTTTTATGCTCTCCCATGAAGGCTCAATGTCTTCATTTATTTCAAATAGGTGTGTTAAAAGCGGTAAGTTTCCCAAACTCTACCGCTTTTTGTTTTAAATTCGGTAGCGTTTAAACAAACAAGATTCAACATTTTTTAAAAAATTTAATATGCCATGCAACCTTTTAACAAATTAACTCATCTTGCATACAGAACCTTATATGAATTTGGAACATAAATACACTTTAGAGGATTTAGTTAAAGGATGCCAAAATGGCAATCGGCATAGCCAAGAGTTGCTGTATAAAACAACAGCACCAAAAATGTTGGCTATTTGTATGCGCTACGCTAAGGACCAGTTTGAAGCAGAAGACATGATGCAGACCGCCTTTGTAAAAGTGTTTAAAAAGTTAGCAGATTACAGAAATGAAGGTTCTTTTGAAGGATGGATGCGTAGGATAATGGTTAATACTTCCATTGAGTTTTATCGTAAAAACTTACGCAGTTTAAATGTGGTAGATATTGATGAAACGTATGACCACCAGGCAAGTGTTAGTTTTGATATGAGCAGTATAAATGTTAAAGACTTAATGCGATTGATTCAAAATTTGAGTAATGGTTACCGTATGGTTTTTAATATGTATGCCATAGAAGGTTATTCGCACAAAGAAATTGCAGAACAACTAGGTATTACAGAAGGTGCAAGTAAATCGCAATTATCAAGAGCCAGGGCGATATTAAAAGAACAAGTTTTAAAATTGGAAGGATATAAAAATGGAACCAATGTTGGATAAAGATTTTGATGCTTTTTTTAAATCCTCTTTCGAGGATTATGAAGTGGCACCAGCGGCAGATAGCTGGACAAAAATTTCTGAGCAAATTAACCCTAAAAGCAAGAAAAAAAGCTTTCCGGTTTTTTGGATGGCAGCAGCTAGTATTATTATTTTATTTGGGATTGGAATTGGCTTTTACACCCAGCCCACTAATGTAATTAAGTTGCATCCGGATGAAGGGAACGAAGTTTTGGCAAATTTAGCTTTAAAACAAGACGATTTCACTACTGAAAAAGAATTACCAAAACCTGAAATAAAATATACTAAAAAAGCAATTGAAAGAACAAAATCAACCGTAATGTTGCAAAAAGTAATTGAAAAAGCCGAAGAGAAAACAGAAGAAGTAAGCAGTAACGAGGCTTTAAATTCAGAATTAACCTCGGTACAAAACGTAAAACCAATACGCCCTAAATTAGTTACAGAACAGCTTATTGCCCAAGAAGAAATTAAAGATTTGAAGAAAGCCGATGCAACGCTGCTAAGTGATAATAGCTCATCTTACAAAAATACGGTTATGGCAAGTGCAACACCTCGAAAAATACGGATATCCTCAGTTGGCGACTTAGTGAATTTTGTTGTTGCCAAGGTGGATAAAAGAGATGATAAAATTATAAAGCTAAGTAAAACAGAAGAAAGCGATAATGAAATTACCGGGATAAACCTTGGCCTCATCAAATTCACTAAACAAGATTAAAAACTAAAAACATGAAAAAAATATATTTATTAGCGTTGGCTGTTTGTTTAGGACAAATGGTTAAAGCGCAAACCGCAGATAGCTTAAAAACCGATACAATAATTGTAAAACGAGGTAGCAAAACCAGAGTGGTAATTGAGGCCGGCCCGGTAAAGGTGAGCGTGGGAAATCAAGACAGTACTAAAAAGGCAAAAAAAACAGTAAAATACCCAAATGTTACCTACGGACTTACTTTTGAACATTTTGATATTGGCTTGAGCCAGTACCATACTGGTTCTAATTTTGGCGCACCCGCCGGATATGGCTATTTAGAAACCGACACTTGGAAAACAAGCAATGTAGGGTTTGACCTTTTGCAATTTGGCTTAAGATTTAGCCCAAATGTAAAGATAATGTTAGCAGCGGGTTTAGATTGGAACCACATGCGATTAAAGCAAAACGTTACCATACAACCAGAACAACCCACCTTAACGGCAATACCAAGTACGGTTGATTATTCCAAAAACAGGTTTTCAAGCAGATATGTTAGAGTGCCGCTATACTTTGAATACCGTTCTCCACAAGATAAAAAAGGACATCGGACTTCTATCGTTTTTGGCCCCGAGGTTGGCTTTTTATTAAACGGAAAAGTAAAACAGGTGAGCAAAGCTAACGGAAAAGAGAAGTTTAAAGATGATTACAACCTGGAACCTTTCCGCTATGGCGCAAACATTAGAGTTGGATACGGCGGCGCTGGCTTGTTTTTTAAATATTATTTAAACGATGTTTTTGCAAAAGGACAAGGGCCAGCTGATTATAAGAATTTAAATTTTGGAATAACTTTCGGGTTTTAAACAAATTAGTTCACTAGTCATTAGTATTTGCAATCGACGTAGTGAGTTGCAGTAGATATAATTTAGTTCATTAGTTATTACCGTTAGCAGGTAGCTCCTCTCCTTTGGAGAGGGGTTGGGGTGAGGCTACTTTTGTTAAAACCAAAAACATCAGCGCATCCATCTATTTTTTTTATCTTTACGCCCCCGTTAAAAAAAAGTAAAAAATGGCGCTGATAGAACTAAAAAATGTAAGCAAAAATTTTTTAGAAGGTGTTCCTTCTGGAATATCCGGCGTAAGCTTAAGTATTAACCAAGGCGAAATCATCACTATCATTGGCGAGAGTGGTTGTGGGAAAACCACCTTGCTTAAATTAATTTACGGATACCTTACGCCGCAGGAAGGCGAAATTTTATTTAACGGCGAAAAAATAAAAGGCCCAACTGAAAAGCTGATTCCCGGCCATGATGAGATGAAGATGGTAACGCAAGAAGTTACCTTAAATCTTTACGCTAAGGTTTTCGACAATATTGCATCGCAACTTTCTAACTCAGATTTGCAGGCTAAAAGTCAGCTTACTTTGCAAACTATGGAGTTTTTAAGGATTGACCATTTGGCAGAAAAAAAAATTGTAGAATTAAGCGGTGGCGAGCAACAACGCGTAGCAATTGCCAGGGCAGTAATTACAGAACCAAAAGTGCTTTTACTAGATGAACCTTTTAGCCAGATTGATAGCATTTTAAAACGGCAGTTAAGGGATGATATTGAACGACTTTCCAAATTTTTAAAGATTACAGTCATCATGGTATCGCATGATCCAACTGATGGCTTAGCTCTCTCTGACCAGCTTATCATCGTAAAAAACGGAAAAATTGTTCGCAAAGGACATCCACAAGAGCTATATCTACATCCGCAAAAAGCTTATGTCGCCAATTTGTTGGGGAAAGCAAATTTGTTAAAAAACTTAAGCTTTTTACCGCGACAAGACGTTGAATTTGCGGTTTACCCACACCAAATTAAATTATCTTACACAGAAGGAGCTGCTGATGCAGTAATTAAATCTACACACTTTTGCGGCGCATACCAAGAAGTTGAACTAATTGCCGAAAGCAAAATTATTTTAGTCCACGATCCTGAATTTATTCCATTTGTAAACGGCGAAAAAGTTTATTTTGATATTTTGCATTACGAGGAATTGGAGGCTTGATACAGGCAGAACAAATTTAAAACGTTGTCAAGCGCTGCTTTTTTAAAACGTTAAATTTTCTTCGGATAAAAACGTTTTCAAACTCATTACTTTTATCCCATCTTTTGTGGTTACCGCCTGCGAATTTGGCGTAATTACAAAATTCTTTTCAGTTTTTAAATCTGCAATGCATTCATAATATCCTCTGGTTAAAACTGGCGCATTTGAATATTTAATTTCAATGGTTGCCACCGGATTAATCCCTTTTACCAAAACCAAATCTACCTCTGCGCCGTGGTGGGTTCTGTAATAATACAGTTTAATTTCTTTTGGGACGGCTGCATGTATCTGCTCTATCACATAACCTTCCCAAGAAGCCCCTAAAGCCGGGTGCTTTTGTAGTTGTATAAAATTGTCAATCTGTAATAAATGATGAGAAATTCCCCAGCTCCTAACGTATAACTTTGGCGATTTTACCAATCTTTTACTATTGTTTACATGCCAAGGAGCCAAACGCCTGATCAAATAAGCACCTTCCATATAATCTAAATACTTTTTTGCGCTAGTACCTGTAATGCCCAAAGACCTGCCCAAATTTTGCATGTTTTCAATATCGCCGTTTAAGTGCGCCAACATACTCCACAATTTTCCGATCAATTGCGGACTCAAATTAATACCAAACAGTAAGTTTATATCGCGAAAAATGTAAGTCTGGATAAAACTTTCGCTCCATTCTGCCCACATCTTATCTGATTTCAACTGTAAAGCTTCCGGAAAACCGCCCCTAAACCAATGTTGCTCCTTGGTTACCTTTTGTTCCAAAGCTTCTGGAAGGGTAATTTGAGTAGTTTCTTTATAAATGGTTCTTCCCGCCAAACTTTCTGAAATACCTGTTACCAGCCTTGGATCTGCAGAACCCAAAAGAATAAACCTTCCTGCAACCCTATGTTCATCAATAATAGAGCGCAGTGAAGAAAGTAAAGATGGATTTAGCTGTACCTCATCTAAGATGACTAAATCATCTTTTAAATTCATCAAAAATTCATGAGCATTTGTTCGTAGCGCAAACGCATCGCTTTCTTTCTCTAAATCGAAATAATGTGCTTTCTTAGCAAAAGCATCAGCAATAGATCTTGCTATGGTTGTTTTACCAATTTGCCGTGGGCCGCAAAGCATTACTGATGGAAAGTTCTCTAACAACTCCACTATATCATCAATTGCTGTACGTTTAAACATAACCAAATATAAATATTAACCGTGAAATTTTCAATTAATATATATATTTTTCACTATTAATATTAATTTTAACCGTGAAATATTCAATTAATATTTGAATATTTCACGGTTAAATTACTACTATGAATGTTTTATATTCCATAAAATGGGGCTACAATACACCTCAGTACAAAATTGGGGCCTTGTAAAGAATAATCGAGAAGTATGCCCAGACACCGGACTAGCAAAAATTAAAACCGGATAGCCGAAACTTTCCAAAACGAATTTAAAACAACCGTGTTTAAACTATAAAAAACAACAGTCTTTAATTAACTAAATCGTTATTTTTGAAAAAAAATAATCTCGTGGAAAATCAAACATTTGATGTAGCAATTATTGGCGGAGGCATTGTTGGTGCTGCTACGTTTTATAAACTTCAAAAAAGAAATCCAACATTAAATATTATCCTTATAGAGAAGGAAAAGCAATTTGCGGACCACCAGACAGGCAATAACTCTGGTGTAATTCATTCTGGCTTATATTACAAACCGGGTTCGTTAAAAGCAGAAAACTGTGTGAAAGGAAGGCATGAATTGGTGGCTTTTGCTAAGGAAAACAAAGTTCCTCATGATGTTTGCGGCAAAGTGGTAGTAGCCACTAAAAAAGAAGAACTGCCTTACCTAGAAAAAATTTTTAAAACGGGTTTAGAAAATAAAATTGAGGGAATTGAAAAGATTGATGCCAACCAAATTAAAGAACATGAACCATTTGTAGAAGGTGTGGCAGGAATTTTAGTTCCTTGTACGGGAATTATAGACTACCGTGATGCAACTGAAAAAATGATTGCCAATGCCTTGGGAATTAACAGCAATTCGAAAACCGTTTTAGGCGAAGAGGTTGTGGATATTGAAAGTAACGACAGCTACTCTACTGTAATTGGAATTACGCAAAAGTTTAAGGCTAAACACTTGATATTTTGTGCCGGATTACAAGCAGACCGACTGGCTCGTAAAGACGGACTTGATTTAAAAGAACAAGTGGTGGGTTTCCGTGGCGATTATTACGAACTTACTGAACAAGGAAAACACAAAGTAAAAAATTTAATTTACCCGGTTCCTAACCCAGATTTTCCTTTCTTAGGCGTCCACTTTACCAGGATGACTAATGGGGAAATTGAGTGTGGACCGAATGCCGTTTTTACTTTTAAACGCGAAGGCTATAACAAACTTGATTTTGATTGGAAAGACACTTTTGACGCTTTAACTTACGGCGGAACTTGGAAGCTGTTTTTTAAGAATATGAAGTTTGGAATTAATGAATACAGAAGAGCTTTTTCTAAAAAATTATTCCTTAAAACTTTACAAGGCTTAATTCCGTCTTTAACTATGGAGGATATAAAGCCCGGAAGGTCTGGCGTTAGAGCTCTTTTATTGGGACAAGATGGTGATACGAGAGACGATTTTAGAATTGAATACCACAACAACTCTATCCATGTATTAAACGCACCTTCGCCGGCAGCTACTGCTGCTTTAGCAATTGGAGGGCAAATCGCGGAAAAAGCAGAGAAACATTTTTTTAATAAATAACAGGAGTTTTTTGCCCACAATATTTTTTTGCGTTAACGATGGAAACGGCATCCTTTTTGGCTTTTCCTGACAAAAAGATACAGTGGACAGCGTGTTAAAACGCCCAAATCATTATCAATTTTAAATTAACAAAAAAAACCGCCCTGAATTTCAGAGCGGTTTCAACTTTATAATTTTAACTTTTTACTTTAAACCTAGTAACGGTAAGCGTCTGATTTGAACGGACCTTCAACAGTTACGCCAATATAATTAGCCTGATCAGCTGACAATTCTTCCAACTCAACGCCAATTTTAGCTAAGTGTAAACGAGCTACTTTTTCGTCCAAAGTTTTTGGCAATACGTAAACCTTGTTTTCATAAGCTTGTGCGTTTGTCCAAAGCTCAATTTGTGCTAAAGTTTGGTTAGTAAATGAGTTGGACATTACAAAGGAAGGGTGACCGGTGGCACAACCAAGGTTTACCAACCTACCTTCAGCTAGTACAATAACGTCTTTACCGTTGATGGTATATTTATCTACCTGAGGTTTAATTTCGATTTTTGATGCACCGTGGTTTTTGTTTAACCAAGCCATATCAATTTCGTTATCAAAATGGCCAATGTTACAAACGATAGCCTTGTCTTTTAAAGCTTCAAAATGTTCGCCTCTAACAATATCCTTATTTCCGGTTGCGGTAACAACAATATCCGCTTCTTTTATGGCCGTAGTCAATTTTTTAACTTCGTAACCTTCCATTGCAGCTTGTAAAGCACAAATTGGGTCAATTTCAGTAACGATAACGCGTACGCCAGCTCTTGCTAAAGACTCTGCAGAACCTTTACCTACATCGCCATACCCACAAACAACAGCAACTTTACCAGCCATCATTACATCAGTGGCTCTGCGTATTGCATCAACCAAAGACTCGCGACATCCGTATTTGTTATCAAACTTGGATTTAGTAACCGAATCATTAATATTAATTGCAGGCATAGGCAAAGTTCCTTTTTTTACACGATCGTGTAAGCGAAGCACCCCAGTGGTGGTTTCTTCGGAAATCCCTTTTATCCCTGCAGCTAATTCTGGATATTTATCTAAAACCATGTTGGTTAAATCACCACCATCGTCTAAAATCATGTTTAACGGTTCTTGGTTTTCACCGAAGAATAAAGTTTGTTCAATACACCAATCAAATTCTTCTTCGCTAAGGCCTTTCCATGCATATACCGGAATACCGGCAGCAGCAATTGCAGCCGCAGCGTGATCTTGGGTGGAGAAAATGTTACAAGAGGACCAAGTTACATCGGCACCTAAGGCAACCAATGTTTCAATTAGAACTGCAGTTTGGATGGTCATGTGTAAACAACCTGCAATCCGGGCTCCTTTAAGCGGCTTGCTTGCGCCAAACTCTTCTCTAAGAGCCATTAAGCCGGGCATTTCTGCTTCAGCTAATTCAATTTCTTTTCTTCCCCATTCTGCAAGGGATATGTCCTTAACTTTATAAGGAACATAATTCGTCTCTACTGATGACATAGTTAATTATTTAGTGAGCTGCAAAGGTAGGTAATAGTGGTATGAAATTCAAACGGTTATGGAGCAATAACTTTCGATAATTATTTATGACAAGGTCTTGATATAGTATTAAGATTGCACTACTCCTTTATCTGCAATTCCAGAGTAACAGGAATTGTTTAAATATTTTCTAACTATATTCTTGTTTTGTTTATCCATTTCTTCTTTAATATTCTCTAATAATAAATTTACCTGAACAACAGTAGAATTATGAGTTAAAATAAAGCCGAAATACGATTTACTTACAAACTAAAAAACCGCAACAGCTTTCCTCCAAAACACTTTCACATTGTCAGTATTTACCTTCGTTCTAGCCATGGCTAAGTCATAATTCTCTTGAGCTCTTAGCCAAAAATCTGGGCTTGTGTTGAAAGCTTTAGCTAATTTCAAAGCCATCTCAGAACTTACTCCTTGCTTCTGATTAATAATTGCAGAAAGAGTTTTACGACTTATTTCTAAACCATTTGCAACTTCTTCAAAAGTCAACTTATCCCCTGTTTCTTCTCTTAATCCTTCAATGGTTTCCTTGATTAATTCTCCCGGATGAGCGGGTGCAAACATTCCCATAAATCTAAGTTTAATGATAATCTAAATAATCAACATCTAAAACATTGTCTTTTTCAAACCGAAAAATAATTCTAAAATTTTTATCGACTTTCACGCTCCAAAAAGGATGCATATTTCCAGTTAGCTGATGAAGCTGATAACCCGGAACGTTCAGATCTTCAGCACTAAGTGCCGCATCTAAACGAGTAAGAATTAACCTTATCTTGTTAACATGCGCTGGCTGCAATTTAGAACTATCACCTTTTTGGTAATAAGTACGCAATCCTTTATGTTTAATGTTAAGTATCAATACATCAAATATAGTATGTAACCAATTGAGTTACAAATTATTTTTCAATCTATCTACAGCTGTCAGGCTAATCCAATCAGTTAGACTGATTCAACGCATACAAAAGCCACCTAAACAAAAAAAGCTGAGTTTATCGCTCAGCTTCTCTTTTTATTGATTAATCTCTTTCCACAACATATCCTTCAGCTCTATTAAGCCTTTATTGGCCAACGAAGAAATGAATATTGATGGAATGTCTTTGGGCAGTTGAGCCGTCATTTCTTTTTGAAGTTCATCATCCAATAAATCTGTTTTGGTAATGGCGATGATTTTTGGCTTTTGTAGTAATTCTGGATTAAATGCGGTTAATTCAGATAGTAAAATCTCATATTCTTCTTTCACAGTTCTGGGAGTATCGGCCGGAACCATAAAAAGCAAAACGGCGTTTCTTTCAATATGGCGCAAAAATCTAAAGCCCAAACCTTTTCCTTCGGATGCGCCTTCGATGATTCCCGGAATATCTGCCATGATGAACGACTTGTGTCCGCGGTACGAAACAATACCCAAATTAGGAACAATGGTTGTGAAAGGGTAATCGCCAATCTCGGGCTTTGCGGCAGTAATTACCGAAAGCAACGTTGATTTGCCAGCATTCGGAAAACCTACCAAGCCTACATCAGCCAATACTTTCAACTCTAAAACACGCCAAGCTTCTTGACCGGGCAAACCTGGTTGTGCGTAACGCGGAGTTTGGTGGGTTGCAGATTTGAAATGATAGTTTCCCAAACCGCCGCGTCCGCCTGCTACTAAAATTTGTTCCTCACCGTCTTTGGTGATCTCGAAAAGAATTTCTCCCGTTTCGGCATCTTTAGCAACTGTGCCTAATGGCACTTCCAAAACCTCATCGCGACCGGTTTTGCCGCTTTTCATTGTTGCACCACCTGCGCCCCCGTCGCCAGCAAAAACATGCTTACGAAACTTAAGGTGCAATAATGTCCAGAGTTGCGCATTACCTTTTACAATAATGTGCCCACCGCGAGCACCGTCCCCGCCAGCTGGTCCGCCCATGCTCGTCAGTTTATCGCGATGTAAATAAGCAGAACCCGGCCCGCCTTTTCCAGATTTACAGGAAATTTTTACGTAATCTACAAAATTTGTTCCTTGAGACATGGTATGTGCTTTACTATTTGATGTTGCTTACCGCAGTTATAAAACAAAGAAACTGCTTAATCTGATTAAAATTAAGCAGTTTCTTTGTTACGCTTTTTGATTTAAAGGCCTTTTATTACCGCCTTAATATCGGAAAAGATATTTTCTATACTTCCTAACCCTTTAACCGCGTAAAATTTACCTTGTGATTTGTAAAAATTAGCAACCGGAGCCGTTTTAGTGGTGTATTCGTGAACTCTCTTTTTTATAATTTCAGGGTTTTGGTCATCTGGCCTGCCAGAATCTTTTCCTCTTAATAGTAAGCGCTTTTCTAGCTCTTCTTCCTCAACCTCTAAAGCAATCATCCCAGAAATAGCCTCACTTTTTGAAAGCAACAATTGATCTAGGGCTTCTGCCTGCGCTACTGTACGTGGAAAACCATCAAAAATAAATCCGTTCGCTGCTTTATTTTGATCTAATTTGTTTGATATCATCCCGATAACTACTTCATCTGGCACCAACAAACCTTCGTCCATCAACTTTTTAGCTTCTAATCCTAAGGGTGTTCCGTTGGTGATTTCGCCCCTCAAAATATCACCGGTTGAGAGGTGAATTAAACTATATTCTTGAATTAAATTTTGAGATTGTGTGCCTTTACCAGCACCCGGAGGGCCAAAGAGAACAATATTTAGCATAAAATTTTATTAAAATTAAAAAGCCTTTTTGCTTTGGCAAAAAGGCTTTACCTTAAATTAATGGTGAACCTGAAGGGATTCGAACCCCTAACCTCCTGATCCGTAGTCAAGTGCTCTATCCAGTTGAGCCACAGGTCCATGTTATTATTTTAATGCCTATTTTAATTTTTAAAACGTTGCGTTTTATTTAAATAGGATTGCAAAAATAGCTTTTCAAACTTGCATTGCAAAATTTTTTGTGAAAATTAGAAACAATGGCGCATAACAAAAACCATATTTTTATTTTTTACTCTTTAATTTTAACTTGTCCAAAAATTAGAGAGTCCGAAGCTAACCACCACCTATTTGCACAATTTTATTAGAACAGTTAACAGATGAAGAAAATTTTAATATTACCACTGGCATTATTTTTTACGCTAGTTTGCCATGCGCAAAGTATCAAATCAATCTCCATTTTAGGCGATTCATACTCCACATTTGATGGTTACACGTATCCTGATACCAACTACCAATGGTATTTTTCTACCATTAAGAACAAAACGGATGTCAACTCGGTAAAGCAAACTTGGTGGTACAAATTTATCAGCCAAAACAATTACAAACTTGAGCTTAACAACTCTTTTTCGGGTTCAACTATTTGCAATACAGGTTATAATAAAGAAGATTATACCTCACGTTCTTTTATTACTCGGATGAATAATTTGGGAAGCCCGGATGTGATTTTAATTTTTGGCGGAACTAATGATGCTTGGGCCGCTTCGCCTATCGGAAACTTTGAATATGAAAATTGGACGAAAGACGATTTGTACAAATTTCGACCGGCTATGGCTTATATGCTTAATTATATGACCGGCCGCTACCCAAATGTAAAGATTTATTTTGTGCTCAACTCTGATTTGAACAAGACCATCAATGAATCTGTAAAAACCATTTGTAAATACTACGGTATTGATTGCATCGCTTTAAACAATATTGATAAAATGGGCGGTCATCCCAGTATAAAAGGTATGGATGAAATTAGTGGGCAGATTGCTGATTATATTGCAAAAAAAGACAAACAGTAGCCTTTGCCGATCATAAACTCAGCTTTTTAAAACACCAATCACTTCAAACTTTTTAAAAACCTGTTCGGTGTGTGGGGCGTCTTTTAGTTCGTCGGTTAAATCTTGTCCGGCCCAATGTTCGTAATGCTTTCCGTTTCGCCACAAACGGCTAGCGGTTACATCATAAATTTGACCCAGATAAGCTACCCAAATTTGAGGTTTATCTTGTCCGTTACGTAAAGCTAACTGAGATTTGGTGTATTCAGGCAACTCGTTTTGCATCTTTATTTCTAAAATATTCGAAGAAAATTAAGTTCAGCAGAATCAAAGACATCGAATAAAAATGATCTTCAAAAGGAATTGTACCAATTCTGAAAGCCATATTTTGTGCGTTATCATAACTTACAATTGGAATAGCGGTTAAAATTCCGTTAACAATATAAAATGGAATTAAAGAAACCGCATAAGCAACATAAAATTTACCCATATCCAATTTAATCGGTTTCATTAAGGTATAAAGCAGCACTATTGCTAAGGTTAAAAAGTTAATGATACTGTACAATTTATCCGCGTATAAAAGCGCCAAAATTAAACTGAGTGCTAACAAAAACACGCTGATATATCTGACCAATTTCTTGCTGATATTTAGCTTAAAATAGCAGATTAAACATTCGTAAATAAAAATACATGCGAAC
The DNA here is from genome assembly GCA_036379295.1 of Pelobium sp. Classification (GTDB taxonomy): domain Bacteria; phylum Bacteroidota; class Bacteroidia; order Sphingobacteriales; family Sphingobacteriaceae; genus Pseudopedobacter. The sequence goes on from DASVGY010000058.1 coordinate 14,251, forward strand.
GGAACGGTTACAAAAAACAACATTTCCTCTAGCGGAAGCCCGAAAAATTTGATACCTAAAATATAATCATCGTTAAACGACCAAACATTTTGAAAGGTAAATATAGAATCCCAAATCAGATATAAAACCCCCGTAAAAACCAATCCGGGAGCTATATACTTCCACTTTTTATAGAACCCGACTTTTTTATCAAAGGATAAAATGAGGGGAAAAAGGATGGTAAAAAAATTAATGAGTAAATAAGTATAGCTTTTATCCATTTACGTTAATGCTTTTTTTAGAATAGCAATTTCTTGTGCATCGCACTTTTTACTTTCTACCATAAAATTTATAATGTTTCTAAAAACATCTTTGTCCATTTTTAAATCGGCAGCATTCGTGTTTTTTATCAAGGCAACTATTTTATCTTTATCGGCTAGCAAATTTTTACTGTAGCCCAGAAAAGCGGGAACATAATATTGCAAACTAAATCGTAAAAACCTAACTTCTAAGTGATTGGGGTCTTTAATTACTGCTTTATCAATAGTTGCAAAACCTTGCTTCAAATAACTTAATTTATTTACCGGGTTCCAGGCATGTTTCCCTTGAATGGCTTCTACCGAACCTAAATAGGCTAAAGTAAGTGCGTCCGGATTTTTAACTGCTTTTAGCTGTTTGCACAGTTGATCGGCTTTTTTGCTATCCTCAATAGATGCTATGTAATCTTTCCGCAGCTGATGAATATCCATGGCGCTCAACTGTTTAATAGGCAAAAGAAGTAATAAGATGGCAATAATAATCTTCATTGTAATCGTTTATAGCTTCATAAACGGAGATTTGCTACAGATAGTTTAATTTGCTTTTAAAAGTAGCTTGCGCCATTAAATACATCTTTTTTGAATCAGAAACCCGAATCCTTTTATCAGAAATTGTGGCTGCACTGGTGTTTTTTATTTTTTTAAAAAGCTCTAAATAATAAACATAAGCAATGTAAACCCCCAATTTAGCGCCTTGTGGCAATCGCTTAATCCCGGCTAAAGCCTCATCAAAATCCGCCTTGATATCTTTTTCTATATCTTTTTTGTCTTTTTCATTAAAATGGGTAAAATCTACCCCTGGAAAATACGTTCGCCCGCGTTCATCAAAATCTGCTTTAATATCTCGCAAAAAATTAATTTTTTGGAATGCTGCTCCTAACCTCCTCGCTTGCGGCAATAAATCCTCGTATTTTTTATCATCGCCATCGCAAAAAATCCGGAGGCACATTAAGCCAACTACCTCTGCAGAGCCGTAAATATATTCGTTATAACTATCATCGGTATAAGTGGTTTTGTCCAAATCCATTTCCATAGATTTCAAAAAAGCATCAATCAAATCAAAAGTGATGTTGTATTTATTTACCACTTCCTGAAAAGCCTGTAAAACCGGATTTAGGCTAATTTTTTGGTCGATAGCTTCCTTCGTATCTGCTTTAAACTTGGCAATTAAATAGGCTTTATCCTTATCGTGAAAGGTATCCACAATTTCATCTGCATAACGCACAAACCCATAAACCGCATAAATTGGATAGCGTAATTTTTTTGCAAATGCCTTTATACCTAAACTGAACGAGGTGCTGTATTTATTAGTGATAATTTTACTACACTCGAAACAAGTTTCGTTATAAAGATTCATAGACAGTTCCGACATATTTTTTAAAATACGGTTTTTTGTTTCTTTTGTTTGAATAGCGCCAAACAAAATAGCTAATTTTAGAATTATCAGTGAATATGCAGCAAAAAAAACGAATTCATGTTATCGGGTCGGGATTTTCTGGCTTAGCGGCCTCAGCTATTTTGGCAAAACAAGGTTACGATGTAACGATTATCGAGAAAAATGAGCAAACCGGCGGCAGAGCAAGGTTGTGGAATAGCGAAGGCTTTACGTTTGATATGGGACCAAGCTGGTATTGGATGCCCGATATTTTTGAAAACTATTTTGCCCTTTTCGGGAAGAAGGTCAGTGATTTTTACGATTTAAAAAGATTAAACCCGGGCTATCGGGTTTATTTTGGCGAGAATGATTTTATGGATATCCCTGCTAATATGCAGGATTTAGAAACGCTTTTTGAAAGCTACGAAGCAGGAAGTTCTGTTGGTTTACGCAAATTTATGGACCAAGCGGCCTATAAATATAAAAGTGCCATGGGCGATTATGTGTTTCGACCGTCGCACCATTTAGGCGAATTCATCGATCTAAAAATGATGCTGGAAAGTTTGCGTATCCATATGTTAAAACCGATGGCAAAACATGTCCGCCAATATTTCACCAATCCAAAATTGATTCAGCTTTTAGAGTTTCCAGTCTTGTTTTTGGGTGCAACGGCGCAAAAAATTCCGGCAATGTACAGCTTAATGAATCATGCAGATTTAGCAATGGGCACTTGGTACCCGATGGGCGGAATGTACGAAATTGTAAAAGCGATGACCAAAATTGCCACGGAAAACGGCGTTAAAATCGTCTTAAACACCGAAGTACAAAAAATTGATATTGAAAATGGCATCGCTAAAAAACTGACGACCAATAATGGAAATTACGAAACGGATTTTGTAGTTGCCGCTGGTGATTACCACTTTATAGAGCAAAATCTCATCGAAAAAAAATACAGAAATTACGATGAAAAATATTGGGAAAGCCGCACAATGTCGCCGTCCTCTTTGTTGTATTATGTTGGTTTAAATAAAAAAATTGACGGCATTCAACATCATAATTTATTTTTTGATGAGGATTTAGACCAACATGCAAAAGAAATTTATACCACGCCGCAATGGCCATCAAAACCGCTATTTTACGTTTCATGCGTAAGCAAAACTGATTTAGATGCAGCTCCGGCAGGAAAAGAAAACCTGTTTTTTTTAATACCACTAGCGCCGGGGTTAGAAGATACAGAAGAATACCGTGAGAAATACTATCACATCATGATGGATAGATTCGAGAAAATAACTGGGCAAACCATCCGTGGGCATGAGTTGGTGAAACGCAGTTATGCCATGCAGGATTTTACAAATGATTATCACTCGTACAAAGGAAACGCTTATGGTTTAGCTAATACTTTAACACAAACCGCTTTTTTTAAACCAGCCATGCGGGCTAAAAAAATCAAAAATTTATTGTTCACAGGGCAACTCACTGTACCGGGCCCTGGTGTTCCGCCGGCTATTATATCTGGGCAAGTGGTGGCTAAAGAAGCGGATATATTGTTAAGCAAATCATGATAACGCTAAAAGCTAAATGCAAAAAGCGGAAAGCGAAAGCCAATTTATAGCACATTACAATGAGCATTTTACAAGACAGAAACGACGTACCCTCTAAGAAAAAGATATTTTATCCTATCAAAGAACCGTTGAGAAACTACCTGATAAAATTTGACAGGGAGCTAGAATTGCCCATACAATACACGGATATGTTGCGCTTTAATCTGGCGACACCGCTCTTAGATAAGCATAACAAAGACACGCTTTGGAAAACCGTTTATTACGACGAAAGCGAGATGAAGGAACTTTATGCCGGCTTAAAATATGTGTATGCTTTAATGCATGCTTCTGGCCGTTTAGCGGTAATGAACCATCTTTCAGTCTCAAGAATAGATTATTGCTCTTTCGGAAATTCGAAACCATTTAGGGTGCGGATTATCAATCACTTAAACGATAATTACGATCATTTTTACGTTAAACGTGGCGATGCTTCACGGATTTATGGCCTAGAACTAGAACATATTTTATCGCCAAATAGAATTAGCTATATCACTAACAAAGAAACACTTATAGAAGAACACATCCCCGGTTTGCCAGGCGATGTTTTTGTGGATGAATATATTAACGATGTTAAATTCAACCAAACACGTATCAGCAAAGAATTTGTTAAATTTAACGAGCGTTGCTTTGTTCGCTTGTTGGGCGATATGCGTTCGTACAACTTTGTAGTAGATATTACACCAGATATTGAGGGCAACCAATACCGAATTAGGGCAATAGATTTTGACCAACAATCTTACGAAGGAAAACTAAAATTGTACCTACCGCAGTATTTTAAAGAAAACAACAACTTGGTATTTTTAGGGATGGACTCTATCAACGAACAAACCATGAAGCAGTACCAACAAGAAGAGCGAAGTATCATCAGTCACCGCGTAAAACTTGGACGATACCGCTTGAGGGAGCTTTTCGATGCTTCTTTAAATGATGAAATTGCACCTTTAGAAAAAACTTTGGCTTTAGGTCAGGAATTGGCAGATTACCATCAGGATAAAAAATTTACCAAAATTAAACACATGGGGCGGATGGTGAAAGCACATTTATATGCGTGTTTAACCAGCAAGGTGCATGATTGATGAAATCTTCTCTCAAAAAAATCATCCCAAATTCTTGGTTTAGAGTTTATTCGGAGTTTAAAAACAGAAATAAATCTGCTGAAGAAGTTTTTACAGAAATTTACAAAAAAGGCTATTGGGGCAAAACTGACGGTGAACGTTATTTTTCTGGAAGCGGGACGCATGATGCCAATACCGAAAAATACATCGACGTACTAATCGATTTTATACAGAAATATCAAGTTAAATCTGTTTTTGAAATTGGCTGTGGCGATTTTTCCATCATGAAAAAGGTGTTAGCAAATACCGATTTGAATTATATCGGAGCTGATGTGGTTCCTGATTTGATTGTTTATCTCCAAAAAAACCATGGAAACAAGCAAAGAAATTTCATCCATTTAGATGCGATAGCAAGCGAACAATTCCCTAATGCAGATTTATGTGTGATTAGGCAAGTGTTACAACACCTCACTAACGCACAAGTTGGTAAAATACTAGAAAAAACAAAGAAGTTCAAATATGTTTTGATCACTGAACACGTACCTGTGTATCCTGAGGTTTTGAATGGCGACAAAAGTATGGGCGGTTATATCAGGCTGCAAAACCCGAAAACATCCGGAGTTTTTTTGGATGCGCCGCCCTTCTCGCTTAACTGCGAAACCATTTTATCTTACCAAAAAGATAATGAAGATTTAAACGGGAAGATTGTTCCTGCGCTTGTGAAGACTAGTTTGGTGGTGAATAGGAAAATATCGCAGAGTCCCTGAGAAAGGAGGCGCTACTGGGAAATAACCAATAAAAAAGCAACACCGAAAGATGTTGCTTTTCAAAAATATCTGTTTTAACTTTTATCCAATAAAATCAAATCCTGTAAACGGCACCAAACATTCTGGCACTTTAATACCATCTTCGGTTTGGTAGTTCTCTAAAATAGAAGCTAAAATCCTCGGCAATGCCAAAGCACTTCCGTTTAAGGTATGTGGCAATTGCGTTTTGCCTTCTTTTCCTTTAAAACGTAATTTTAAACGGTTACTTTGGAAAGTTTCGAAGTTAGAAACAGAAGAAACTTCTAACCAACGTTCTTGCGCCGCACTGTAAACTTCCATATCATAAGTTAAGGCCGATGTAAAACCCATATCGCCACCGCATAACCTTAACACGCGGTATTGCAGACCTAATTTTTGCAATAAACTTTGAACGTGTGAACTCATTTGCTCTAAAACTTCATAAGATTTATCTGGATGGACAATTTGAACAATCTCAACCTTATCAAATTGGTGCAAACGGTTTAAACCACGTACGTGTGCACCATAAGAGCCAGCTTCTCTACGGAAACATGGGGTATAACCGCAGTTTTTAATTGGTAATTCATCCTCTTTTAAAATTACATCGCGGTAAAGGTTAGTTACCGGAACTTCCGCTGTTGGAATCAAATACAAATTGTCCAAACCAACTTGGTACATTTGCCCTTCTTTATCTGGCAATTGCCCCGTTCCAAAACCCGAAGCTTCGTTTACCAAAAGCGGAACCATCATTTCATCATAACCGGCTTTTTCTGCTTCCGCTAAAAAGAAATTGATCAGCGCCCTTTGAATTTTAGCGCCTTTTCCTTTGTAAACCGGGAAGCCTGCTCCCGTAATTTTTACACCTAATTCAAAATCAATCAGGTTGTATTTTGCTGCCAATTCCCAATGTGGCAAAGCATTTT
>DASVGY010000059.1:0-13957 GCA_036379295.1 Pelobium sp.
AGGAGAAAACCCAAAAGACTCCGAAAAATGAATTAGAACTTGCAGAAAAACTTAAAAAACAATATTTCGATGAAAAAGACAAGTAATAGTCTGATCTCATTTACTGACCATTTGGACGAACAATACGGTAAAACAGGGACAAGTACCAGAGAAGCTTACGAAGAAGGTTTTGAAGCTTTTAAATTAGGTGTTATGATTCAGAACTTCGTAAAGAACAAGGTCTGACACAGGAGCAATTAGCCGAAAAATGTGGTACGACAAAAACCTACATTTCAAGAATTGAAAACAATGCAAGCGACATCCGACTTTCGACTTTAATGAGAATTGTCCGTGAAGGATTGGGCGGTCATCTCAGACTTAGTGTTGGTGTTTAAAAATGGCAAATGGCAGTACCTGTAACGGCAAAATTGGTATTGTAATGGCTGACAGTGGTTAAACTTACATTTTTCGAAAATTATTTAGTTCAGTGCAGTTCAACATTGTTGCTGCATTAATGCAATTCAACAAAAACCCGCCAACCGTTAATCCTTGTTCTACATTTAATCGTAAAAATTCCACCGAACACCAAACTTGGCTAAAGAGTAGGGCATTGGGTAATGATTTACGGTATAATAACCTCTACTAAATAACCCTCTGTTCACATAGTCATAACGTAAAAATAAGTTCGCTCTCTTCCAGTTTGTGCGTATCCAAACATCTGCAACCGGTTCTGTATCAAACTGGATATTCCCTTTTTGGTAAAATTGCCCAATAGCAGGAGCGTAAGAAGGTGCGGTGTAGGTGCTAAAATATCTTACATCAAAACCAAACTCCGTTTTTAACACTTTAAAGAAATTTTGGTGCAGGTAAAAACTATGGAAAGTATAGATTTCTGGCGTCATTAATACCGATTCAAAATCTGTTTTCTGGTAAACCAAATAGTTTTCAAAAGTAAATTTCCCAAACTTAAAATCTTTTCTTAAACTCAATTTTAAAAGGTTAATGTTGCTTCCAACTTGTTTAGGGTAGGCATCTCCGTTGGTACCTTCAGCAAAATATAGATGGTTGCTTATTAAAAAATACTCGGCCTTAGCCCTAAAATTATATTTTGGTATCAGGTAACTGAAGCCAACATTTTGGGTTTGCGTTTTTTTAAAATTTAAATTCCATTGGTAATGGTTGGTTACCTGTCTTTCATAAACAATTGCCGGACTTTGGTTTTGCGAATAGCCTTCTAAAATTATGCTGCCAATTTTATTCCCAAGTTTTATTTCTGAACTCGCCTTGTAAATGAAATCGCCAAAGTTTCGGCCTTGTATAATTTGTTGTACGTTTAGGTTTAAACTTGCTTTATCGCTGAAACTATAATCGGCATCGCCTTTTAGGGTAATATTTTGGAACTTTATTTTGTAATTATATTGCTGGTAGTCATAATAATCATGTGCAATTGCGGCGTTCACTTTCAACTCGTTACGCAAAAACGAAAGCTTTTTGCCACGGATGTAAAAGCTATAGCTAAACTCGTTGCTTAGATGTTTTACAAAAGTGCTATCTGATGTTTTACTTGAATCTGGATAGATGTAGTAATTGTTTAAAAGCCCGGTTTGGTCGGCGCCATCATTCACAAAAAAATATTTTTGGGTATTGTACGCTAATTTATATCCTACGCGTTGTGTGGGTAAAATAGTTGCATTTGAATCGATACTTTTTTGCTTACCAATATTATAAAATTGCTGCAAAAACACGGTGTTGTTGCGGTTATTATGTTTAGCAGTGTTTAATCTGGCGGCTTCATACTCGGGCGCCACTTTTGTTTCGGTAGTAAAAATAGAGTCGTTTAGTATCGCACCATTTTCGTAACCTTTTAAATTATTAAAAGTGCTATTGGCTAGCAAGGTGTAGCGCTTGTTTTTTGATTGGTACCAGGTCCACAAGGCAGCATTCAAATGGTTTACCGAAAGTGCGTCGGCTTTACGACCCGGAGATCCGTAATAATTTCTGGACCCTAGCTTCGCAAAGCTGCCTCCTATGTTCCAGTTTGGCTTCACATTTTGGGTATGTATTACATGAAACTGTTGCTCTGTATTTCTGCCGAAAGCCGGGTTTTCAAAATATAACTCGGTGTATTGCGAACGGGCCTGATAGTATTTAATATCTTCTGGATTTAATAAATACCTGTCATAATAATGACAGCCTACGTCAAAGCCGATAGTTTTAGAAGGTTCAAACAGCATATCCCGGTACGAAAGCCCATTTAAACCTAAATTCATGGTAGGGTGTTCTGGCAAATCCAAAATACGGTACCTATGAAATGCGTTTGTACTGGTATCCAGTGGAAAAAGTCGGGTACTGTCTTTTAAAAATTCGGCTTTGGTGTATTTGATGTATTGCGCAGTATAAACCACTGAATCTTTTTTTGCATCTAACTTGGCTCGTAAAGAATCAATGTTTTCTTCGCCTTTTTCTTGTGCTCTGTCTCCATTTTGACCTTCGCGTTGTTGCCGTTCAAAATCACCATCTTGTGGTAAACGACGTTGAAGTTGCGCAAAGGATTGGAGGGCAAAAAAGCTAAAAATCAAGAATAAATAATACCTCTTCAAAGTTATATATGTAAAATCAGCTCTTTTAAAATTTTAGTTAATTTCGGTTCGGCCTCTGTAGCAATTTTAATAATTTCCTCTACTGATACCGCTTTCAACTCCTCCGGAAAGCCTTCATCCGTTAAAACAGAAATGGCAAAAACAGGTAAACCCATGTGGTTTGCAACAATTACTTCTGGCACTGTACTCATTCCAACGGCATCGGCTCCAATAATTCGCAAATATTTGTACTCGGCCCTAGTTTCTAAATTTGGTCCGGTAACAGAAACGTAAACGCCTTTGTGGCAAGTGATATTTTGCGATTGTGCAATTTCCAGGCCTTTTTTAATAAGGCTGGCATCGTAAGGCGCACTCATATCAGGAAACCTTGGGCCTAATTCTTCGTAATTTCTACCGATAAGCGGATTATCGGGCTGTAAATTAATGTGGTCTTCAATAATCATTAAATCACCTTTTCTAAAGCCAGGGTTTAATGCGCCACTTGCGTTGGATACAAATAAATTTTGGATACCCAGCATTTTCATTACCCTTACCGGAAAAGTAATTTGTTTCATATCGTAACCTTCGTAAAAATGGAGGCGACCTTGCATAGCTACCACTTTTTTTCCTGATAAGGTTCCAAAAATTAGCTTTCCAGAGTGGAACTCTAAAGTTGAAATTGGAAAGTTAGGGATGTTGGAGTACATGAGTTGGTGCTCCACCTCAATTTCTGAAACTAAACCGCCCAAACCGGTACCCAAAATGATTCCTAATTCTGGTTTAAAATCTCCAATTCTATGTTTGATGTATTCTACTGATTCTTTAATGATGTTGAGCATAATCTTTTATGAGCTTGTTAAATTGTGTGTTTGCATCGTTTAAAAAGCCAATTTTTATTGGCCATTGATAAATTGGAAGATGAAGAATAAGCGGTGCAAATTTATCTGTTTTTAAACGTACCGCATCCTTTTCGGTTGTAATAATTATTTTTTTATCCGATTCTATCGCTTCAAAATCTGCTACAAGTTTAAGCATATTTTTTTGGCTAAACCGGTGGTGATCTGGGTAGGAGTGATGAAGGATGTTTTTAGTCAGTTTTTTAACTTCGTTTAACAAAGGTTGGGGTTTAGCAATGCCGGTTAACAACAAAATTTTCCACTCTTCAGTTATGCTTTTTAGCGGGAGTTGATTTTCAGAAAAAATAGAATTTAGATCATCAGCGTAGTTAATGGTGCTGTAAAACAAAGTTTGATGCGGATGTGGCGATATGAGTTTTTCCAATTCTTTTTTTTGCGACTGATTCAAACTCGCCGGACATTTTGTTACCACAATTACGTTAGCTCTTTTTTTGCCGCTAAAGCTTTCGCGATAATTGCCTGCGGGCAATAAAAATTTGTTTTTTTTGAGTTGATGGTAATCAAAAAGTAAAATGCTGAAACCCGGTTTTACGGCCCTGTGTTGATAAGCATCGTCCATTAAAATTAAATCGTGTTTTTTTTTAATCTCCTGTATGCCTAAAACTCTGTTTTCGCAAACGGCAACACTAACATTGGGGAACTTTCTGCTAATTTGTAAAGGCTCATCGCCGGTTAAGCTAGCATCTTCGGTTGTCTTTACCCACCTGAAACCTTTTGTTTTTCTTCCGTAACCGCGACTTAGGGTAGCCAATTTTACATCTGCTTTCAATAAACCAATCAAATACTCAATCATTGGGGTTTTGCCAGAGCCGCCAACTTCTAAATTCCCAACAGAAATAATAGGGATTTTAAAGGCATAGCTTTTAAACAATCCCCAATCGTAAAACTTATTTCTAAAAAAAATAACGATACCATAAAGCAAAGAGAAAGGAAGTAATAGCTTACGGAATTGTTGAAACATAGATTTTTTTAAAGGCGTAAATTTACTTTTATAATAGCGAAAAGCAAAAGGCACTGTTTTGAGTGCTGAGCGCAGGGGTTTGTTTTCCCTCCCACAAAAATTATTTATGTTACGCTAACATAAGGCGGCCGTTCAACGCTTTTTTACTTAACCAAATTTTTTTAAGGCCTAAGCGAAATCCGAATCGATGCTACGGAGTTATAATTATTTAGCGGAAAACCCCTTGTTTTAGAAGAAAATACCCTTAAATCAAAAATTAACGTAAATTTACTCCGCTGAAATTAGTGGCAAATCTTCTGTTTTTTTTTAAGCTAAGCAATCCATCAGGAATCGTCTTTTTGGTCGATAGCCTTGAGGATGATTTTTTACCAGCTTAAAAAGCAGATTGGCTATTGTTTTGACGATGGCTATTTTTTAGAAGAAATTAAAAATTAACCCGGATAACCCGGCAGCAACATTTATCAAATATTTTCAGTTTATACGTATAAAGTAAAAAATGGAAGGCAGCGTATTTCAAATAAAGGAAGACATCAGTTGGGAAGATTTAGGGAAGGGTATTAAAAGAAAAATTTACGGTTTCAATAAAGACTTGATGATGGTAAAAGTTAAGTTTGAAGCGGAAGCGGTTGGAACTCCTCACCAACATCGCCATTCGCAAGTTTCCTATGTTGAAAGCGGTGTTTTTGAAACCACAATTGGTAACCAAACAAAGATTTTAAAAAAAGGCGACGGGTTTTATGCGCCTCCACATCAAATGCATGGGGTAATCTGCAAGGAACCTGGTGTTTTAATTGATGTTTTTAATCCACATAGGGAGGATTTTTTGTAGAAAGATTGAAGATTAAAAACGTTTATTTTTGTATTTGCAGGGCCTAAAGGTTCTAAAACTCTTCAAAGCATGTACTTTTTTGCTAAAAGATGTTTAAGCGATTCAGAGTTGCTTAAATTTGAGTTAATAATTATACGATAAGTTTACGTTTTTACCCACTATTCTTTAAAATTTTGGCGTACTTGGTGTGCGTAAGCGGTAAGTTTGGTTGTCAACACAAAATACAATGGATAAACTAAAAATTGTTTTAGCGATAGCTTTATTATTTACGCTAACAAAGAGTGATGCTCAGCAGCGTCAACGACTCATTACAAACTGGGAATTTTTAAAAAGCGATTTGGGCGGTATCTGGGAGGCCAACCGCGAGGCCAAGCCGGGAAGCTCGGAGAGTGTACCTATCTGGACCAAAGTAAATTTGCCTCATTGTTTCAATGCCGAAGACGCCGTTGACCCAGACGTGAACTATTATCAAGGGCCAGGTTGGTATCGTAGCAAGCTGAAAATCGAAAATCCCTATAAAAACGGAAGAACTATTCTTCATTTTGAGGGTGCAGGGCAGAAAACGCAAGTTTATGTTTTTAATACAAAGGTAGGCGAACACGTGGGTGGATACGATGAATGGTCTGTCGATATTACAGAAGCAGTGGAATCATTCAAAAAAGACACTTTGTTTAGCGGGCGTTTTGAAGGTAAAATTCCTATTTCTATCCGTTGTGATAATTCCAGAGATTTAGAGATGATCCCTTCAGATTTATCAGATTTTAACATTTATGGAGGGCTCTATCGTTATTTGAACCTGGTCTATCAGCCCTCGCTGTCCATCGACAAAGTTTTTGCCCTTGCAGAAGTTGATGCACAAGGAAAACAAGGAACGTTGAAAATTTCTTCCCGATTCTATAACCCTCAGAGCATTCAAAATGCCATAGTAGATATTACCGTTAAAAATCCGCAAGGCAAAATCATCGGCAATAGCCAAAAAGAATTGAAAAATTTTAAGGCCGAAGAAGAGCTTTCGCTGATGACCATTAAAAAGCCAATGTTGTGGTCGCCAGATGCACCAAATTTATATACTGTTGAGGTAAGTTTGATGCAAAATGGCGAAAAAGCAACCCATACAGAAAAAGTAGGTTTCCGCAATTTTGAATTTGTAAAAAAAGGCCCTTTTATGTTAAATGGGAAAAGATTGCTGCTACGGGGAACGCATCGCCATGAAGACCATGCCGGTGTAGCCGCTGCGATGACAGAAGATATGATTCGTACAGAAATGCAGATGATGAAAGATATGGGCGTCAACTTTATCCGTTTAGGGCATTATCAGCAATCCAGAATTGTACTGAATTTGTGTGATAGTTTAGGGATTATGGTTTGGGAAGAAATTCCGTGGTGCCGTGGCGGCCTAGGTGGGCCAGTTTATCAGGCGCAGGCCAAAAGAATGCTCACCCACATGATTGAGCAGCATTACAACCATCCGGCAGTAATCATTTGGGGTTTAGGGAACGAGAACGATTGGCCAAATGATTTTACTACTTTTGAGCAAGGTAAAATAAGGGCTTTTATGAGCGAGCTAAATGATTTGAGCCATAAATTAGACAAAACCAGAATGACAGCTATTCGTCGCTGTGATTTTTGTAAGGATATTGTAGATGTGTATTCTCCATCTATCTGGGCAGGCTGGTATCGCGGGATTTACACCGAATATAAGGAAATCTCCAAAAAGGAATTTGACTCGGTAGATCGCTTTTTACATGTAGAATGGGGAGGAGACAGCCATGCCCGCCGTCATTCAGAATCCCCCGACGACGCATTAAGTAAAGTGAAAAAATCAGGAAGTGGTGATGAACGGGCCGGAGATGCATCCTTGTTTGGTGGAAGCGCAAGAGTCTCTAAAGATGGCGACTGGAGCGAATCTTACGTCTGTAACCTGATAGATTGGCATCTGAAGGAACAAGAGACCATGCCCTGGCTAAGCGGCTCAGCATATTGGCCATTTAAAGATTTCTCAACGCCGGTTCGTCCAGACAACCCGGTTCCTTATATGAACCAAAAAGGGGTAGTAGAAAGAGATTTCACTAAGAAAGAAGCCTATTACGTTTTCCAGTCGTACTGGACAGATAAGCTAATGACTCATATTTACGGACATTCTTGGCCCGTACGTTGGGGCAATGCGGGTGAAACCAGAATGGTAAAGGTATATTCCAATGCCGATGAGGCAGAACTATTTGTAAACGGAAAGAGCCAAGGCGTGAAAAAGCGCAACAGTCAGGATTTTCCCGCAGCAGGTTTACGTTGGATGGTTAATTATCAGGAAGGAAAGAACGAGCTAAAAGTAATCGCCAAAAGGGGAAAGCAGATAGTAACAGACCAAATAACGCAAGAATACCAAACCGCTAAATGGGGAAAACCCGCCAAGCTAACTTTAACGAAAACTAAAGAAGCTGACGGTAAAATCACCATTGAAGCCAAGTTGTTGGACGCTGACGGCGTTTTATGTTTAGATGCTAAAGATTATGTTTACTTCGGTGTGACGGGAGACGGAAAACTGATTGATAATCAAGGAACTTCTTCGGGCTCCCGAAAGGTTCAATTATATAACGGAAGGGCAGTCATTAGTTTATATACTAATGGAGGTAAAAGCGTAGCTTCTGTAAAGTCAGCTAATATTCCTACTCAGTTTTTAAACTTGTAAATGGCCAGGGTTTTAAGTCTTTTAGCGCTGTTGTTTGTAATGGGCTGTTCGTCGCGGTTGAATAAAACACCAACAATCGCTATGCGAGCGCAGGAAGTTTTAAAAAAGCAGACTTTGGCCGAGGCAGCTTGGGCAATGCAGCAACGGCCAATTACCGTTACCGCACAAACATCAGCCAGAAGCGCAGGCGGAACGCATGATTTTTACTCGGAGGGAGATTATTGGTGGCCAAACCCCAACGATCCCAGCGGTCCTTACATCCAAAAAGACGGGCTCACCAATCCCGAAAATTTTACAGCCCATCGTTTTGCGATGATTCGGCTCAGTAAAGTTATTGGGGCACTGGCATCCGCCTATAAGATTACCGGCGATGAACGATATGTAAATCAGGCGGTTAAACATTTAAAGGCTTGGTTTGTGGATCAGGAAACCTTGATGAATCCGAATTTGGAATTTGCGCAAGCCATCAAAGGTTTATTTAAAGGACGAGGAATTGGAATTATTGATACCATCCATTTATTAGATGTTGCCCAAGGCATCTTAGTGATGAGTGCGAAAATTAATCCTACAGAGTTAAAAGTCATTAAAAATTGGTTTGCCGAATACCTTAAATGGTTAATGACCAGCAAGAACGGTAACAACGAAATGAATGCTAAAAACAACCATGGCACTTGTTTTACTTTACAAATTGCAGGGTTTGCAAAGTTAACCGGCAATAATCAACTTTTAAAGTTTGCATCAGACCGTTATAAAACCGTTCTTCTACCAAATCAAATGGCAGGGGATGGTAGTTTCCCTTTGGAAATGTCTCGTACAAAGCCTTATGGCTACTCTCTTTTCAATTTGGACGCGATGACCATTTTGTGCCAGATACTTTCAACTCCGGAAAATAACCTGTTCGATTACACAACAAACGATGGAAAATCGATAAAAAAAGGTATTGAATTTATGGAGCCTTATATCGCTGAAAAAGATAGATGGACTTTAAATAATGACGTAATGTATTGGGAAGATTGGCCGGTAGCGCAACCAGCATTGATTTTTGGAGCAATAGCTTATCATAACCCGAAATGGTTTAAAACGTGGAAAAATTTGGATCACCAGCCCAAAGTTGCGGAAGTAATCCGTAATTTGCCTATTAAATATCCTTTGCTGTACTTGTAATTTAACTACAAAGGATACAAAGTTTAATCATAAAGCGCACAAAGAGAAGCTTAACGCTAAAAAATATCAACACAGAGGACGCAAAGAACACGGAGCTAAATGGAACAACTAAACAAGTTATGCGCCTATTTGGTGGAAAAATTGTCTGAACCATGATTTATATGATTTTAAGATTAACGTGATGCTAGATGAATACTTAGATAAGCGTTAAAGCAAACATTAAATAACCCCAGCGCTGTGGCCTCCGCGTTGTCTGTGTTAAAAAAACAAACAACCCAACCGCAAGTTAACTCTGTGAAAAACTCAGTAAACTTTGTGTTTAAATGACAAAAAAACAAAATATGAAATACCAAATCTTATCATTAGCAACAATTACAGCGATTGTACTAAACAGCTGCTCTCCAAAACTGCAGTTTAAAAAGGAAGTAAGCCAAGCCGAAATGCAAACTACCTTGATGCTTCAGGAAATTGCAAAAGCGGATACAAAAGGTGGAAAGCTTGTTTCTCCACGGACCTTAGAAGATGGTAAACTTAAAATGGTTCCGTCAAAAGATTGGACTAGCGGTTTTTTTCCGGGCGAGCTTTGGTACCTGTATGAACTTACTAAAGATGATAAATGGAAGCAAGAAGCTATCAAATTTACAGCACCAATTGAGCAGGAGAAATTTAACGGAACAACTCACGATATGGGTTTTAAAGTCTACTGTAGCTTTGGTAACGCCTATCGTTTAACAAAAAACCAGCATGATAAAGAGGTGATTATTAAAGCTGCACAAACTTTGGCATCTCGTTTCAATCCGAAAGTTGGCGCCATTCGTAGCTGGGATCATAATGGCGATAAATGGGATTTTCCGGTGATTATTGATAACATGCTTAACCTCGAATTGTTATTTGAGGCCACCAAGCTAAACGGAGATTCAACGTTTTATAAAATAGCGGTTGCACATGCAAACACCACAATGAAAAACCATTTTCGTAAAGACTTTAGCACATGGCATGTGATAGATTATAATCCCGAAACAGGGGCAGTGGAACATAAACAGACCCATCAGGGTTATAGCGATGCATCAGCTTGGGCTAGGGGGCAGGCATGGGCAATTTATGGTTATACCATGTGCTACCGCGAAACAAAAGATCCAAAATACTTGGCGCAAGCGCAAAACGTAGCAAAGTTTTTATTTGATAGCAAAACTATGCCGGCTGATTTGGTTCCGTACTGGGATTTTGATGCGCCAAATATTCCAAACGAACCTCGTGATGCATCAGCCGCTGCTGTAATAGCATCTGCTTTATTTGAATTAAGTACCTACGTAAATAGCAGCAATGATTATTTGCAAAAGGCCCAAACTATTTTACACAATTTAGCTACCAAGTATACCTCGCCAGTAGGCCAAAATAAGGGTTTTATTTTGCTGCATAGCACCGGCTCAAAACCTGCCAATTCCGAGGTGGATGTGCCATTGTGCTACGCAGATTACTACTATTTGGAGGCAATCATCAGAGCAAATCGTTTGAAAAATAACCAAGCTGTAATTCAATAAAATGGGCGCTGTTGTTAAAACGTTAAAGCTTACAGCATTAGGTTTCCTATTTGTTTTAGCTGCAAACGCCAAAGATTTTGCAGTAAGCAATGCCGAGCAAATTTCTGCACTAATACTTAGGCCGGGCGACAGAGTGATTATGAAAGCCGGCGACTGGAAAAATCAGAAGATAGTTTTTAAGGCGAAGGGAACGCTACAAAACCCAATCGTGTTAACAACAGAAAATCCGGGAAAGGTGATCAGTTCTGGTAATGCAACCTTAAAAATAGATGGCGAATATTTAATTGTTGATGGTTTGGCTTTCGCCGATGGTTACTCTGAAAAAGATGCTGTGGTAACTTTTACAAAAGCGTCAAATAACTGCCGGTTGACTAATTCCAGCATTGTTGATTATAACCACCCCGATAAGACTTTTGATTATAAATGGGTTTCTGTTTTTGGTTTGCAAAACAGAGTAGATCATTGCAAATTTTCGGGTAAAACACATCAGGGAACGTTATTGGTAGTTTGGTTATCAGAAAAGCCTAACTATTCGCAAATAGACCATAATTATTTTGGGCCACGGCCAGATTTAGGCGTTAACGGAGGAGAAATTATTAGGATTGGGACAAGCGAATGGTCCATGTTTGATTCTTACACCAAAGTAGAAAACAACATTTTTGATAAGTGTAATGGCGAAATGGAAATTATCTCGATTAAATCGGGACATAATTTCATTTTAAATAACCTGTTTTACGAATGTGTAGGAACCGTGACTTTTCGCCATGGGAATCACTCTGAGGTGGCTGGCAACTATTTTATTGGTAATCATATCCAAAATACTGGAGGCATCAGGTTGATAGGGGAGAATCAGAGCGTACATGATAATTATTTGCAAGGATTGGCGGGTACAGATTTGCGAGCAGCCATCTCAGTAATGAATGCGCTAGAAACGCCAAAACCGAACGAGTATTTTCAGGTAAAACACGCTTCTGTTAAAAGTAATATGATTGTAGATTGTAAAGAGGCGATAGTTTTAGGTGCAGGAAAAAATGCGACAAGATTAATGCCGCCAACTAATCTAGTTTTAGAAAATAACGTAGTTATAAACCCATTTAAATTAATTGTTTACCACGATGATTTAAAAGACGCTACCATTAAAGGGAATTTAGTAACAGGTGCAGCTGCAACAGTTGGTTTTGAGGTGTTAAAAACTGCATTAGTACATGCAAATGGCATTACGCAGCTCAAAGGAAAAGCAAAAACACCCTTTTGGCTAACAGAAAAAATCGGTCTGATTTGGAACAAAGAATTTTTTAAAGTGCAGATAAAATAAGATTTTAAATTAAAAAGACATCCTCATAAAAAAAAATGTACACAATTTTTGTAAAAACCGCGGTATGAAAAAGTTATTCAGTTTTAGTGTTTTATTATTTGTTTTAATCTTAACCAGCAATTGTAACCTAATTGCAGAGGTTAAATTACCTTCTTTGTTTACAGACAATATGGTATTGCAACAAAATAGTAGCGTAGCAATATGGGGCATCGCGGACAAAGATAAGACGGTTAAAGTCACCACTTCCTGGAATCAAAAATCTTATACTGCAAAGGTTGGTAGTGATGGAAAGTTTAAGTTAAATATATCTACGCCAGTAGCGGGTGGTCCTTATGATATCAGCGTTAGTGATGGTAAAAATTTAAAATTAAAAAACGTTTTGATCGGTGAAGTTTGGCTATGTTCTGGGCAATCCAACATGGAAATGCCAATGAAAGGATATAAAAACCAACCAGTAATTGGTTCTGCAGAAGCGATTGCGTTTTCGTCGAATTCCCAAATTCGTTTATTTTCTGTCAAAAGGGCAAAAAGTTTGGTCCCGTTGGATGATGTTGATGCAAAATGGCAACTTTGCGAGCCGGAAAGTGTGGCCGAGTTCAGTGCAACAGCTTATTTTTTTGGTGAGATGTTGAACCGAGCGTTAAAAGTGCCGATTGGATTAATAAATGCCAGTTGGGGTGGTACGCGTATTGAACCTTGGATGAGCGACATGGGTATTAAGAACTTTGATGACATAAAGGCGCCAGAAAGAACTAGCACAAATGATTTCTCGGTACAAACGCCAACTGTCCTTTTTAACGGGATGATTAATCCGCTATTAGGTTACGGAATAAAGGGTGTGATTTGGTACCAAGGCGAAAGTAACAGAACGCAGCCACAAGCTTACCAAAAACTTTTACCCGCGTTGATACAGAATTGGCGTACACTTTGGAATATAGGAGACTTTCCGTTTTACTATATGCAGATAGCGCCCTTTTTATACGGAAAAGAAGGTTTGAACTCAGCATATTTGCGAGAGGCACAATTAAATTCGTCTTCTGTTTTGCCTAATGTTGGCATGGCATGTATTTTAGATGTGGGCGAAAAGGAAACGATACATCCATCTCACAAAAAAACCGGAGCTGATAGGTTAGGGCTTTTGGCTTTAGGTAAAACTTACAATATAAAAGGTATACAGGCAGAGAGCCCAACTTTTAAAGAGTTTAAAATTGATCAAAACATAGCCAAATTGTATTTTGATAATGCGCCCCTGGGTTTAACTTCATTTAATCAGCCCCTATCTAATTTCGAAATTGCGGGTGAAGACCGAAAGTTTTACCCAGCAAGTGCAGTAATTACCAAAGAAGGAGTAAACGTATCCTCGCCATCAGTCAACAAACCCGTTGCTATCAGATATGCATTCAAAGATTTTGTTGTTGGCGATTTGTTCGGCTTGAATGGTTGCCCAGTGTCCTCGTTTAGAACAGATGATTGGACAGAATTAAAATAATAGTTAGCAGATGTTAGGAACCTTATGAACAGAAACAAATTGTGTTTCTGTTAAGATTTATTGTGTAGGTATGGGTTGGCAAATGAAGCGATAATTATTTAAGCAGTCATGGTGGTGGGTATAGTTCTAGAACGATAAGATCACAGCCGCTCATTTATTGGTGTTTTCCGCTATTATGCGGAGGATTTACTTGAAGCCAAAATTGACTTGTTAAATGTAAGCTGAGGAAGGATAAGAAAAGTATTTATTGTTGAAGAGCTTACGAACAATAGGTTTTTATGATCGCACCATTTGAGTATTTGTAACAAAACAAGCCCTTGTAAAATACTGATTTACAAGGGCTTGTTTTAAATAATGTGGACCCGGAGGGATTCGAACCCTCGTCCAAACATGGGACCAGTTGCGCTTTCTACATGCTTGTTTTATGGTTGGTTTTCGAGAGCAGCTTGGCCATAAACAGCCTGGTTACTCCTTAGTTTCTTTGGTTTTCGAGAAGA
>DASVGY010000060.1:0-5526 GCA_036379295.1 Pelobium sp.
AAAATCAATTTTGTTGTAAAACAAGATTCGGTAAAATTTAGCTCCGAGTTGCGTCCGCTGAGGCCCATAGCTGGCGCTCCCCTTCCTTTCTACAGTTATTTTTGGGAATTTGGCGATGGGGAATTTTCGTTTCAGAAAGAGCCCGTACATGTTTACTCCGATTCTGGCATTTACCATCCACGGCTTTTTGCAACAAATAATTACGATGACGGAAAACCACCTCCACGTAAACCAGGAACCATTGTTATCAAAAAGAACGCTGCTAAATTGGCAAATGCGTATAAATTTTTTAAGGAAGGCGAAAATTTGGCCTTAAAAACTAACAATATGCCCAAACCAAACGAAGAAATGGTTTTAATTTTGGGCTATAAAAGTGCTTTGCTAGCGAATAGTTTAAAAGAAAGGGGCACAATTGTTTTGTTTTACAACGATAAAGAGTTTAAGAAAGACAATTTTTTATTAGATACGGCGAGGTTACATCATGACGAAAAAAAATTGCTGAACACCAATTTTTTAGAAATGGCCACCAACTATTTGCCAGACCAAAAATATTATGCACAAAATGGCCCTTCGGTAAATTTTATTTTAGATTTAAAAAGCAAAGCCGAATTGGTTAAGGAACGCCTTGCAAAATACAGAAATGCTGATGCCTGGACTTACGATAAGCTAGGCAAGGGTGAGGAGCGTTTTATGTTTTTTAGCTTGCAAACCACACCAGATATGCTTGCAGATACTAACGCGGTAGTTACAATTTCAGCATTGATGATACCCGATAATCCATTGGCTGATATTGGTGTGTATGATTTAGAACTACAAATTGTGGCATCACATGATCCAAATAAAATGATGCTCCGTAACCGTTCAATGAACTATCGTTTTGTAGGAAAAAATAAACGCTTAAACTACAAAGTGAGCTTCCAAAATACCGGAAAAGGCCCAGCTAAAATGGTAAATGTTGGTATTAAAATCCCCGAAAATTTAGATAAATCTTCCATCAAGATTGTGGATACAAAACCCAAAGTAAATCTTCGGGATTCTTCTTATTTAAGCGGTTCTGTGTTAGATACCCTAGTCACAAAAGATACGGTAAACTTCGTTTTTAAAAATATTTACCTCAAGGGAATCCAACAAGATGGCGTAAACGATGCCGATTCTACCAAAGGATTTGTAGCGTACAGCATTAAGTTTATAAAAAAGCCAAAGAAAAAACCGTTTGATAGCGGTGCCGCAATTGTTTTCGATAAAAACGAACCCATTTACACCAATAAATCTATCGGTAAATTTAAACCCGGTATTTCGCCAGGCATAATCAGTGGGTACGGAATGTTGGGCGCAAAAAAGGCATTAAACGATTATGGCAATCGCAGTTATTCTTTAGGTGTTAGTATAGCTCCATTCTCTCCGTATAAAAAATATTTGCAGGCAGAACTTTATTTAGGTTATTATAACTACTCTAATGAATTTAAGGGCATCGCCGAAAAATTTGCAGTTAAGGATACCAGCTTTAACGGCAGAGACGGTTTTTTAATTACCGGAAGAGAATTTTATGCGCAGGCTAACCATTTAAATATAGATGTGGTTCCATTACAACTTCGGTACAATATCAACTCCTTTGTAGGAGTAGGCGTAGGGGGCATTTTATCCTTAACCCTTAATCAACAAACAAAAAACTATCAAAAATCATCGCTTTTACAAAGAAAAGCTAACGGACAAGAAGGGCAAATCTATACAGATTTTATTTTGCTCTCTACAGCATCCAAGCAATTAGCGGACTTAAAAACTGCTGCTTTCGCCGATGTTCAAGTTGGCTTGGTGCGCAAAGGTCCGGCTTTAGGGTTCAGATATATTCATTCTTTTGCTATAAAAGATGAACGATTGTTTACTTACCTAAGCTGGAAATTTTAGCTATTTTTAGCTTAAATTACCCTGATATTGAAAAAGCTTTTTGTCTTATGTTTTTGTTTATCACTTGTTTTTGATAGTTTTTCGCAAGAGAGCAAGCTGACATTTGAAAAAAAACAAAGCGAACTTAAAAATAGGGATAGTTTAGCCAAATGGATTGATAATCGAGTAAATTTTGCCTTAGAGCAACCTTTGCAAAGGTTAAATTTTTTAATGGCGACCCAAAAACTTGCTTGGCGAAAGCCTTTAAACCCTCAAGAAAATGAGTCTTGGGTTTTTTTATTAATTAACCAAGGTTATTACCAACTAAAAAGCGGCGACATACCCTTATCTATAAGTTGTTACGAAGCCGCTTATCAGTTTTTTCAACGGCATCCATTTGATTTAAATATTGAAGAGTATCTGTTAAAACCTTTATCAAACAATTATACGCGTTTGGGTGATTACGAGCGAGCTATTTACATCCAAAAGCGAAGTCTCGATTTAGCCTTGAAAGCAAATAATAAGGAATTGGCAAGTTCCGTTTATTGCAACCTAGCCACCTCTTACCGCTCAAAAGGAGATATAAAAAATGCAAAAGAAACTACAAAGCTTGGATTAGCTGTTGCAAACAAAAACAGTGATATTTACGGTTTACTATTGACTAACCTAGCGGATATTTGTAACGAGGAAAGTGATTATTTGCTGGCTAAAAGCTACGCGTTTAGCGCCATAAAGCATTTAAAAGCCAGAACTCAAAATGAGTCCACAAAATATTGGTTGTTAGGAGCGTACACCGTTGCAGGCGACATTGAGTTAAATATGAGTAACTACCCTAACGCGAAAAAATATTATTTGCTAGCAAAACAAAGAACAAGTGGGCAAAAAGGGAGAGAGCTCGCTTATATTTTTAATCAATTAGGGCTCATCAGTAACAAACAGGGGAAAAACAAGCAAGCCTTAAGGTATTACAACGAAGCATTAAAGTGTTTGATAGCTGATTTTAAGCCTCGTGATGATGAAAGCCTCCCGGCTCCAAAAGTGCTCTTCGCAGAAAATAAACTCCAGGCTGCGCTGGAGGGCAAAGCGGATGCATTAGAGCGTTTAGCAAAATATGAAGCTTCTTTACAGGCCTCTATTTTGGCTTTTGATGTTGCCGAAGAGCTAAGGAAAGAATATACCTACAAACAATCAAAGCAGAAATTACAAGCCGAGGTTAAAGCATTGGCAGAACGCGTGATTGAGAAGGCTTATCGTTTATGGTTGCGTACAAAATCTATCAGCTACGCAAATGATATTTTGCTCTTTTCAGAAAAAACCAAATCTCGGATATTGTTTGATGAGCTTCATGACAGCCAAAACCGCAATTTAGCTGTCGAGAAAAATCCGCTTTTTAAGGTAAAAGTTAATACCGAACGACTTTTATCTTACTATCAGAAACAGCAACAGACCAACCCGAAAACTTCAAACTTGAAAAAGATATTGGATTTACAATTTCAACTTTCAAGTTTACAAAAACAGCTTAACATTAAAAATCCGGTTTTAAGTGAGGATGTTAACACGGTGTTAGAAAAAATTCCAGCTCAAACGGAAGCCTTAATTTTTTTCTGTGGAGATAAAAATACGTACATCATACGGGCAACTAATGCTGGTGTTAGCAAGGTGCAAAACCTCGGCAACTCTGCCGCAATCTCTAAACTGGTAAATGATTACCTACGTAAATATTTTTACAACGGCCCCGGTGCAATGGTTAACGCTCCGCAGGCATTTTATAGTAGTTCTTACAACATTTACAAAACGCTGCTTCAACAGCCGGCCTTGGAGACAAAGAAATTGCTGGTTGTAAAAGATGGAGTTTTAAATTTTTTGCCTTTTGAAAGCCTGATTACGAAACCCGGAAAGGCGCCTACAATTGCTAAATGGCCGTACCTGATAAAGTATACAAGCGTTAGTTATGCTTTCTCCCTCAATTCGTTAAGCGCCAAAGAGTCGTCTCCCACAGGGGGTGATAAATTTATAGGATTGTTTTTGTCCAAAACTGGCTCTTCCAGAAGTGAGATTCCGGCGGTCGCTGCAGAATACAAGGCATTGAAAAAATTGTTTAAAGGTAAATTTTTGGAGAACGAAAAAGCAAACCTAGTCAATTTTCAAGCTGCGGTGAGTAATGCAGATATTTTGCACTTGAGCAGTCATTCTTATTTAACTGACGGTTTGGGAGAACCCGTTTTAGAGCTTTACCAAAGTAAATACTATCTGTTAGAATTAAATGCCTTACAAAAAGTACCCGCTTTGGTGGTGCTAAGTGCCTGTCAAACGGCAGACGGGGTTTATCTTTCTGGCGAAGGAGTGCTCAGCTTTTCGCGTGGATTTATTGCAGCAGGTGCAAAAGGCGTAATATCTGGATTGTGGAACGTTAACGATAAATCAGCGGCAGACTTAATGGTCAATTATTATCAAAACCTTGCTTCAAAAAGCTCCACAGCTAGCGCTCTAACTCGCACCAAGTTACAATGGTTAAAGGATGGGCACAAAAGTCAGTTGTTGTTATTGCCATACTATTGGGACAGTTTGATTTTTACAGGAACAGATTTTAACGTTGCTTTGCAAAAGCAGGATAATTTTACTTTATACATTATATTAAGCGTTTTTTTAACGATTTTACTTATTTTATTTTCTCAAAAAAGATTTAGACGTTACCCCAACCTGTGGTTAAAACATCTGCTAAATGCATGGTTTTGATGGCGAGTTGTTTTTTGTTGATGTAAGTTTGTAATTGCAGCAAACAAGAGATATCAGTAGAAATAATAATTTCTGCGCCAGCGTTAATCGCGTTCTGCACTTTTTGTTCGGCCATTGCCGTAGAAATCCCATCAAAATTTGCTGCCATGCCCCCTCCGAAACCGCAACAAACGTCGCCATCTTCCATCTCTACTAATTCTAAACCTAAAACTTTAGTGAGTAGTTGGCGAGGTTCATGCTTTATTTTGCAAGCTCGTAAGCCGCTGCAAGAATCATGAAACACAGCTTTGCCCAATAATTCAGCGCCAAAGTAATCTTTTTTAAGTGTGTTGATAAGGAAGTCTGAAAGCTCATGAATATTTTTTTGAATATTCCTGCATTTGTTATGTATAGCTGTATTGTTAAATAAGTTTCCGTACGAATTTTTAATCATTCCGGTACAAGCGGCCGAGGGCGATACAATATAATTTTGATCTGAAAAATTAGTCAAAAATTTACTGCCAACTTGCTTCGCTTCTTCCCAAAACCCTGCCTGGTAAGCTTGCAAGCCACAGCAACTTTGCTCCGGATTATAAATTACATCCACACCCGCCTTTTTCAAAAGCTTATAGGTATTATGAGCCGTTTCCGGATAAAACTGGTCAATAAAGCAAGGGATAAACAGTTCTACATTCATATTTAGTGTTCTGGGTGCAAACACCAAAAATAGAGAAATAAGAGTTAAACTAGCATTTGCGAAGACAATTTTAAATACGAACATATAAACAAGGTTATTTTAGGTAGCACTTAAAATTTATTAAAAATTAATATTCTTAAAATCAATTGGTTAAAAAATAGGCGTTGTTAAAAAGGTGTTAGCGCTTATTTTTTGTAAAAATAAATTTGGCACTAACAATAAAAAAGCTA
>DASVGY010000061.1:0-5379 GCA_036379295.1 Pelobium sp.
TATTTTTAAAACCAGCGGATATTACAGAAAAAGGCAATCCAGCATTTATCGGGCGAAGACAGCAGAACAAAAATTTTTCGGCCTCTACACTGATGCACTTTACACCTAAGCGTAAAGAAACTGCAGGCCTGTTAGTTTATCAAAATCCAGAGTATCATTTCAAGCTAGAATATCTTTTAAACAATGGAAATAAGTTAATAAGGCTAACAAAGGTTAAAGCAGGTAATGTTGAAATATTAGCAGAAAAACATATTAGCGCTAGCTCCCTATATTTAAAAATATCTGCAAGTGGGCAAGACTACGCCTTTTATTATGCAACTAAAGAGGGAGATTGGTTTTTACTTGCAGATAAGGTTGATGGCAGAATATTAAATAGGACTACCGCCGGAGGTTTTACCGGGGTTTATTTAGCTATGTACGCAAGTAGCAACGGATATAAAACCTCAAATCATGCTGATTATGACTGGTTTGATTACGAGGATTTAGGTGGAAAATAATTAGAAGCTTTGCGGAAAAAGCATGATTTAGTACTAGTGAAGAACAAGATTTAACAAAACCATGAAAAAATTTATATTTTTTGTTACGTCATTTATCATTTTACAACAATCGTTAAAGGCACAACAAAGAGTTGAACTGTTTCCGTTATCAGCAGTTAAACTTGAAGACCAGCTCTTTTCAAAAGCCCAGCAAAACAATTTAAAATATATCCTTGAATTATCGCCAGACCGTTTACTTGCACCTTTTTTAATAGAGGCCGGTTTACAGCCTAAAGGCTCCATTTACGGAAATTGGGAAAGTAGTGGCTTAGCCGGGCAAACAGCCGGACATTATCTTTCTTCATTAGCAATGATGTACGCTGCAACAGGGCAAACAGAGCTTAAAACACGCTTAGATTATATGGTTGCTGAACTTGACCGATGCCAACAGAAAAACGGTAATGGTTACGTGGGCGGTGTACCGGGAGGATTAGCCATGTGGGCAGATGTAGCAAAAGGAAAAATTGAAGTTTCAAACTTTTCGTTAAATAAAAAATGGGTGCCCTGGTATAATATGCACAAACTGTACGCCGGATTAATAGATGCATGGCTTATTACCAACAGTGAAAAAGCAAAACAGATACTGGTAAAACTTGCAGACTGGTGCTGGAAAACTACATCAAACCTTAGCGACGAGCAGATGCAGGAAATGCTGAAGTGTGAACAGGGTGGTATGAACGAGGTATTGGCTGAAGTGGCTGCTATCGCCGGGGATAAAAAATACCTCAAATTGGCTGAACGATTCTCGCACCAATTTATTCTGCAGCCATTGCTACACAACAAAGATGAGCTCACCGGGCTACATGCAAACACTCAGATTCCTAAAGTAATTGGCTTTTTACGTATCGGAGAATTAGAACATAACCAAGCATGGCAAAATGCGGCCAGTTTTTTTTGGGAAACCGTGGTCACTAATAGGAGTATATCCATTGGAGGTAACAGTGTAAGAGAACATTTTAATAAAACAGATGATTTTTCACAGATGATGTGCTATAAAGAAGGTCCCGAGACCTGCAACAGTTATAATATGCTTAAACTAAGCAAGTATCTCTTTCAGGAACATCCTAAAACAAAGTACATCGATTATTATGAAAAAACCACCTATAACCACATTTTATCCTCTCAACATCCAAAAGATGGCGGACTTGTTTACCTCACCCCGTTGAGACCCCAGCATTACAGAACCTACTCTCAACCACAAACGTCTTTTTGGTGCTGCGTAGGTACTGGTATAGAAAATCATGCAAAATACGGAGAGTTAATTTATGCGCATACCAAAGATGATTTGTACGTGAACTTGTTTATCCAATCATCTTTAAGCTGGAAACAAAAAAACTTGGTTTTAAAGCAAGAAACCCGTTTTCCGTTTGAAGAAACAACAAGTTTAAAACTTAGCCTTGTAAGCCCCAAAATTTTCAGCATAAACATTAGAAAACCAAAATGGGTAAAAAACGGGCTCATGGAGATTCGGATAAATAAAAAACCACTCCATCTGAAACCAAATAACGAGGGCTATTATGTGCTTAAAAAAGAATGGAAATCTGGTGATGAGATTACCTGTTTTATGCGCATGGAAACAACAACAGAAGCTTTGCCCGATAACTCGTCTTGGATATCATTTGTACATGGGCCGATAGTTTTGGCAGCAGCCACTAGTACTAACGATTTAAATGGCTTAAAGGCCGACGAAGACAGGAAGGCACACATTGCTAATGGACCCATTTATCCTGTTTCTGATGCGCCGGTAATTATCGCAGACTCAAACAATTTTAAACCAGTATTAGAAAACATCAACGAAAAAGAATTGGTATTTGGGCTTTCAAAATATATCTATCAACAAAAATATAAAGAGCTACAGCTCATTCCTTTTTTTGAATTACACGATGCCAGATACATGATTTATTGGCCGGTAAGTAGCTTGTCTAAAGTTGCAGAAAACCAAAAAAAATGGATCGAACAAGAGCAACGGATTTTGCCTCTTGAGATAGCCACTATAGATTTTGTTGCCCCCGGAGAACAACAATCAGAAGTTGATCATAATTTCGACGGAGAAAACACAGATAGCGGAATTATAAAAGACAGGCGTTGGAGAGCAAGTGATAAATGGTTTAGCTATGATTTAAACAACAAAACTAAAAACGCTAAAAAATTACGGATCACTTTTTTTGGAGCAGACGAAAGTAAAAAAGTAGATATATTTATTAACGATACCTTGTTACAACGGGTTTTGCTGCCAAGCGATAAAGGTGAAAAATTTTTTGATGAAGAATATATAATACCAGAGCAACTAACAAGCGCTTCGTCTTTAAAAATAAAGTTTGCAGGCAATAATTATGCAGGTGCTAAAATATTTTACGTTAGGTTATTAAAATGATTTTTTACAAAGCCAATTGGATTACGCTAACATTCGAGTAAAACTTTTCTAAACCACTAAACAACCCGCTCACAAACTAAAAAAGGCGAGAAAAAATTCTCGCCCCCTCATACATCAATAATAATTGCTTTTTAGCTTTTGATAAAGATGCTGGCAATCTCTAAAACTGCACTTTTGTTTAAAGGCTCATCATAGGCTTCAACAGCTGCTTTTTTAGCGGTCGAGCTTGTTCCTGCTCCCGGTAAAGTAGTAACGTTAACGCCTCCCTGCATCACATTGTCTTCGCCGGCGTAGGTTTTATCAACCGAAGCAACGCCAGAATCATTTGCTTGGCCATCAGCACCCAAAGAAATCCACGGCTTAAGATTCATTAAGCTCCCGCCTGTTGCTTTTCTCATCTGGCGGATGTGAGAAGCATGGCGAGCTTCGACAGAATGAATAGAAAGCGCCGCAGTTAACACAACTTTATTCCCCAAAAGATTTGGCGCCTGACCCTTATATGCTCTAACACCCGTATCTTCTAAAGCCTGAGAGACCGCCAAAAACGTATCATAGCTTGAAAAAACGGTTGGAAAAGGTGCCTCAAAATCAAAAGTAGGTTTTGTAACGGGCGTTGCTCCTAAAGATTTTATAACGTTTGTTAAAAATCCAACATGCGCATTTTCGTCGTCTCTAATCCTTTCCAAAGCACTTTTGGCAGTTGCATTAGGGATTTGGGCTAGCAAAAGTGGTTTTGTAAGCGCTAAAGAATAAAATTCTGCTTCCAAATATTCCAACGTTAAAGCAAAGTTTAAAACGTCATTTACAGAACTGCTGGTTTGCCCGTAGGCTTTTGAAAACATGGAACCCAAAGCAAAAGGCAAAGCCGATAAGGCCACTTTTGAGCCAAAACTGCTCATGTTTTTTATAACATCTCTTCTAGGGCTAATTTTATCGGTAATTTCAGGATCAATAGTTTCTATGTCCCTTAGTATATTTAAAAAATTCATGTCTGTTTAATTTAAGATGGTAAATTACTAGCGTTAATTTCTGTTTTAATGTATGTTTTAGCAATGCTTAAAACCTCCATCGGACTACGGCTTTTATCCAGTCCATTGGCATCTACAACATCCATCCCGGCAAAACTGCCTGGTGTAATCAAATCTCTGATGTATGCAGCATGACGGGCTTCTACAGAAACAATTTTGCCTGCTAAAGTCAAGTAATCTGCGCTTTTAAGTAAGTAACCTGCTCCGTTATATGCAGAAACGCCTAAATCTTCAAAAGCTTTAGAAGTGGCTAAAACGCTTGTTCTGCTGGTAAAATCTACTGAAGAAAAATCAACTTCCAAATCAACAATTGCGCTGTTTCCTAACGCTGCCTTAAATAATTCTCTGTGTGACACCTCATGGTCGCGAATGTCTGTAAATAAAGCTCGCTCATCATCAGTAATATTTTTATAAAACGAAGAGGCTACTTTGATATAGAATGCTGCTTCTAATTGCTCTAATGCGTACGCATAGTTTAAAACGCCCACATCTCCGCTGCCTAAATTTACGCCACTATTAAAGGTATTTTTGTCTTTTTTACAACCCGCAGCTACTAAGGCTAAACCCGCCGCACTTGCGCCTGCGTACGTTAAAAAATTACGCCTTTGCATTTTTTTAGCTAAAAACGATTCGTTTTCTGCATCTTGCTCCTGATAGGAGTTCTCGAAAATTTTCATAAGAAATTTAATTTAGTTGAACAATTTGTTTGATGATTGTAAAAACGAAGTTTTAAAACATCTGGATTTCAACTTTTATAAAATAATCGAAATTTGCCATCTTTTAAACGGATAAAAACCTCTAAAAAATCAACACAAAGCGCCTTTGATTGCTCAAACGGCATTATTTTCTTGTTTTTTTTATTTTATAAAAGCGCATTTTTTTTTCTGGCTTCACTTAATTAATCGCCCAAAAACAAGAAAAACAGTTAAATTGCAGCGATGGAAAACAAAGAAATCTCCAGACAATTTAAGTTGTTAGGGCAGCTTATGGAGCTTAACGAGGAAAATCCTTTTAAGGTGAAATCAATTAATAATGCTGCTTTTAAGATTGATAAATTACCTTTCAAAATTAAAGACAAAGCGCTTACCGAATTAGATAGTATAGATGGAATTGGCAAAAGTACCGCCGCCAAAATTGTAGAATTGTTAACGCTTGGCTACATTACCGAACTTGAAACCCTAAAAACAGCGATGCCCGAAGGTATATTGGAAATGGTAACCATAAAAGGGCTTGGACCAAAAAAGGTTAAGGTGGTTTGGGCAGAGTTGGGCATCGAGAGTGTTGGAGAACTCTATTACGCCTGTAACGAAAACCGTTTAATTGAGGCTAAGGGCTTTGGTTTGAAAACCCAGGAAGAAATAAAAAAAGCCATTGAATTTAAAATGGCCAATGCCGGGAGATTTTTATATGCCAAGATTGAAAAAATAGCAGAAGACTACCG
>DASVGY010000062.1:0-5020 GCA_036379295.1 Pelobium sp.
TTACCGGTGTAGGTTTGAAAAAGCTGAAAAATATTGAACCGAATGGCCTGCTGTGCAGCTACATCTCCGTTAATAACAATGTCACTTTGCTCCCATTTAGTGCCCCAGGCTTGTTTTTGCTCAAGCTTTAATTTATCAAAACCTTTTGCAGCAGCTTTTTCAATTACCGCTTTAGCGTGATTTAACAATTGTGCTTTTGGATGATTTTCTGACGATAAATTAGCGGCAATTTTAACCAAGCTAACTTGCTGGTTCTGCTTTGCTTCTACAGTGATTTTTTGAGCTACAAATTTTTCTTTTTTGATAGCTTCCGATTTAAAATCTAAAGATTTCTCATCAATTACTAGCTGAACAAAACTTGCGGTGCAAACTTCAAAGTTTGTTTTTTTAGTGCGCAAAGTTAGGTAAGCCTCGTTATTAGTGATTTCATCGTTTACAAAATCCCAAAATTTTTCGTCGTAATTGCTATCCTCGTTTTTAACGTTGCCATCTATAAATGGGCTTAGCTCTATCTTTGCATTAAAATTTAAAGGCGTGATGCTGTATTTAATTGCTCCAACTTCATCATCTACAATGCTGCAGAAGCGCATAGCGCTTACTTTTACTTTTTTGCCTGAATTTAACTCGGCTGTAAAGCTACGCTCTAAATAGCCTTCCCGCATATTTAAAACCCGTTTAAAGTCGCACACTTTTGCCTTTGCCAAATCCAATTCTTCGCTACCGATTTTAATGCCGATACCAATCCAATTTGCTGCGTTTAAAACTTTGGCAAAATACTCGGGATAGCCATTTTTCCACCATCCTACACGGGTTTTATCCGGATAGTAAACGCCAGCAACATAGTTTCCGCTTAAAGTTTCGCCAGAATAAGATTCTTCAAAATTGGCTCGCTGACCCATTCGGCCGTTCCCTAAACTGAAAATGCTTTCTGATATTTTGTTTAAATGTGGGTCAAAACCTTCTTCGATGATGTTCCACTCGTTTTTTATGATGTAATCCTTCATTTTTTAGATATGAGAATTGGGATGTAAGGTATGAGACCTCTTATCGCTTAAACATTTATAATTTTTTTAAATCTTGTATAGTTAGCTGGTATAAGCCCGCAACTACCTTATCTGCTTGTGTTAAAATACTGGCATCGCCAATGCCAATGGCCTTCATTCCGCCACGCTTTGCGGCTTCTATTCCTGCAAAGGCATCTTCAAACACCACGCATGCTGTTGGTTTTAGCTTTAGTAGTTCTGCGCCTTTTAAAAATACTTCAGGATTAGGTTTTGATTTAGAAACACTGTTCCCATCCACAATCGCATCAAAAAAATGAGCGATATTGGTGTTTTTTAAAATAATTGCGGAGTTTTTACTTGCCGAACCTAAAGCCATTTTATAGCCCGCTTCATGTGCTGCTTGTAAAAATTCGAGGGCACCCGGCAATACTTCTGCAGGGGTCATTTTGTTAATCATTTCCACATACCAATCGTTTTTAAGCGTTGCCAATTCTTGCTTTTCGGCCTCGGTTTTTGTTACTTTTCCCCAGCCTAAAACTTTATCTAGGCTATCCATGCGGCTTATTCCTTTGAGTTCTTCATTTTGCTTTTCACTAAACTCAAACCCCATCGTTTTTGCCAAACGCAGCCAGGCTTTATAGTGGTAAACCGCAGTATCAACCAACACGCCATCCAAATCAAACAGTAAGCCTTTTATTGTTGTATTTTCTTTCATTCCTGTTTTAATAAAACCTTATCATCTGCCTTTAGCCTAATTTAACGCAAGCACTGTTGCACTTTTTTTAGGGAGTTGCAGCTCGGCTATATCTACTTCTTTGCCGGTAAAAACATTTTTACCCTTTGTTATTCCTTTTAGCCTTTCTAAAAAACGGCTGGTATTTAGGCTTTTTTCTTCTTCATTATTATTGATGATAACCATTACCGTTCCTTTTGCCGTAGTTGGCAAATAGCGGAAATACACATATAAACCGTTTTCTGGCACATATTGCATCAGTTGCCCGCTTGCCAAGGCTTCATTTTTCTGACGGAACTGCGCTAGGGTTTTTACATAATTAAATGCCTCATTCTCTTTAGCGGTTCTTCCTTTTTCAGTAAACTTATTTATGCTGTCTTTTGGCCAGCCACCCGGAAAATCTGAACGAACTAAACCATCGGGGTTTGAGTAGTTTTTCATTAAAATTTCTGTGCCGTAATACATTTCTGGAACGCCCCGCATGGTCAACAGCATTGTCATCCCGATTTTATATTTGTTAAAGTCTTCGTTTACCATTGAGTAGAACCTGCTCATATCATGGTTATCTAAAAAAATGCAGTTTTGCGTGGCATCTTTATACAGAAAATCTTGCGCTAAAGTGGCGTAAATGCGATTGATACCGTCAACCCAGCCCTCTCTTCCGTTTAAACCTTCGTAAATGGCATCTTTTAAAACAGCATCGGTGATGCCAGGCAAATGCGTATCAAAACCGCGATTCACAGTATTTCCACCTGTAAAAAATGCCTGACTTGCAACCGATGAAACCAACGTCTCGCCAAAAATTGATAGCCTTGGAAATTCTGCCTTCAGCTTTGAAGCCCAATCTGCCATAAATTTCGGATCGTTATAAGGGTAAGTATCTAAGCGCAGCCCATCAATCCCGGCGTACTCAATCCACCAAATATGGTTTTGCGTTAGGTAATTTTGAACGTAAGAATTTCGCTGGTTTAAATCTGGCATAGATGGCACAAACCAACCGTCGAGCATTTTCTTTTTATCAGCCTCAGCAGCATGTGGATCCATCACTGGCTGGTCGCGATAGCTCGTTTGTGTATAAGCAGGCCATTGATTTAGCCAACTTTTCATTGGCAAATCGTTATAAAACCAATGATTTAAACCGATATGATTGTGCACCACATCTTTAATCACTTTTAAACCTTTTGCGTGGCAGGCTTCTACATATTGCTTATATAATGCATTAGTGCCAAACCGTGGGTCAATTTTATAATGGTCGGTAACGGCATAACCATGATAAGATGCGTGTGCCATGTCGTTTTCGATTTCGGGAGTCATCCAAACGGTGGTTACACCTAAATCTTTTAAATAATCTAGGTGATTAATTACCCCTTGAATATCTCCACCGTGACGGTAATACATGCTATCGCGATTGATAGTTGCTTCTTGTAAGCCTTTTACCACATCGTTTTTTGTATCGCCGTTACTGAAACGATCTGGCATTAACAGGTAAATAAAGTCTTTTTGGCTTACGCCTTGAATGCGATTTTTGCTGGCATCTTTGGTTTTTAACTCGTAGCTGTAGCTTAATTTCTTTTTTCCTTTTGCGGTAAAGTTTATGGTGAATTTTCCCGCTTTCGCTGATGCGGAGATGTTTAAATCCAGAAAAAGATAATTCGGATTTTCTACCTTATTCACTTTTACCAAACTTACTCCGGGATAGGTTAATTCAACCTCGCGGTTTGCGATATCTTTGCCATGTACCAAAAGTTGCAGTTTGGGGTTGTGCATTTTGGTAAACCAAAACATAGGCTCTACCCGCTCTAAATCAGGGATTTGGCAAAAACTATTGTAGCTGATGAAAAGGAAGATAATGAGGAATATTTTTTTCATGTGTTTTGTTTATTTAAAAAATCTTCTTTGTGGTGAGAGCCTTGCGTCCTGTTTGGCCTTTGCCCGCTGGAACACTGTCTTTTATTTACTTTTTTTTCGCTAAAAATTAACAAAAAAACTCTCGGCTGCGCCCTTTGCTATAAAGGTTCTGCTTTTACTCTGGTTCTTCGTTGCCGCAAAGGCCAAGGCCGAATTTATCGGTGTACTTTGGTTCTTGCTTTTGCCGTGTGGGCGCCGCTAATATTTTACTTCAAATCGTTTTAAATCGTTATCCAAAACCACACTTTGTACTTTGTAACCTTCTACTGCGTTTGCGGATCCTTGTGGGTCAAATTTTGAAATTGGCGTGAGGAAGGATGCGAAATCTGCTTGCAGTGCTTTGCCGACCTTTATGTTATCCTCCGCATTAAAGCCGTGGAACATCAGTTTTAAATGCTTAAATTTTGATTTGAAAGTGCCTTCAACCTTCTCAAAAACAATGCTTTTGCTGCTGGCATTATAGCTGATGTTCCGTTTGTAAAAATCGCCCTTTTCATAATTGTAGCTTTCGCCATCATCTTCGTAATAAACAAAAGTGTTGTTAATTTTTCCTTTGTAAATATTAATGATTAAGGTATCAGTTGGTTGTTCGGCAGTACTTTGGATTAAAGATTGCATGGGTACAATGCTACTTTCTTTTACGTACACCGGCATTTTTTGCAAACTCAAAGGCACAATTTTCTCGGTGTTTCCACGCTGTAACTCGCCAGTATATAAATTGTACCAATCGCCCTTAGGGAAATAGATGTTGCCAAAGTCTTTGGTGCTTTCAAACGGCGCCACTAAAAATGCTTGTCCAAATAAAAACTCATTTTGGAACCGCGTATCATAAATTTTCGGGTCAAAAGTATTATCGATGGCCAAACTGCGTACTACCGGCAAACCTGTATTTACAGATTTGTTGAAAGTGGAATACAAATAAGGCAAAAGTTTATAACGTAGACTGATGTAATTTCTGGAAATTTCCGTTACTTCTTCGCCGTAAGTCCAAGGTTCTGATGATTTGGTATTTACAGCACTGTGGTTTCTGAAATAAGGATTAAATGCACCTAGTTGGATCCATTTGGCATACAAAGCAACTGATGGTCCGCCGGTGAACCCTCCGATATCCATCCCTGTAAAGGAAACGCCACTTAAACCCAAACTGCTCAATAATCTTACGCCCAATAGCATGTGGTCATCTTCTGAACGGTTATCGCCTGTCCAGATGGCGGTATAACGTTGCAGACCTGCGTAACCCGCTCTGGTTAAAATAAACGGACGTTTGTTGGTTGCTTTTACCATCCCTTCAAAACTGGAACGAGCCATTTGCATTCCGTAAACGTTATGTGCTTGTTTGTTGCTGGCTAAAGCTCCATCGTAATTAAACAAAATA
>DASVGY010000063.1:0-44095 GCA_036379295.1 Pelobium sp.
ACTGCCGCCAAGCCAGCAGATAAGCCAACTAATATGCCCGATAAAATTAGAAATTGATTTCTGCTTAAATGATTATAAACAAATTTTAATACAAGCTGGTGATGCCTGAAATACTTCATTATTTTACTATTCCTCTACATAATTCAAATCCTTACCGTAGGTTTCTTCGAGATTGTAAACCGCTAAAAACGCTATGACAAGTGTGGAAATACCTACTATTAAGGCCGAGTTGATGATTCCAAAAGGCGTTTTAAGCCATTCGAAACTCAGCGTAATTAATACCAAAGAACCTCTAATAAAGTTAGGGACTGTGGTAGTTACAGTGGAGCGTAAATTTGTTCCAAATTGCTCCGCTGCAATAGTAACAAAAATTACCCAAAAACCAGTGGAAATACCTAAAAGAACGCATATTAAACGGTAAGTTTTTACATCCATTCCGGTAGAAAATAAGAAAAGCAGAACGCTGCCCAATGTTGCAAAAAGAAAAACCACAACCACTTTTTTTCTTGTTTTAAAAACTTGGCTTAAAAAGCCAGTAATTAAATCGCCGAGAGAAATACCCAGGTAGGTAAATAAAATACCTTCTCCCGCAGAAAGTTTTTCGGTAGCGCCTAAAGCCTTGCCAAACTCGGGGGCAAAAGTAATTAAAATGCCAACCACAAACCATGTTGGTAAGGCAATTAACGTACAGTTTATATATTTCCTAAACCTTCCCCAATTGTTAAAAAGCATTAGTATATTTCCTTTTTCAACATTTTGATGCTCAATTTTTTGGAAAAGCCCCGATTCCATTACACCCAACCTGAGCACCAAAAGCACCAAACCCATACCACCGCCGATAAAGTAAGCGGTATGCCATGCAAATTTGTCGCCCACCAGGCCTGCCACAACAGCGCCCATCAATCCCACTGCGGCAACAATCATGGTTCCGTAACCTCTGTTTTTTGCGCTCATGGTTTCGGCAACCAAGGTAATACCAGCGCCTAACTCGCCGGCCAAGCCTACACCGGCAATAAACCTGATTGCTGCATAGGTGTTAATGTCTGTTACAAAGCCGTTAATTATATTGGCAATTGAATACATTAAGATTGAGCCGAAAAGCACTTTTAACCTTCCTAATTTATCGCCTAAAATTCCCCAAATTATTCCTCCAATTAACATCCCAATCATCTGCGAATTCATCAGTTTTACACCAACGCTCAGTAAATCTGCTTCGGCAACACCAATGCTTTTAAGGCTTTGCACCCTAATTACAGAAAAAAGCACCAAGTCGTAGATGTCAACAAAATATCCCAAAGAAGCCACAATAATTAGGAGGACAATATTTCTTTTTGAGTCCATTTTTAATGATTTGCATAAACTAAGTTATAATTTTTGGCATAATTCGTTTTGTTTTTTTTAGGATTTTCTTGTGCTATTTTTTGTAAAGATGGCATCTTGTAATAATTTAAATGTTTAATCTTATAAGTTTTAAAACCATAAGCGTAAATAATTCCGTAGCTTGTTGTAAAACATTTTAAAAAGATTGTGGTTAAGCTATTTATGGAAAACAAAAAAGGTCATCACGAAACAAAAGTTTTAAAAGGCAGCGATGTACTTGAAAAACTTTGCGAAGAATGCTTGTTTTTAGGAGATAAGGTGCTGATTGTTTTTTCAGAAGATACTATTAAACAATCTGGCTTGTACGCCAGGGTTATTTCTTTGCTAAATATTTGCGGAATTGAGCATATTACTTACGAGTGTGAGGATTTTAGTGATTTTGAACAGCGGCAAAAAGAAGCCGTAGAACTAGGCAAAAAAAAACAGGTTAGTTTTATTTTAGCTATCGGCGATGAACCTTTAATGGCATTTGCTAAAGCAATTGCGAATAATTATTACGCTGCCGGCAAAGAAATAAAATATTTACCAATAATCAATATCGCATCTGGCTTGAGAAGCGATAAAAGCACTGTCAATGTTCCGCATACCCCTCATTATAATGATGATATTAAGCCGGTCGCACTATTTTTAGATTACGAATTTTAAACAAAAAAAAGCCCGGCTGTTATGCCAGGTTTTATACTTATTTGTATGGTTTGATAAAAAATCCCTGATTTTTTAAACTAACAATTAACGTTTAGATTTTTCTCTGTAATTTGGTAAGGAGTTAGCAAGTAAAACAATACCTACTCCGCCAACTGCCAAGCCTCCAAAAAATATAGCTGCCGCTGCATGTGTTCCACTGTCAGAATCTGCAGGATTAAAGGAATGTGCATTAGTTAAAACTACTGAACCTACTACTATTAAAACGCCAATTATTAAGATAAGGGTACCAATATTTTTCATTTTTGTTGTGATTTTATGGGGCAAATATAATGATAAATTGTTATCACACTCAAAGTATATTATTTTTTTAAAGGAATCGCCAGTTCAAAAACCGACGCATTTGGTCGCTTAAAAACCAAATTAATCTCTGAACCAGCCTTTCCTGGCAAAGTACCAAACCTGCACTACTGCAATTATAGCCATTAAAATCAGGCAATACACATAACCATTTTCCATATATAGTTCAGGCATGTTTCCTTTTATGATAACACCCGTTTTTGGGTCTTGATAAGCGAAATTCATTCCGTAAACACCCGCTATAAAAGTTAAGGGGATAAAAACTGCAGAAATAATGGTTAGCGTTTTCATCACCTCGTTCATTTTGTTGCTGATGAGCGAGAGGTAAATATCTAATAAACTCGTGGAGGTTTCCCGCATACTTTCAATCAAATCAATCACTTGTATGCTATGGTCGTAAGCATCTTTTAAATAAACTCGGGTTTCATTACTAATTAACGGATTTGCCGACCGTATCAAATCATGTAGCTTGTCACGCTCTGGCCAAGCGGCCCTTCGCATAGCAATCATTAACTTTTTTACACCCTGTATCCTAAACATCAATTGCTTACGCGGTTTTTGGTAAAGATGATCTTCAACGGTTTCCAGCTCATCGCCTAACCTGTTGATGATTGAAAAATAATGATCAATAACGGTATCCATAATGGCATACAACATATAAGAAGGGCCTAATTTTCTTATATTTCCCAATTCTTTTTTCCGTAATCTGTTGCGCACCGGATCCAAAATATCGTCATAATCTTCCTGAAAAGAAATCAGTATTTTCTCGAAAAGTAAAAAAGATAGCTGCTCGTTTTTTAGCTGCAAACCTTTATCTAACTCTAGCATTCGGCTAACCACAAAATTGTAAGTGCCATAGTCTTCGTTTTTAGGTCTTTGGTGGATATTGACTATATCTTCCATCACCAAGGTGTTTACGTTAAACTTTTTCTGGATAAAATTTAATACCTCTTGTGTGCCTAATCCTTCAATATCAATCCAGTGAAAATAATCTGGATTTTGCTCTGTAAACGCGATGGCTTCAACAATGTTTTCGGTTTGTAGCTCTTCTAGGTGTTCATCTTTGTAAGAAAAAACATAAATCTTACTTGGAAGTGCGTTTTCTGTAATAAAAAAACTGCCAGGAATTTGCCCCGGAATACTGATTCTTTTTCGGCGCACCACGTTGATACGGGGAACGTGGATATTACTGAAAGGTAGTTTTATCATGGCTTAAAAAAACTTAGCTGCCTGCGGGCCTTGGTTAAACAATAAATCAACAATACTTAAATTGTTTTGATAACCGTATTTATCTTCAAAAACCTGAAAATAGGGCTTATTTTTATATCCTGTAACGTTTTTCCAGTTTAGCGATTCCCTAAAATCGATTAAATCTTTCGGCTGTTTTTGATAGCTTTCTGTAAAACCATAGCTTATCGGGAGTTTAATTGCATTTAAAATTACCGCCAAAAGCTCCTCATTTAAATCAAACAAAAAATCGTATTTTTTATGGTAAAAAGGATAAAAAGCATCTTCATAAAATTCAAAATAAGAGGAACTTCGGTAACTGGTTTCCAGGCTTAGCCAATGTATTCGCTGCCAATTGTCTTCGTTACTGATACGTATATCTTTATATAGGGTGTGGATTTGATTTCCCTTTTTAACGGGTACGGTAAGGCTAAGATTTCCGTTTGGCCCGGCAATCACTGTACGATTTCTGCTTGTTTGCTTAGGATAGTTCTCGTGTTTCTCTAATAAAATGATGTTTTCTTTTTGGTTTTGTAGGTTTTTAAAAAATTCTACATTGGGTAGATAAAACAAAGGAAAGACTGCGCCTTTTTCCATTTCTAATTTTTTATGTTTGTAGCTAAATATCAAACGAAATTAATGATTAATAAAGGGCTTTCTAGAGTAATCGTATTTTTTTTATACGCGTTATCGCTATTGCCTTTATCTGTTTTGTATTTGTTTTCTGATGCGCTTTACTATATTATTTATTACGTTGTTGGTTATCGTAAAAAAGTAGTTCGAGAAAATTTGCAAAATTCTTTCCCTCAAAAAACAACACTCGAGTTGCGTACTATTGAAAGAAAATATTTCAGGTATTTTACAGATTTGGTTTTTGAAATCATTAAAATGGTTTCCGCTAGCCCGGCATACTTACTAAAGCATTATACATTTACCAATGTAGAACTGCTGCAAAAATACGAAGCCAAAAAACAAAGTTATTTTTTTGCAGTTGGCCACTACGGAAACTGGGAGTGGAGCGCAGTGGTAACGCCGCTGGTGGTAAAGGCTAAAACACTTATCATTTATAAACCAATGACCAGTGACCATTTCAATGATTTTTTCACCAAAATTAGAGGGAAAAGCGGAACCACGATGGTTAAAATGAAACTAGCAATGCGAGAAATCATCAAGCACAAAGATGAGCTTACTGTTACTGTTTTCGCCACCGACCAAACGCCAGCGCAAGCACATATCAAAGAATTTATTCCTTTTTTAAATCAGCCGACTCCAATTTTTTTAGGGTTAGAGAAAATAGCTAAAAGCACCAATTATCCGGTTATTTTTTGCGATATCAGCAGGGTGAAACGTGGGGTTTATAATTGCGACTTTAAATTAGTTTGTGACAATCCGGCGGAAACCGAAGACCTGGAAATTACAAAGAAACACACCGCAATTTTAGAGGATAGAATAAATGTTGAACCTGCTTTTTGGCTTTGGTCTCATAAGCGTTGGAAATATAAACCACGATAGCTTATGAAGGGGCCAAGCGTAGCAATTGTTATTTTGAATTGGAATGGGCGGATGTTTTTAGAACAGTACCTGCCTTCGGTTTTTAATTCGTCATACCATAATTTGCAGATTATTGTGGGTGATAACCATTCAACAGATGATTCAATTGCTTATCTGAAAGAAAATTTTCCACTGGTTAAAATTATCCAAAACGATAGCAATTATGGTTTTGCGGAAGGCTATAATAAAGTGTTAGCCCAAGTTGAGGCTGACTACTTTGTGCTCTTAAATTCAGACGTGGAAGTACACTACAATTGGATAAAACCAGTGATAGATTTAATGGAGGGCGATGAAAGGATAGCGATTGCACAACCCAAAATTAAATCGGTAATTAACCGTAACGAATTTGAATACGCTGGTGCTGCTGGTGGCTTTTTAGATAGGTTGATGTACCCTTTTTGCAGGGGGCGAATTTTTGGTACCGTAGAAAAAGACGAAAATCAATACGATGATGATTGCGAAATTTTTTGGGCATCGGGCTGTGCCTTATTTATCAAAGCTGAGGTTTGGAAAAGAGTGGGCGGTTTAGATGCTAATTTTTTTGCGCACATGGAAGAGATTGATTTGTGTTGGCGAGTGAAAAACCTTGGTTACAAGGTGATGTACTGTGCTAAATCAACTGTTTGGCATTTGGGTGGCGGCACTTTAACGGTAGAAAGCCCCCGTAAAACTTACCTAAACTTTAGAAATAACTATTATCTCATCAGAAAAAATTTAAAACCCAGAAAAGCTTTTTGGATAATTCCATTTAGGTTTTGTTTAGACTTTTTAGCGCTGATCCAATTTTTAGTACAGGGTAAGTTTAAAAATGCGCTTGCCATATCTAAAGCACACAGAAATGTTGTTTTGAGTTTTTTTTCTAAGAAAACAAGTTTCAACAAAGATATTTCTGCCAAACCAAATACCACAGGCTTGTATAAACACAGCATTGTGTGGGATTATTTTATCCTCAACAATAAAACCTTTAACAAACTTAGAAAAAGGTGACTTTAAACAAATCTGATACGCTTATTATGGCTATCGCCACGGCTTTTATTGTGGCAAATATTTATTACTGCCAACCGCTAATTCTCCTTATCGCAAAAGAGTTTAACATTAACGCATCGGTGGCTGGCCATACTGCATACTTAACGCAAGCGGGCTATGCAGTTGGTTTATTGTTTTTGGTGCCCTTGGGCGATATGTTCGAACGTAAAAAGCAGATAGTGTTTACCACAGGTTTAGCAGTGCTAGCTTTGGTAATGGCAGCCACCGCTCAAACGTTTTTAATTTTAGAAATCGCCTGCTTTTTAATTGGCTTTAGTTCTTGTGTGCCGCAATTAATTTTGCCATTATCCGCACATTTAGCAGCGCCAAACCAAAGAGGGAAAGTAGTTGGAATTATTATGAGCGGTTTATTGGTGGGAATTTTAGCTTCACGCACTTTAAGCGGTTTTGTAGGCGAGATTTACGGCTGGCGAACCATGTTTTACATTGCGGCAATTATTTGTGTAGCGATTATTTTCCTCATTCAATTTCGCTTTCCACAGAGTTTCCCAAATTTTAAGGACAATTATAAAAAGTTAATGGGTTCCATTACCACCTTAGTTAAGCAAGAGCCAGTACTAAGAGAGGCCTCTGCGATTAACTTTTTTGTGTTCATGATTTTTGGGAGTTTTTGGACCAATATGGTTTTGCTGCTCGCACATAACCCCTACAATTTTAAAAGCGATCAAATTGGTTTGTTTGGATTAGTTGGCGCTGTGGGTGCGCTCACCGCTCCATTGGTAGGGAAACTTGGTGATAAGGGAAAACCGAGAATTGCGGTAGGTTATGGCTTAGCGCTTTTATTTTTAGCGCAGCTAATATTTTACTTTTATGGGACGCAGCTCTGGTTTTTTATTTTTGGAATTATATTGCTGGAAATGGGTCAGCAAGCAGCACACGTAAGCAACCAAACAAGAGTTTATGCTTTAGATGCCGCAGCAAGAAATCGGCTAAATACCGTTTTGATGACCATGAGTTTTATTGGAGCAGCTTCGGGTTCGGCAATAGGTTTGGCGTTATGGGATAAACAAGGTTGGGGCG
Source organism: Pelobium sp. (assembly GCA_036379295.1). Lineage (GTDB taxonomy): Bacteria > Bacteroidota > Bacteroidia > Sphingobacteriales > Sphingobacteriaceae > Pseudopedobacter. The sequence goes on from DASVGY010000063.1 coordinate 7,228, forward strand.
CAATATGTATCGCATCCGCAATTATGGCAGCCTTAGCTTTCGCTATCTATTTGCTTACTTATAAAAAAGAACGTATAGCCAATTCGTAAGATGGCAAACCAAAACCGGTAATAATTCCTTTGCAGTTTTTAGCCATCATACTTTGGTGACGAAATTCTTCGCGATTGTAAACGTTAGAAATATGAACTTCTACTACCGGCGTTTTAATCGCGGCGATTGCATCGGCAATAGCTACAGAAGTATGGGTGTACGCCCCGGCATTCATTACAATACCATCAAATGAGAATCCAATTTCATGAAGTTTGTTAATGATCTCGCCCTCAACATTACTTTGGAAATAACTTAACTCAACAGTGGGGAATGTTGCTTTTAAACTTTCAAAAAAGCTTTCGAAACCTTCGCTTCCGTAAATGCCGGGTTCGCGTTTTCCAAGTAAGTTTAAATTAGGACCGTTGATAATTTGTATCTTCATGCGCTCAAACTTATCATTAAATTTTTAAAACAAAAAGTGGATTGGCAAATAGCAAAAAAAGGCTTTAAAAACTATCTAAAGCTCGAGCGTTCTTTAGCTAAACATTCTGTAGATGCTTATTTGCATGATATTGATAAAATCTGTCAGTTTTTAGAAGCTACAAAGAAGCCATTATTGCCTTTGCAGGTACAAACCAAAGAACTAAAAGAGTTACTAGTTTGGACAAATAATCTGGGAATGTTAGCTACCACACAAGCCAGATTAATTAGTGGCATTAAAGCTTTTTATAAATATTTGGTGATGGAAGATTTTTTAAACCAAAGCCCCGCAGAGCTGATTGAAGCACCCAAAACCATTCGTAAACTGCCTGATGTTTTAACCGTTTTAGAAATTGAAGAACTCATCAGCGCTTTAGATTTAAGTAAGCCAGAAAACACGCGAAACAAAGCAATGTTGGAAACTTTGTACAGCTGTGGTTTGCGTGTGAGCGAACTAATTGGTTTAAAATTATCTAACTTTTATCCGGATGAAGAGTTTGTTAAAATTACCGGAAAAGGAAATAAAGAGCGTTTGGTGCCTATCGGAAGTCTCGCTATTAAAAGCATCCAAATTTATCGGGATACCATCAGAAATAAAATTGCAATTAAAAAAGGTAACGAAGATTTTGTGTTTTTAAATAGGAGAGGGACCAAGCTGAGCAGAACCAGTGTTTTTACGCTCATCAAAGATTTAGCCTTAAAAGTAGGTTTGCAAAAGGATATTAGTCCGCATACTTTTAGGCATTCCTTTGCTACCCATTTAATTGAAGGCGGCGCAGATTTAAGAGCTGTGCAAGAAATGTTAGGACATGAAAGCATCACTACCACAGAAATTTACACGCATTTAGACAGAGACTTTTTAAAACAGACTATTCAGGCTTTTCATCCAAGAAATTAAAAGCTTTCGGTGCAACTGGGCGTTAGAAATTAAAACACCCTTCTGTAGCCAATCACTTTTTTCTGATAATAAGAACTTAAGGCACTAATGCCCACGCCGTTCATCTTACCAGAACTGGCATGTATAAAACTCACCGGACTGCCTTTTTCTGAAATCACAATCCCAACTTGGTAAACTGCTTTTTTAACGCTATCCGTTCTCGAAAATAAAACAATATCGCCCTCAGCAACTTCACTTACAGGAACATTTTGGCCTACGCTGATAAAAGCAGCTGGATATTTTGGTACTTCAATCTCAAATTTCTTGAATACAAAATTTACAAAACCACCGTTATCAAATCCTTTTTCGGGCGTGTTTGCCCCATACACATAAGGTTTGCCCACCATGGTTTTTGCAAAAACAACCAAAGCATCTGCCCGGGCATTTATATTTGCTTCCACTTTTACTACCGGTTTTGCAGGTGCCGGAATGCTATCTGCCTTTTTAGCAGTTAAAACGGTGTCTGCTTTTTTATTCAACAAAGTATCTCGTGTTTTAGCCGAATCCGGTTTAACTGTATCACGCTGAACAATTATATAACGTACTCCGGTATCAATTAAACTCCTGTTTGCAGCAATAATATTACTTCGGTTAGGCACATAGTCACAAGCTTGTACCATCACAAACAATACACTCACCGTTAATAATCGGAATAAACTTTTCTTCTTAGGCATTTAAATCAATTTTTTGATCTTTCGGTTTGTATAAACCAATCTTTTTCGAGCCTAAAATAGCAATCAAATATGGCTTTCGGACAATTACCCCTGTCAAATTTCTAATTTTGTATCGTAGCACCTAAAAATTTTTATCTTTGCCCATGCAAGAGAAAATCCTTATCCTCGATTTTGGTTCGCAGTACACTCAATTAATTGCAAGAAGAGTGCGTGAACTAAATGTTTATTGTGAAATCCACCCGTTCAATAAAATTCCAGAAATTGACGAATTTACCAAAGGCGTAATCCTTTCAGGCAGCCCTTCCTCTGTTCGTCAGGAAGGCGCACCCCAAGTTGATTTTCAGCAATTTCATCAAAAGCTACCCTTATTAGGAGTTTGCTATGGAGCGCAATATATTGCACAACATTCTGGTGGACAAGTTGTTCCATCAGAGATTAGAGAATATGGTAGAGCAAATCTTGAATATGTGCATGCTAACAATGCGTTGATGAAAGATATGCCTTCGCACTCACAAGTTTGGATGTCTCATGGCGATACCATTAAAGAAATCCCTGCTGATTTTGAGATTATTGCCAGTACAGAATCCGTAAAAGTTGCTGCTTACCAAATTAAAGGAACGCAAACTTTTGGCATTCAGTTTCACCCAGAAGTTACGCACTCAACAGACGGAAGTCAGCTATTAAAAAATTTCTTGTTAGATATTTGCGGTTGCTCGCAAGATTGGACTCCTTTCGCTTTCGCGGAAGAAACTGTTGCAGCCTTAAAAGAGCAACTGGGAGATGATAAAGTAGTTTTAGGTTTGTCTGGCGGAGTTGATTCATCCGTTGCTGCGCTAATTTTACACCAGGCGGTTGGCAAAAACTTACATTGCGTTTTTGTGGATAACGGTTTGTTGCGTAAACACGAGTTTGAATCTGTTTTAGATTCATATAAAGAGTTAGGCTTAAACGTAAAAGGCGTTGATGCCAAACAAAAATTTTACGATGCCTTAGCGGGATTAGCCGACCCTGAGTTAAAGCGTAAAGCAATTGGCCGTGTTTTTATTGAGGTATTTGATGAAGAAGCCAATCAAATTTCTGATGTAAAATGGTTAGCGCAAGGCACTATTTATCCAGATGTAATTGAGTCTGTATCGGTAAACGGAGGCCCATCTGCAACCATAAAATCGCACCATAATGTGGGCGGATTGCCTGATTTTATGAAACTTAAAGTAGTTGAACCGCTTAAGGCCTTGTTTAAGGATGAGGTGCGTAGGGTAGGAAAAGCTTTAGGTTTACCTGCCGATATTTTAAACCGTCACCCTTTTCCGGGGCCGGGTTTAGGAATCAGAATTTTAGGCGATGTTACTCCAGAAAAGGTACAGATTTTGCAAGATGCAGATCACATCTACATTAAAAATTTAAAAGAGTCTGGCTGGTATGATAAAGTGTGGCAGGCCGGAACTATTTATTTACCGATACAATCGGTAGGCGTAATGGGGGATGAGCGTACTTACGAGAATGTAGTTGCGTTAAGAGCAGTGAGTTCTGTAGATGGGATGACCGCAGATTGGAGCCATTTGCCTTATGAATTGTTGGCAAAAATCTCTAACGAGATTATCAATAACGTAAAAGGAATTAATAGGGTAGTTTATGATATTAGTTCAAAACCACCAGCAACAATTGAGTGGGAATAAAAGCCTAACCCCAACCCTCTCCGAAGGAGAGGGAGCTACCTGCTAACAGTGATGACTAATGAACTAAATGAATTTCTTACACCAATGACTATTGACTAAATGAACCAATGATTTTAAAGCCCGCTATTTATTCCTTTTTAATTACGGTATTTTGTTTCATCGTTGCGTGTTCGCCAAAAACGGCTCCGGTAACTAAAGTTCCGTCTTCACAAAAAGTGGACGAAAAACTTCCTGAAAAAGAAGTAATAAGTGCAACTCAGCAGCCGGTTCAAAAGAAAGTGCTGAAGCCAGAAATGATTATTTCAATGATTTTACCCTTCGAGCTAAAAACCATCGATTATAAATCAGCAGGACTTGCAGATTTGAAAAAAGCGGAAATTGCTATTGATTTGTATCAAGGATTTAAAATGGCATTAGATTCTGTTGCCAAGCAAAGCGGAAACGTAGATTTTAAATTACAAATTTTTGATTCAAATGATAACCCAACGGCGCTGGCTGCCCTAGCTATTAAACCGGCAATCATCAACTCCGATTTAATTATAGGGCCGGTTTTCCCTAACGGAATCAAAACTTTTTCTATTTACAGTAAGCGCATGCAAAAACCCATGGTATCGCCCTTGGCAGCCTCGGATCCCGTACTTTTTTCGAACCCTTATTTGATTACCGTAAATAATTCTTTAGACCAGCATGCGTATAAAGCAGTAAAATTTATAAAAAATAATTTAAAGCCTAAAAAAGTGCTGTTGATTAGAAGTGGCGATGCAGATGAATATAAATACGCCGTTCCGTTTAAAAAAGGAATGGATAGTTTGGCAAAAGGTTATCGCGTTTCAGAAATTGGGATTAAAGCCATCGGTTACGAAAACGTTTACAAGTATTTTGACCCCACAGGCTTAAACGTAATTGTGCTGCCTACAACTGACAGGATTTTTTTACTCACACTTTTTAAAGAGTTAGAAAAGGCAAGCCGCAATTTCCAAATCGCTGTTATTGGCCACCCCAATTGGGAAAAGGCAACTTTTTTAGACTACCAATTAATGGAGGCTATTAATGCTTACACTACCTCATCTTATCAGGTTAATTACCAATCAAACAGGATAACCGATTTTACAAGTGCTTATCGTTCTAAATTTTTGGTAGAACCTAGCGAATATGCCATTAAAGGATTTGATATTGCCTACTATTTTGCAAGCCTGATGGACAAAAATGGTCATGAGTTTATGGATAACTTGTTACGAGAAAAATTTGATGGTATCCATAATGATTTTATTTTCAAAAAAGATGACCAAACCGGCTATTTTAATAGCAGCTTAATGATATTAAGATTTGAAGATTCTAAATTGGTGAAAGTAGATTGATATGAAGGCAATCCACCAATTAACAACCGTTGAATCAATTTTAAAACAATATAATTTTGAGCAACCGCTAAATAGGTTTTTAGCCGCCTATTACCGAAAAAATAAGCAAATGGGTTCTAAAGATAGGAGAGTTGCTAGCCATTTAACTTATAATTTTTTTAGAATAGGAACAGCCTTAATAAACGAACCCTTAGAAATAAGGTTATCCGTTGCCGAATTTCTTTGCAATACAGAAACTAATTCATTCATCAGTCATTTTAAGCCCGAATGGGAAGCTTTCATCCATTTACCCATCGAAGAAAAGCTAGAGAAAGTAAAAACTGAATTTTCGGATTTTGAGCTTGCAGCTATTTTTCCGTTTGCTAAAAATCTTTCAGAAAAAATAGATAAAGAAGCTTTTTATAAATCCTTTTTTATTCAGCCCGATTTATATATCCGTGTACAAAGGGGGAAAGAAAAGCAGGTTATCAAAAACTTGGAGGATGCCGGATTAGCTTTCGACAGAATTAATGAACAAACTTTGGCTTTGCCAAATGGCTCAAAGTTAGACCAGGTACTCACCGATAAAGGAATTTATGAAGTTCAAGATGTTTCTTCCCAAAAAGTAGGCACATTTTTTAAACCCAATAAATGGGATAAATGGTGGGATTGCTGTGCAGCATCGGGCGGAAAATCGTTGCTATTAGTGGATGAAGAGCCAACGGTAAAACTTTTGGTTTCAGACAATCGCGAATCAATTTTAGATAATTTAAAGGAACGGTTTTTTTTGGCTGGCCTTAAAAATTATCAGCGTAAGGTGTTGGATTTAACCAAAAATCAGGATTTGGTGTTACATGATTACGAGTTTGATGGGATTATCTTGGATGCGCCATGTACAGGTTCAGGCACTTGGGGCCGAACACCAGAAATGATTACCTCGCACAACGAAGCCAGGCTTAAATTTTATATCGGACTGCAAAAGAAGATTGCAGAAAACGTAGTCAAGTATTTGAAACAGGGTAAGCCACTTATTTATATTACCTGCTCTGTTTTTAAGGAGGAAAACGAGGAGCAAGTGAAGTGGTTGTGTAAAACCTTCAATCTTGAATTGGAGCATGAAGAACTCGTTAAAGGCTACAATTCCAAAGCTGACACCCTATTTGTTGCCCGGCTTGTAAAAAATTAAAACATTTTTAGTTTCCGTTTGTTTACTATTTTAAACCATTAAAAACCGCTACGCACATTATTGCGTAAGTTTTATAAATTTTAAAAATTAAAGAGATGAAAAAAACATTCCTAAGTTTAACAATGATTGCAGCCCTTGGCCTATTTAGTTTTACAGCATGTAATAACGCTACTAAAACTGCCGAGCAAAACACAGATTCAGTTGCAATGGATTCAACCGCAATGCCTACCGAAGAAGGGGTGATGGTTGGTGGCGCAATGATGGTTCCATCAAAAAATATTGTAGAAAACGCTGCAGGTTCAAGCGAACATACTACGTTAGTTGCAGCAGTCAAAGCAGCAAATTTAGTAGAAACATTAAGCGGTACTGGTCCGTTTACAGTGTTTGCACCTACTAACGCAGCATTTGATGCTTTACCGGCGGGTACGGTTGAAGAATTGTTGAAACCAGAGAACCAGGCTAAACTAAGTAAAATTTTAACTTATCATGTAGTAGCTGGCGCCTATAAAGCTGCAGATTTGAAAGACGGTATGGAGTTAACAACTGTTGAAGGCGAAAAGTTAAAAGTATCTATTAAAGATGGAGTGGTAATGGTAGACGATGCCAAAGTTACCACCGCAGATGTGATTTCTAGCAATGGCGTTACGCATGTAATTGATGCGGTTCTAATGCCTAAAATGTAATTTGTTTTTTTATGTTAGTTTGAGAAAAACCTCGTTGGTAACAGACGGGGTTTTTTTGTTTTAAATTGAAATATAATTTTAGCGTTAAGCTATAAATCTGAGAGTTTGTTACACTGCTTATATGTATTTAAGTAATATGGGTAATTTAAGGCTTAAAAAACGTAACATTTGTAATAAATTTTTAAAACCGACAAAATAAATTGCCTTTTTACTGCTATTTTTTTGAGATTCTTCGCGATTCTGTTAGCTTTGCCCTACATAAAAAACAGCCATGAGTGTACTTGTAAATAAAGATTCAAAAGTTATAGTTCAGGGTTTCACCGGGAATGAAGGTACCTATCACGCTACCCAAATGATCGAGTATGGAACCAATGTTGTAGGTGGTGTAACGCCCGGAAAAGGCGGTCAAACCCATTTAGATAAGCCGGTTTTTAATACAGTTGCAGAAGCTGTGGAAAAGGCAGGCGCTAACGTTTCCATTATTTTTGTACCTCCTGCCTTTGCTGCCGATGCGATTATGGAAGCGGCCGAAGCTGGTATTAAAGTGATAGTTTGTATTACGGAAGGTATCCCCACAAAGGATATGATTCAGGTGAAAGAATATATTGCCGACAGGGATTGCCGCTTAATAGGCCCAAACTGCCCAGGAATCATCACTGCTGATGAAGCTAAAATTGGTATTATGCCGGGTTTCATCTTTAAAAAAGGAAATATTGGTGTAGTTTCAAAATCTGGCACTTTAACGTATGAAGCCGTTGACCAGGTAGTTAAAGCTGGTTTAGGAATAACCACAGCTATTGGTATCGGTGGCGACCCAATTATTGGTACACCTACTAAAGATGCGGTTGAATTATTAATGAACGACCCTGAAACTCACGGAATTATTATGATTGGCGAAATTGGCGGTAGCATGGAAGCGGAAGCAGCCAAGTGGATTAAAGAGCATGGTACAAAACCTGTTGTTGGCTTCATCGCAGGTCAAACGGCGCCTCCGGGACGTAGAATGGGTCATGCCGGTGCGATTGTTGGCGGTGCCGACGATACCGCTGCCGCAAAAATGAAAATCATGAGAGAATGCGGAATCACTGTGGTAGAATCTCCGGCCGAAATTGGCGCTGCAATGGCCAAACTGATTAACAAATAATTGTTTAAAAATAATTTAAAAGGCTGGGATTGTTTCCAGCCTTTTTTGTTATGCCGGCAAGTAAAAATTAATTAAAGTTCCTTTCCCTGGTTTACTGTCAATTTCTAAATTACCTTTAAGTGCCACAACACGGTTGTTCATGTTTTTTAGGCCAATCCCCGCTGTTCCCTCAGCATTGTTAACATCAAACCCTACACCGTTATCCTCTATAGATACGGAAATACTTTCTTCGTCTTTATTAATTTGTATAGATAATTTGCTGGCCTTGGCATATTTAATAACGTTGTTGGTTGCTTCCTGGATAACCCGGTAAATTACCGTCTCAACGGCATCGTCTAGCTTATCTTGCAATCCACTGATTGCCAATGTTACCTTTAAATCCTGATGGTTTATCTTATTCACAAACTCGCGAACAGCCGAGGCTAAGCCCGATTTCAGTAAAGCATTAGGGATCATTTGATGAGATAGTGATCGCATTTCATCATACCCTTCGTTAAGCAAAGAAACCGACTTTTGAGCTAATATATTTTGTTGTTCATCGGCAATTTTTGCCTTAGAAATAAAGCTGTTCAAATTCATTAACGCGGCAGAAAGGGTTTGTCCAACGCCGTCGTGTAAATCCTCGGCAATTCGTCTTCGTTCGCGTTCTTCGGCAATAAAAACTTCTTTAACCCTTATTTCCTGTTGCTTTTCTAACTCTTCTTTTAAAATAATTTGAGCTTTTATTTTACGCTTGTTTATGACTAATCGGGCTAAAAAAATACACAACACAATAATAATCAGTGCAGTGTACAACAAAATATTTTGTTCTTTTATCTTTAGTTTTTGGATGGTGGATTGCTGGTTGAGTTCAACTATTTTGTTTTCTTTTTTCTCGGTTTCAAATGCCACGTTAAACCTATTGAGTTCCTCGTTTTTTTCTATCGTGAAAACAGAATCTTTAAGCTGACTATAAATTTTGAAATTTTTTAAAGCCAGCTCCGTTTTTCCATTGGTTTGGTAAATTTCTGCCAACTGTTTTCTAGCCTCCATCATCTCAGGAAGCGACATGCAATCTTCTGCACTTTGCAAAGCTTTTTGAGCGTATTGAAGCGCCAATGCCAGATTTGTAACTTGTGCATTTTGTGATAAATGCAGGTAAGTAAATGATAGTTCTTTTTTATTGTTAAACGTTTGGTGTGCTTTCGCTGCTGTTTGCAAATATTTATTGGATAATTTAAGGTTGTTTTTTTTGCCATAAGCGATGCCTATGTTAGCTTGCACCACAGGTAAAAATTTATCGATTTTAAGCTTGATAAATTTTTCCTCGGCTAGTTTAGAATAAAAAATACAACTATCATGCTGATTTAATTTTAAAAATACCGAACCTAGGTTTGCTTCGCTGGCGCCAGTTTCAAACACTTTGTTTAAACTTTTATAAATCTGATGCGCCTCCCTATAATATTTTAAAACCTTTTGATATTCTTTTTGTGCTTTTAACACAATTCCAAGGTTTAAATTGATCAACGCAACTTTTTCCTTGTCGCCTTTGCGTTTGTAGATGGAATAGGCTTGTTGGTAAAATGAGGTAGCCTTTGGGTAATCACCTTGTTGGTCGTAAATGCCACCTAAATTATTTAAGCTATTTGCAATTCCAATTTGGTCGTTGATTTCTTTTTTGATGGCTAAAGATTTCTGGTTGAGTTTGATAGCTTCCTCAAAGTTACTTTGCGCCTCATAAACTATAGCTAAATTATGATAGGCTATGGATAAAGCGGGGAGGTTACGCGTTTTGCTAGCAAGTTCAGCGGCTTTAGCACCATAATATTTGGCACTGTCGGGTTTATTGTATTTATATTCCCAGCACAGTTCAGTTAAAACTATTTCTTTAGGGTGCTTGCTGTTATTTAAAAGATTTTTAAGGCTATCAATTTTATCGCTTGCAAAAGCGCCATTCCAAAACTCAATAAAAACCGTAATTAATAGGTAACTTAAAGTCTTATTTAACATCATAACACCGCTTAGCTGTTAAAGATAATAAGCATTTTTTGTTTTAGGTTTAATAAATAAAATTTTAAGCAAAAAAAAAGAGAGGCAGCTTCCGGAATGAAAGTCTGCCTCTCCTTTATTAATTTTGGATACTTAAAAAGCGTAACCTACGGTGAATGACCACAGTCTATTGTTTTTTTCGAGGTTTGTGCCGCTGTTGCTGCCTGGACTTAAATTGGTTAAGCCAAATCCATAACCTGCTCCAAAGTTTAAGCCCGAGCTTAATTGGTAGCCCGCTAATACGTTAATACCAAAATCAAGCGCTTTCAGATCGTCGCCAGAATCATTCCCAAACTTGAGATCTCTTTCTGCGGTAGCGGTTCCGCTAGTGCCTTTAAGTTGGCCTGCAATATTAAACCCCGCGTAAGGGCCGCCACCTAGGTAAATCTTTCCGGGACCGGCAGGTAAGTTTAACAGCAAATTAACCGGTACCTCAATTGCTAAAACGTTTTCCTCAATTTTGTTGGTGCCGCTTTGGTAATACTTAGCACCTTTACCCTGTAAGGATAAACCCGGCTGAACAGAAAAGTAAGAGCCAACAGGAATATCAGCGTAACCTGTTAAATTAAAGTTGACGGTGGTCTCTGTCTCGTTAGACGTACCTGCGGCATCATTTACATATTTATACTTTGGTAAATTTACCCCACCTTTTAAACCGAAACGTGTGGTTGTTGCCGCACTATTTGTTTGTGCAAATGTAGCGCCTCCAAATGCTAAGGCTGCGGCTACTAAGAATAATCTTTTCATAATTTATTTTAATTGTTTGATGTGCCTTATCCAATGAACAGACCAAAAAAGATTATTTTTTAAAGTTTTAGTAATGCCTTATTATACAACCAATTAATGTTTTTATTTTATTGTGATATCTAGGAAGCTGTTTTAAAATTTGTAGCTAATGAACTACAATGTGCACAAAAACTCATCAGTATTTAATGATCTGCCGGGAGCAGTGACCCTACGAAAGCCCTTCCTTCCGGAGTAATTGTAGCGGTTAGTTTGCTCTCGTCCCAATTAATTTTTACATAACCCATGCGTTCTAATTCTTCGTACTCCGCTTGCATTCCGCCCAAAATAGAGGAGTGTTGTTGGTGATCAATGATTTTCATAATTGATTCTAATTCTGACCGTTCCATAATCTTAAAATTTAAGTGACTGATAACGGCGTAGATAGAACAAATTTTGAGCCATTTGGAGATTTTAGAAATCTACAGAGGTATAAAAAATTAAAGCCTTAACATTTAGATAATTAAGGTTTTAATCAGTTTAGATGATTAACAACCTTCTGGGCCACAACAACATGAAGATAGCTGAGGTTTTTCTGCATAAACGGTAATGCTGAAAATGCCTGTATTACCCGCTTTGAAATTTGTTAATTCTTCTTCGTTAAGGTAGTTTTTGAGAATATCGTTAGGGATATCAATTGCTTTTTCTTTTTGAACAGTGATATTAGAAAAGCCGTTGTTTTTAATCAACTCTAAATAAGTGTCTTTTTGGATAGCACCCGAAACACAACCCGCGTACATCTCTGCGTCGTTTTTTAGGGCTGCGGGTAAATTTCCAACCAACACCACATCCGAAATACTAAAATGACCACCAGGTTTTAAAACCCGTTTCATTTCTTCAAAAACTGCGTTTTTGTTAGGAACTAGGTTTAAAACACAATTACTCACAATCACATCAGCAACATTTGCTGATACAGGAATGTTTTCAATATCGCCTTCCCTAAATTCAACGTTGGAAAACCCGAGTTTGTGTGCGTTCTCTCTAGCTTTTTCTAACATTGCTGGTGTAAAATCAATTCCAATTACTCTACCATCTGCGCCAGTTTCTTTTCTTGCTACAAAACAATCGTTTCCCGCCCCGCTGCCTAAATCAATTACGGTATCGCCAGACTTAATTTTAGCAAACTGGGTGGGCAAACCACAGCCCAAACCTAAGTCGGCATCAGGGTTGTAACCCTCCAAATCGCTATATTCTTCGCTCATGATATTATAAACCTCGGTTGAGCAGCCGCCTGCGCCACAGCAAGATGATTGGTTTACCTCTTTGTCTTGCAAAGCAATTTCGCTATACTTTTGCTTCACCAATTCTTTTAATTGTTCTGAATTTTCCATTTTGAGATTATTTAATTATATGTTGAAATAAACTTGTTAAGGCAGCCTTTTGCTTTCTGCATTAAGCCTTCAGCCTTTTTTAATTAACAACAATTGTTTTTTTGTTCGAGATTAATAGAAATATGCGCAAAGTAGTCTTGCAGTTTTTCTATGGTTTTTTCCTCAATGCAATAACAAATTGCGCTTCCTTCAATACTTCCTTTAATGAGTCCGGCATTTTTAAGTTCCTTTAAATGCTGCGATACCGTTGGTTGCGCTAATGGCAACTCATTTACAATATCCCCGCAGATGCATTCATTTACTTTTGTTAAGTATTCCAGTATCGCAATTCTTGCAGGGTGACCTAATGCCTTTGCTATTGTTGCAATTTCATTTTGCTTATCTGTAAAATGTTCTGTTTTTGTAGCGCCCATAAATATATTTTGTTATTGCAATATTACGATAAGTTATGTATGAATACAAATATTTAATTAATTGCAAGTTGGATCGTTTAGTAAATACTAATTCATATCCACTAAATACCTCGCTAAAAAGGGATGTTACTAACCATCTATTGCCTGTTCAAACCTTTTTGGCAAGTTTGGTAATAAAATTAAATTCAAATTATAATGAAGAAACCATTACTACTTGCCATTTTATGCGGTGCAGCATTCAACCTTTTCTCTCAAAACTTCGTACAGATTGGTAAAATTACCGATAGCCCTCAAGAGCAATATACCCAACAGCGAGGTATCGGCTCATCAGTTGCAGTATCGGCAACAGATGTTTTAACAGGAGGAAATGGAGGTTTGTTAAAGCAATTGGTTTTTGGAGACCCAAGAGTTAGTCCCGCTTATATTGCACCTTTCGGAAGTAACCCAATAACCCAAAGAGTTGATAGAGTGCGTGGTGATTATATTTACAGTACCGGTTTTGGCTTAAGCACTGCGATTGATGGAGATGTTGCGGTTGTAGGTGAGCCTTACTATTTTGATGATGCCACCCCAAGCGTAAAAACAGGTGCTGCCGTTGTTTTTGAACGTAGCGGTGGCGCTTGGGTTAAAAAACAACGCCTAGTGGGCTCAATCGCTAATAACGGTTCTACCGGTGGCGAAAGCGTGGCTGTTCAAGGCAATACCATTTTTGTGGGCGAGCCTAAAGCTTTCCCGAGTTTAGGTTCTGTATATGTTTATCAAAAAGACGCTGGGAATGTTTGGCAACAAACGCAAATTATCTCTCCTGATAATATTCCTTCTTCGCAACCAAACACATTTGGGCAAAAAATCGCTGTTACTGGTGATTACTTATTTGTTTCGTCGTACGTACGTACCTACGTTTTCAAGAAAGATAATTTGGGCGTTTGGAATAAGATACAGGTAATAAATCCAAGTCTCACTCCAGGGAACGCCAGTTTTTTATACGTCCATAGTTTAAGTGCAGATGGTAATTTTTTAATTGTAGGCAATACAGACGTTAGTACCGATGCGAACAACCAGAATTTGATTAGCAATACCGTAGGCGCTGCTTTTATCTACGAAAACCTAAATGATGTTTGGACTTTCAAGCAAAAAATTGTGGCCAGTGATAGGGCCGCTTATGATAATTTTGGTAAATCGGTGGCAATCAGTGGCGACAAGATTGTAGTCGGTTCTCAAAATGATTTTGATTCAAAAGGTAATTATAATTTAGATGGAGCCGGTGCAGTTTATATCTTTAAAAGAAACAGCATGACTGGGATATGGGCCCAAACTCAAAAACTAGTAGCAAACGATAGAGAGGGAACCGCTTATTTTGGCGGGGCGGTAGCAATCAAAGGAGACAATTTGGTGGTAGGGGCAGCATTTGCATCATCAGATACAAAAGGAGTTAGAAATGGGAATACTCAATATTTTATGGGCTCCACTTATTTATTTAAAAATGTATCTACCGCATCACTACCTGAAAGTGCCCAAACCGTATCACTAGCAATGGGCACATTATCATCCTTAGAAGTGATTAATGAGACTAACGAGCCTATTTTAGCGCTCGGCACCTCGGGTGCTGTCCCCCTAACCAATAACTTAACTACTGTAAAAGTTTGGAAGGAAAGCGGAGTGCCAATTCACAGTGGAACACTTTATTTACCCAGACATTACGAAATAACGCCAACTAACAATCCTAATACAAGTACCGCCGCCGTTACGCTATATTTTAGTCAACAAGAATTTTTAGATTTTAACAGTAACTCAGCAAAAACAGCCGATTTTCCGGTTAACTCAACAGATTTTCAGGGAATAGCGAACTTAAGAATCACCAAAATAAGCGGGAGCAGTAGCGATGGAAGCGGTTTAATGGCCACTTATACTGGTTCAACCACAATCATTAACCCAGATGATGATAAAATTATATGGAATGCAAGTGCCAGCAGATGGGAAGTAAGCTTTAACGTAACCGGATTTAGTGGTTTTTTTGCCACTGTTACTCCTACGGTTTTGCCCTTGACCTTGGCCAACTTTACCGGAAAGCAAACCAATAACCAAAACCAACTGAAATGGAACACTCTTGCTGAACTAAACACCTCTCACTTTGAGGTTGAGCGTAGCCATGACGCTAAATCAGCTTTTATAAAAATAGGCGCAGTGAAGGCTCATGGTATTGGAACGGCTTATTATACCTTTACCGATAAAGCGGTTGATTTCAGCTCGGCTTTTAATTACTATCGTTTAAAAATGCTGGATTTAGACGGGAAGTTTACCTACAGCGAAGTAGTTGCAATAAAAAATAGTTTTGATGAAAGTAGTGCTATAAAAGTTTACCCTAACCCAGTAAAAAACATGGTTAATATTGATGTTGACTATACTTTACTAAACACCAATTTAGAGATATTTGATATCAATGGTAGGAGCGTAGGTACTTTTAAAATCACCAATTTAAACCAAGTTATTGAACTTGCTAACCTTAATGTTGGCCTTTATATTTTAAGCTTCGCTAATGGCGACCGGATAAAAATAGCCAAAGAATAATTAAATCAGTAAAACGCTAAAAAAAACTCCAGCACCGATGAGGTCTGGAGTTTTTTTGTTCGAGCATAGGGCCTGTTTTAATATTTCTTCCGCCACAGCGAAATCATTAAAAAGCGGTTTAAATGAATAAAAGGGTTGAATATTTACGTTTATCAAATTGATTTAACACCATCCCTTAGTTCGCTAGCGAATAATAAGTGTATTATAGCTTTATAAACTCTACGCGGCGGTTATTCGCTTTTCCCTGTGGCGTTGTATTAGGATCTGAAGGTTGCGTAGCGCCTTTGCCATCAGTTACGAAGCGATTAGCATCAATCCCAAATACGGAGGTTAAACTCGCTTTAACCGCATCCGCTCGCTTCTTTGATAAACTCAAGTTTAAATTGGCATCGCCATCGCTATCTGTGTGCCCAATAATTTTAACTTTTACCGATGGGTTTTCCTTCAAAACATTTGCAATATCTTTTAAAACGCCGTTTGATTCCGGCTTAATCTCATCAGAATTTACATCAAACAAAATCCCCCTTGTGATTAATTTACCTTCTGTAATTAATTTATTTCGGGTGTCTGGCGCACCAACGGAGTATCGAATATTAGCTAACATAAACTCATCCTTAGAATCTGCGGTAGTGTAATTCATATATTTTGCACCTATTTTAAAAACGTTGTATTTTTTCTTCGGGTCGAAGGCCTGTGGAATATCCAGAACTTTAGTCTCATTTATATATAGCCGTAAGCGTGATTTTTGCCGCCACAAAGAGAATTTAGCAAAAACCGGTTCATCATAAGCTGCACTGTTACTTGCTAAAGCCGCAATATTAATACCTTCGTTTTTTAGCACCACTTCATCATTTTCTTTAACAAAAAAATCTGCGGTTCCTGCACAGCCGGCCCAGTTAAAAGCAAACATATTGGGTAAATACTCCTCACTAATATCTCTTCTTGCATTTTCCGATGCTGAAATGATGAAACTATATCTCAAAATATTTGAACTTCGGTAGCG
This sequence comes from Pelobium sp., assembly GCA_036379295.1. Taxonomy (GTDB): domain Bacteria; phylum Bacteroidota; class Bacteroidia; order Sphingobacteriales; family Sphingobacteriaceae; genus Pseudopedobacter. Next base: position 23,501 of record DASVGY010000063.1, read on the forward strand.
GTTAAATACGTTAAACTCTAGCGTGTAATTATCTGGCATGTTGGTCACTAAATCCGGTTGAAAGAAGCCATCTTTCGTGATTGATAGCCACTTATCCTCGCTTCCCGAAAGATTTACCAATTCGGCAGACGAGTTAGTGTTCCATCCTAAAGGAAAATCCCCGACAGAAGTGGTTGAAAAATCATCGTAATACAACACTTTTTCTCCAGGAATAAAATCAAATTTTGAGGCAACCGAGATCTTAGAAAAGCCAACCGTTTTTGATTCCGCCGGTGCCGTAGAAGCAATTTTATTTCCGGTGCTGGTTGATTTTGTACTCGATCTATTGCCTTTTCCATCGCCCTCTGCAATGTCATTTACCGTTTTATCTAGTTTTTCTTCACTTTTGGTTAAAATCTTATCAATAGTATTATCTATTTTCTTATCTTTTGCTTCCTCAAGTTTTCTTTTAAGTCGGTCTTTAAAGCTTTCTTGAGCAAATCCAGATAGCGCAAAGGTTAAAGCCGCGGTTAGTAGAATTATTTTTTTCATGTGCGTTTTGGGTGTTTAATTTCTTGTTTTGATTTGATAACATATAAAACAAAACTTTTAACAGAAATAAGTACTGAGTATTTGGCGCAAAGCAAACAGAATTTGGTTATTATGGATGAGTATCTTTTTTCCGAGTAAGCAAATAAACCATAAATGCTAGCCATTTTTTTGAAACTTGGTGATTATTTACTAGGATAAAACTTTTTTTAAGCTTGTTAGGTTTACTGGTTTAACCTCAATATTTTATCTTAAACAAAAAGCTGGGTACGCAAACAAGAGGCTGAGGTTTTTGCCTGAACAATATAAGTGATTAGTTATGAAAGTAGTTTTAGTTGATGATGAAACACATTGCATAGAAACTTTGGAAATCATGCTAAATGGATTCCAAAACAAAGTAGAAATTATTGGAAAGTTTAGCCACCCACTTGTTGCTTTAGATTTTATTAAGACCAATGAGTTTGATATCCTTTTTTTGGATATAGAGATGCCCGAATTAAGTGGGTTTGATTTATTATCGCAAGTTCAAAGTTTCAATTTTGATGTTGTTTTTATTACTGCATATAATAAGTACGCCATAAAAGCTTTCCAATATAGCGCACTCAATTATTTACTTAAACCGGTAGATACTGCCGAGTTGCTGGCTTGCCTCCATCAATGGGAACTTAAAGCCGTTAAGCCTTTAAACACTGCTCAATTAACTTTTTTGATGGACTTATTTCAAAATACTAATAGAGGGGCTTTTAAAATAGCCTTCCCTACAACGCTAGGATTAGAATTTATTGAAATAAGCGAAATTATCAGATGCCAGTCAGACAGTAATTACACCAACGTTTACCTAAAAAAATCAAAACCATTATTAATTTGCCGAACGTTGAAAGAAGTGGAAAGTATTTTGGCAAACCATGGGTTTATAAGAATACATCAGTCGCACCTTATCAATCCGTTACATTTAAAAAGCTTTATTCGTAATGATGGGGGATATGTAATAATGGAAGACGGCGAAAAAATAAGTGTTTCAAAAAGCAACCGAGAAAAAATTACTGCGGCTTTCCATAAAATAGATAGAGCTTGATTTTTTATTTAGTTGCGTAAAACAGGGTAATTTATTTTGGTAAAGCGCAAGCTATTTTTGCTACCAACGTTGATGTACATCTTGCTTAACATGTTTATTGTAAATTTCTTTAATTGCTGCAAGCTGTTTTAAGTTTAACTCCGGGAATTCCCCGGCTTTTAAATTGCTTTCCAGATGTTTCACGTTTGATGCCCCGGGAATTACGCAACTAATCTCAGGTGATTGCAAAATCCATTTCAAAGCTATTTGCGGCAGGCTTTCCTCCTGAAAAAAATTCTTTAGCTCTTTAACGGCCAACAATCCTTTTTCAAAATCTACTCCAGAAAAGGTTTCTCCTTTATCAAAAGCCTCGCCGTTTCTGTTAAAGTTACGATGGTCATCTTTGTCAAAAGTGGTTTCTTTTGAAAACTTCCCAGTCAATAAACCGCTCGCCAACGGAACTCTAGCAATTAAGCCGATATTATTTTTTTTGGCTAAGTCAAATAATAGTTCATTTGGTCTTTGCCTAAACATGTTGTAAATAAACTGGATAGAACAAACATTAGGATATTCCATTGCTTTTATCCCCTCTTCCACTTTTTCGATACTTACTCCTAGATTTTGGATTTTCCCTTCTTTTTTTAATTTATAAAATAACTCAAAAATCTCTGGACGGTAAAAAACTTCTGTTGGCGGGCAATGTAACTGAATTAGATCCAAGGTTTCTAAACCCATATTTTTGAGGCTATCTTCTACAAATTTCCTTAAAACCTCGGTGGTATAACCTACATTAACATGAGGGTTTATTTTTCGCCCGCACTTGGTGGCCACATAAATTTTTTCCGATCTTGATTTTACCAAACGTCCTACTGCTTTTTCGCTCTCTCCGTCGCTGTAAACATCCGCAGTATCAATAAAATTGATCCCGGAATCTATAGCTTTATTCAGGATCTTATCTGCATTTTGGTGATTAAACGTTTCTCCCCATTTACCGCCTACTTGCCAAGTTCCTAAACTGATTTCTGAAATTTTTAAATTGCTTTTACCTAATGTTCTGAAGTTCATGTGGGGAATTTAGGTAAAATTGGTTGGTTATGCTAACTATGTATAGAGCAACGGCGATTATTATGTGAAATTGTTTTAAAGAAAGAGTCAGGTTTTTTTTAAAGCTATGTTAAAACCCTTGCGCCAGAATGGTTTCTTTTAAAAAAATGATATCATAAACCTTCGTTAAGAGTTTCAAAAGCTTTTTTATAAAGCACAAAGCCGTGTTAAATTGCTGAAAAATTAAAAGATAATTAAGTTTTTTCCATTCATTAGACAGTTTTAAAGGCAGAAAAATCTTATTTCGTCTGTTTATTCATCTGATATAGAAGCTGCAGAAAGTTATTTAATTTATTTTTCTGTAACATGTTACGTCGATGTGTTTTTACAGTTTCCAAGCTAATAAACATTTTTACGCCTATTTGGCTTGAGGAAAATCCTTGGGCAATTAATATTGCTATTTCTTTCTCTCGTTTTGTTAATTTTAGACTTAAGTTATCTCCTACGTCTTCCTTCGCAATTATTTTTAAAAAAGCCATCTGAACAGCTACCAATAGCTGTTTATCAGTATAGGGTTTTACAATAAACATTACTGGCTTAGTACCAAAAGCGTCTTGTATCGTTTCATGATCAGTAAAGGCTGTCAAGAAAATAATCTCACAATCGTATTTTTCTTTCAATTTTAAAGCTAAATCAATACCATTTATGGGTCCCGCGATGTTAATGTCGCAAATAGCTAAAGCAGGTGCCTTTTCGTTAGAATCTAATAGATGAAACACTTCATTTGCGCTACTCACCACGGGTAACACATTGTAATCATCGTCCAATAATAGCTCAGAAATACTTTCTGCTGTAATCAGTTCATCTTCAATAATTAGAATATAATTAGTTTTTGCCATAACGATTTATCAAAATTTTTGCAGTAAGGCCACTTTTGTTTTCTAAAATTAACTCACCATGTAATTGCTTAACTAACAACTCAACTAGTTTTGTTCCAAATGTGTTGATTTGCTTCTTAGCTTGAGCCAGGTTTAAGCCGATGCCATTATCTGCAACTGTTAATAATAATCCGCCATTATTCGCGTCCTCCAGTTTAACAACAAGCAATGGATTTTTAATATTTTTGAACGCATGCTTAAATGCATTAGTAACTAGTTCATTAAATATAAGACCAACTGGAATTGCAATGTCTATGCTTATTGGTTCATCGGATAAATCGAATTCTAACTTGATAAACCCGAGTTCATAACCGAAACTCTCTGATAAGGAAAGTGCTAAGTCTTGTAAGTAGCTTTTGATAGGCACTGATGAGAGCTCACTGCTCAGGTAAAGTCTTTGGTGGACCAGTGCCATAACTTCGATTCTTTTTCTACCATCTTCAAGAGCAAGCTTGGTATTTTTGTCAAGAGATCTAGTGGCCTGTAATGCCATAAGACTAGAAACTACCTGTAAATTATTTTTCACTCTGTGATGTAACTCTAAAATTAACGACTGTATGTATCTATTTTTTTCAGTAGCTTCTTTATAAGCGAACTCTAATTCTTTTTTTTGTGATCTTATCAGCTGCTGTTCGGCATTGTAGCTTCGTCTAAAAAGGTAGATAACAACGGTGGTGAAAAACAGCGAATAAATCAGTACAGATATGTGGTCAGCTATTCTTTGATAAGGCGTCTGATAAGGGGTAGTCCAATGCGGGAATCGCAACTCCGCTAGCAAAAGTAATATAACAAAAAACGTATAAAACCCATAGATTTTAAACTGGTAGCCACTTGGTGCTATCAATAAAAAAATATTCATTAACATAATAAACAAGTAGATTATTGGACCTAACGATGCACCATTAAAAAAATAAAGTGGCGCAATTATTATTACCGTAAGGATTACGAGCGACATTAAAGAAAAAGTGTTAAAAATACCCCTTAATCTGCTGAAGTAGAAAGCAAAAACTGTGACCATTGTACCAAATAATGATAGCCAAATTGTAAATGGATGGAGATGCAAAAAATAATTTAATAGCGCCGCCTGGATGGTAAAAAGTGAGAGAACAAAAACAGTTAGGTTGAATATCTTATGCTCAAACCTAAATTTGTCCTGCTGCCCAGTGATAAAATAATAGATTTTTCTAATCATTAGGTTTAAGTTAAGGTTATCATAGCTAGCTTCAAAACTAAAGTTTATCTATTACAGAGAAAAAAATCCCGTTATAGAAAAAAAGCAAGAATCTTCCAACCCTTGCTTTACCTAACACAAGCTCTCAAACCTTGTGTCTAATATCTCACATTCAAAAAAACTACTGCATCAAAAACTTAAAGTTCGCAATGTTTTTCAATGAAATTCCTGTTCCTCTAACTACTGCCCTTAATGGGTCATCTGCAACGTGGACAGGTAGTTTGGTTTTAGAGCTTACTCTTTTATCCAAACCTCGCAATAATGCGCCACCACCTGTTAAATAAATACCGGTTTGGTAAATATCAGCAGAAAGTTCTGGCGGCGTAATCTCTAAAGCTTTTAAAATAGCCTCTTCAATTTTAGAGATAGATTTATCTAAACAATGTGCAATTTCAGTGTAAGAAACGGTAATCTGCTTTGGTACACCAGTCATCAAATCACGACCTTGAACAGCAAAATCACCGGGAGCATCCTGCAGCTCAGGAAGGGCAGAACCAACCTCAATTTTTATTCTTTCGGCGGTACGCTCACCAATCATAATATTATGCTGCCTACGGATATAATTCACAATGTCAGAGTCAAAATTATCTCCGGCAACACGGATAGATTGGTCGCAAACAATACCAGATAAGGCAATAACCGCAATTTCTGTAGTACCTCCACCAATGTCAATAATCATATTTCCCATCGGTTCTTCCACATCAATCCCGATACCTACAGCAGCGGCCATCGGTTCGTGAATTAAATAAACTTCTTTTGCGCCTGCTATCTCTGCCGAATCGCGAACGGCTCTTTTTTCTACCTCGGTAATCCCGGACGGAATGCAAATAACCATCCGTAAAGAGGGAAAAAACCAGCCTTTACCATTATTGATCATCTTAATCATTCCACGAATCATGTGCTCGGCAGCATTAAAATCGGCAATAACGCCATCTTTCAAAGGACGAACAGTTTTGATGTTTTCGTGAGTTTTACCTTCCATTTGCATGGCTTGCCGACCTATCGCGATAACTTTATTAGTGGTGCGGTCAAAAGCAACGATAGACGGTTCATCTACCACTACTTTGTCATTATGAATAATTAAGGTATTGGCAGTACCTAAATCTATTGCTATTTCCTGTGTAAACCAGTTGAATAAACCCATTTATGTTTTCTTGCGGTTTTGTTTTAATTATTGAGACTAAACAATTGAGCGTCAATTTTTTTAGTGAGGCTAATATAAGGTATTAATGTTTAAAATGACGAACACCGGTTGTTACCATTGCAATTCCTTTTTGGTTGGCCATGTCAATAGAATCTTGGTCTTTTATAGAACCGCCTGGCTGCAAAACAGCCGTAATACCCGCTTCTGAAGCTAACTCTACACAGTCTGGAAACGGAAAAAATGCATCCGAAGCCATTACAGCGCCTTTTAAATCAAAACCAAAGCTTTCGGCTTTAACCACGGCTTGTTTTAAAGAATCTACTCTTGAGGTTTGTCCTACACCACTGGCTATCAATGTGTTGTCTTTAGCAAAAACAATTGTATTTGATTTGGTGTGCTTAACCACTTTATTAGCAAAATGCAAATCTTTTAGCTCTTGCGTTGTAGGCTTTTTAATGGTAACGGCATTCATTAAATCCGGACCTTCTACGGTGTTGTCTTTATCTTGTTCAATTACACCATTGAGCAAGGTTTTGAAAATTTTATTTGGGAGCGCAACTTTTTTCCTTTTGAGTATGATGCGGTTCTTTTTAGAGGTAATTATTTTTTCGGCTTCCGCTGAGTAAGACGGCGCAATTAAAACTTCAAAAAATAATTTGTTGATTTCCGTGGCCGTGGCCTCGTCAACTTCGCCATTGCAAATCAGCACTCCGCCAAAAGCAGAAACAGGGTCGCAAGCTAATGCTACGTTCCAAGCGTCTAATATTTGCGGTCTGCTGGCAATACCACAGGCATTAGTGTGTTTTAAAATTGCAAAAGTTGGTTCTGTAAACTCATCAATCAAAGCAACGGCCGCATCAACATCAACCAAATTATTGTAGGATAATTCTTTGCCGTTCAACTTCTCAAACATGGCTTCCAAATCACCATAGAAATAACCTTTTTGATGTGGATTTTCGCCATAACGTAAAACAGATGATTTTTGTTCGCTATGCTTAAATAGGGTAAGTGCATCATCACCTTGGTTAAACCAGTTGAAAATTGCGGTATCGTAGTGAGAAGAAACGTTGAAAGCATTACGGGCAAACGCTTTACGTTGTGCCAAAGTGGTTTCACCTTTTTGGCTTTCTAATAAATTGTTTAGCGTAACATAATCATCTTTAGATGCAACAATGACCACATCTTTGTGGTTTTTAGCCGCAGCTCTAATTAAAGAAATGCCTCCTATATCTATTTTTTCAATAATGTCTTGTTCTGCTGCGCCCGATTTTACAGTTTCTTCAAAGGGGTATAAATCAACAATTACCAAATCAATTTCCGGAATATCGTATTCAGCAATCTGAGTTTGGTCACCTTCATGGCCTCGTCGCGTCAAAATTCCGCCAAAAACTTTTGGATGTAAGGTTTTAACTCGCCCGCCAAGGATAGAAGGATAGGAGGTTAAATCTTCTACTGGAATTACTGAAACTCCTAAATCAGTAATAAACTTTTCTGTGCCACCGGTAGAATAAATGTTTATGCCCAAAGCCTTTAGTTGATGAATAATTGGCTCTAAATTGTCTTTGTAGTAAACTGAAATCAGGGCATTTTTAATTTTAACTGGATGGCTCATGAAAATGTAAATTTTTAAAGCCGCAAAGATAGAAAAAATGAATTATTTTTTTGCGATGTTCGTATTTATTAACGATGTTTTATTGTTTTAGCTACGCTACTTCAAATGGAGCGCTCACTTGCCAATCCAGCTTTTAAAAGCTTGTACTCTATTTCTGCTGATCACAAAATCGTAATTTTTACCACCCGATGCTAGCGTGATGTTTAGGCGCCTGCTATCATGTTTTTTAATAGTGTTAATACAATTTAGCTTTACCAATACCTGCCTACTAATTCTAAAATACAATTTTGGGTCGAGCATTGTTTCCAGTGAGTTTAGTGTATGGTCAAATACGTACCGTCTTCCATCAGTGGTGAAGATGTAAACCACTTTATCTTCCGAAAAGAAAAAGCAAACTTCATCTTGCATAAGATAAAGAACTTTGTTACCTAGGCTCACAAAAAAGCGGTCTTTATAAACATCAGTCGAGCTAGCAGTTAAATAGCTTTTCTTTAGTAAAAAAAACTTTTGTAATGCTTTTAATAAGCTTTTTTGTGTTAGCGGTTTAAGCAAGTAATCTATTGTATTCATTTCAAAAGCCCGCATAGCGTATGCAGCTGTTGATGCCACTAAAATAATGGGACAAAAAACCTTGTTGTTCTGCTGAAAATTAAAAATTGTAGATGTGTCCACTTTCACTTCAGAAACCAATAAATCAGGTTCCTTATTGATAGAAAGCCATTCTTTAGCTTCTTTTAGTGTATATATTTTTTCTATTGACGCGGGCTTGTCTGTTAGTTTCGGGAGCGCTTTAACCAATAAGTTATAAGTGCTTTCGTGTTGGCCAATCACCAAAATTCTCATTGCTTTATCGTTTCTTTTATTAAGCATCAAATAATTTACCAATTATATAACCCAAAAATATCGCCTGATGTTTCCAAAAACCTTAAGTTGATGTTTAGATAAAAAAATGCCTCGCCAGCGTGGGTAAAATCCCGGCCGACAAGGCATCATTAAATAATGAAATTTTATTATGGGGCTGGTTTTAAAACCTGGTCAATTACATGAACAACACCATTTGTTGTTACTATATCTGTTGCAGTGATGTTTGCGGCTGTGCTATTTCCTGCGCCTTTTACTTTAGCGCCTCCAGTTAAAGATATACTAAGCTTACCTCCGTTCACGGTAGTTGGCATTAAACCTTCACTCAAATCTGTTGAAAACACTCGGCCTGATATTACGTGATACGTCAAAATTGGAGTTAAAACATCTGCAGATGCTGCGCTAACGGCTGCCACATCTGGAAAACCGGCTGCAATAAATGCTGCATTTGTTGGTGCAAAAACGGTAAATGGACCTGTTCCGCTTAGGGTTGTGCCTAAATTTGCCTTAACAACCGCTGCCACCAAGAAACTTAAATTTGCGTTTCCTTGCGCTGCAGCCACAATATTACCGGTAGCTGGCATCAAAACTTTATTGATTACATGTATTGTACCGTTGCTAGCCTTTACATCTGCTTTGGTAACTGTAGCTCCATTTACAAAAACGCCTTTATCATTTTTTGTAACATAAACATTTGCACCATTTAGTGTGGCAACCTCGGTATTGGTAGCCGTTGGGATAGCCGCAGAAGTAGTGTTGTTACCTAACACATGGTACTTTAAAATAGCCTGCAATGTTTCTTTTGATGCGGCACTTACAGCGGCTTCATTTGCAAAACCTGCTGCTTTAAAAGCGTCGTTTGTAGGAGCAAACACCGTAAATGGACCAGTTCCACTAAGGGTAGCTGCTAAATCAGCTTTCACAACCGCCGCTTCTAAAAAGCTAAAATTTGGATCGTCAACAACCACCTGAGTAATTGTTTTTGCACTAACAATAGGTGCATCGTCATCTTTTTTACATGATGTTAACACCGCCGAGGTGAAAACCAAACCAAGCACTACGCTTGCCGTAATTTTTAAATAATTTCTTTTCGTTTTCATAATATTAATATTTAATGATGTAATATCAAGATGAACGCCGATGTCGAAAAATTGATTTAAAAATTAAGATGAACGGGACTTTTTAAAGGCTGAACGGTACAAAAACTAGGTTTTTGAATTAATAGTATTGCTAACTGGGTTACTTTTTACTTTTTTGAGTAAGCTTTCTATCACTTTGGGAAAGTGTAAATGCTCTAATTGCTGAACTTTAAATTTTAGCATTTTTAAATCATCTGCTCTATCAATCTTAAATTTTGATTGATGAATAACCTCGCCTTCATCAAATTGGCTGTTCACAAAATGAATGGTTATTCCGGATTCGGGTTCCTTAGCTGCCAAAACTGCAAGGTGTACGTTTTCTCCATACATTCCTTTTCCTCCATATTTTGGCAGTAAAGAAGGGTGGATGTTGATGATCTTGTTTGGAAAACTTTTTAACAGGTTCTCGGGTACCAGCCACAAAAAACCAGCTAAAACAATTAAATCTATTTCTAGTTTTTTGAGTAGGCTAACCACATTGTTGGTTTCGTAAAACTCTTTACGATCAAAAATATGTGAAGGTACTTCAAAATTATCAGCTCTTTGCAGAACGTATGCATCTGGATTATTGGTTAAAATAAGCGCCACCTCGGCCTCATTGCTACGTTTAAAATGCTCCATTATTTTTTGAGCGTTAGACCCCGAGCCTGATGCAAAAATTGCGATACGTTTTTTCAAAACTTTAAAACTTTGATGGTTGCTCAAAGATAAAATTTTGAGTGCTTAAAGAAAATCAAATCAAAAAAATCTGTTGAATAAAAAATATTAGTGCTGAGTGGCAAGATTTTTTTGGTTTGGAGTTTGTTAAATAAACGTTTTATCAAACAAAATATTTATCATGGAAAATTTGAAAAACAGAACTGTCGCCATTTTAAGCGACAATGGGTTTGAACAATCAGAATTATTGGAACCAAAAAAAGCACTGATAGCAGCAGGCGCCACTGTTCATGTAATTTCTGCACAAAACACACAGATTAAAGCTTGGGATAAAGATGATTGGGGTGTTAGTGTAGATGTTGATGTTGCGCTTAGCAATGCCGACCCTGCAGATTATGATGCCTTAATGGTACCTGGCGGTGTAATGAATCCTGATAAAATGAGGGCAGACAACGCATACGTTGATTTTGCAAAATTATTTTTAAACTCAGGAAAGCCTGTAGCCGCAATTTGCCACGGCCCACAACTTTTAATTGAAACTGGCGCTTTAAAAGGCAAAAAAATGACCTCCTACCCATCAATAAAAACAGATTTAATAAACGCGGGTGTAAGTTGGGAAGATAAGGAAGTGGTGGTGGACATGGGTTTAGTAACTAGCCGCTCACCTAAAGATATCCCGGCATTTAACAAAAAAATGATCGAAGAATTTGCTGAAGGTGTTCATACACGTAAGGTTGGATAAATTAACAGGAGGCTATTTGCCTCCCGTTTTTATTTCAAAGCCAGCTCGGGTTCTTTATTTCCACGATGACAGGTTACGCACTGTATCGCTGCGACATTATCATCGCCTTCATGGTGTTTAAAGTACTTTTTATTTATTTTATAAGTCATCCTCATCATGTCTCTGGCAATTAATTTTTCCTCTTTTTCATCGCTAGCGAAATCTAATTTAGTAGCGTCGGCTTTAGATTTTGCGTGGCAAAAATCGCATTTTACGCCTAAAGCAGTTTTAAAGTCGCTCATCACTTTTTTGAGTTCTTCATGGCTAATGTCCTTGGGTAAAACTTTCAGATTTTTAGCTTGATGATCATCTTTTTGTTGAGAAGGCACCATTGCAGCAAGGCTTATCACGCAAATGATGGCAGAAGTAAAAAGTAGTGGCTTAAGTTGGTTAAAGTTCATCTGTAACACAGTTTATAGATTAAATGCAGTTTACTGGCTATTTAAAACGTTAGATAGCAATTTAGAAGAGAAAGTTAGAAAAAAATTTTAATTAACAGCAATTTTTAAATTAACAGATTTTGCGATGATGATCACTATTTTGTCAGCAAATAATAGCTTTCGGTTTTTGCTCAAGTATTGGCAAATGTCTCTAATGAGTAATAATGGTGTATAAATGTTTAATTAAAGTCCAAAATAAAATTTAAGGATATTTATTGCAAAGAATCTGATATATTTGAAATACAAAACGATAACGCGATATTTACCTTAACACGTTCTTCGTAAATTTCTTAAGTAAACTATTATAATATGAAGTTTTTTATTGATACCGCAAACTTAGCTCAGATAAAGGAGGCTCAAGATTTAGGTGTATTGGATGGTGTAACAACAAACCCGAGTTTAATGGCCAAAGAAGGCATAACCGGCGACGAAAAAGTTTTACAGCACTACCGTGATATTTGTGCAATTGTTGAAGATAACGTGAGTGCAGAAGTTATTTCCACAGATTTTGATGGAATGGTAAAAGAGGGAGAAGCATTGGCTGCTCTTGATGACAAAATTGTAGTAAAAATTCCGATGGTTAAAGACGGGATTAAGGCCTTAAAATATTTTAGTGACAAAGGAATTAGAACTAATTGCACCTTAATTTTTTCGGCAGGGCAGGCCTTGTTGGCAGCCAAAGCTGGTGCAACTTTCGTATCTCCATTTTTAGGCCGTTTAGATGATATAGGCGCTGATAGTTTCGGATTAATTGAGGATATCCGTTTAATTTTTGATAATTACGGATTTGAAACGCAAATTCTTGCAGCGTCAATTAGAAATTCGGGTCATATTGTTGAATGTGCTAAAATTGGCGCCGACGTAATGACCGGTCCTCTGAGTTCAATCATGGGATTGTTAAAACACCCTTTAACGGATAGTGGTTTAGCTCAATTTTTAGCGGACCATGCAAAAGCTGCTGGAAAGTAATTTTGCAAATAATTATATTTTAAAGCCGCCATTAGGTGGCTTTTTTTATTTTAAACTTTTTTTGTAACGAAGTTGTCTCTTATCTGCAGCAGCAACCAAAAAAAAGCTTATAAAACAGTTAAGCTCCGAACGGGGAGGACGGAGCTTAAACTAACCAATTATAAACCTAAATTAAACGATAGGAACTTTATTTCAACAATGAGGTAATCCTCGAATTGCTTGGTGTAAAGGTAACACTAAGTCTAATTTGATTTGTCACCGTTTTGTCAATGTATTTTAACTAATTTATTAACAAGTGTTAAATTTTGTTAAAAAATTAAAAACTATCCAATACAACCCTAAGCTCTGACTGTGATAGCTTATCAGTTGAAAATAATACTTATTTCGCCAGCCAAATTTTAAAGCAGATTAAATTAAAATTCTTAATTTAGGTTTTTTTTAACGGCGTGGATGCGTAACATATTTTCGATAACACTTCTTTTATTATTGTTTATTTTACCGTCGTTTAAATTTATTGACGTAACGGCAGATTTACTAAAATATCGGTTACCTAAAGGAGTTAAATCGTCCGGCTATCTGCCAAACACCCTAATTGTAAAGTTTAACGATATTGCTTTAGGAAAAACCACTTTTGGTAGCAAAAAAAAACTGTTAGATAATACAAGTACCATCGTTTTTACCAGCATCACTCCGGTTTACCAATTTAAAAAAGCTTCAATACAAACACTTGCTGAACAAAAGAAAATTGACGAAGCAGGATTAAACAGAATTTTTGAAATAAGATACGAAAGTAAGCTTAACCTAGAGGCCGTAGTTAATGAAGTTTTAAAAAATAAATCCGTTGCCTATGCAGAGCCTAGTTTTATTTATCATACGTTTTCAGATACGCCAAATGATCCGGATTTTACGAACGATAAACAGCTATACCTTAATCAGGTAAAAGCGCCGGAAGCGTGGGCGGTGCAACCAAACGCGAACGAGGCAGTTATTGCAATTGTGGATTCGGGGTCGGATTTGCAACATGTTGATTTAACGGCAAACATTTATCATAACATAAAAGACCCAATTAATGGCATTGATGATGACAATGATGGCTATGTTGATAATTTTATGGGTTGGGATTTTGTGGGCGCAACAGCAAGTAAAATTGTAGAAGATAACAATCCAGATATACCAGCAGATTCTTTAGATCATGGGGTGCATGTTAGTGGTTTGGCATCGGCGGTTACTGATAATGGCTTGGGCATAGCAAGTATCGCTAAAAACGCTAGATTGATGATAGTTAAAACCGGAGCAGATGATAACGCTAGTGCGATTTATAAGGGGTACGAAGGAATTATTTACGCGGTAGATCATGGCGCTAAAATAATCAACTGCTCATGGGGAGGTCCTGGCGGTGGCGCTTACGGTCAGGATGTAATTAATTACGCGGTTAGTAAAGGATGCCTGGTTGTGGTTGCAGCAGGAAACAGCAAAACCGATGAACCTATTTATCCGGCAGCGTATAAAGGTGCTTTTGCGGTGGCAAACGTCACCAGTGACGATATTAAAGCTAGCAGCTCAAGCTATGGCTATCACGTTGCTATTGCTTCGCCCGGAACAGGTATTTACAGCACCACAAATAAGGATACTTATGGCTATAAAAGCGGCACCTCAATGGCAGCTCCAATTGTTTCGAGCGCTGCAGCGTTAGTTTTAGCCAAAAATCCAACACTAAGTGGCGCTCAAATTGGCGAAATTTTAAGGTTAACGGCAGACGATATTTATACCAATAATCCGGCGAATGCGCCTTATAAAGATCAATTGGGCAGCGGCAGATTAAATGTTTTAAGAGCAATACAAGAAAGTCAAAGTCCATCTATCCGTTACCAAAATATTGTAATGGAGGATAGTTCAAACGGGGCTTTGTCTGCCGGAGACACCGTTAGCTATTATTTTGATTTAAAAAATCTGCTGTTGGCAACCAACAATTTAAAAGTAACCTTAAGTACAGCTAACACCAATGTTAAAATAATTGAAGGCGAAATAAACGCCGGAGCCTTTGCTTCCCTAGAAACAAAGCGAGTTGGACCCTTTAAAATCGTTGTTGCCAGCAACACTCCTGAAAACACCACCGTATTGTTTCAATTAAATTATAGCAACCTGTTAGCTAATTACGTTGCTAAAGAATATTTTACCAATACGGTGAATCTTGATTATCAAAACATTACGGTAAACCAGCTTTATACCACAATTACCAGCAACGGACGCGTTGGCTACAGCGCTGCCAATGCGCATAACGGCTTAGGTGTGTTGTACAAAGACTTTTCCTTGTTGTACGAAGGTGCGCTAATGATAGGTATTTCTCCAACGCAGGTTGCTAACAATGTACGCTCTGCCAATGGCGAAACAGACGAGGATTTTAAAAAAATTAAAGGTGTTGCCAGAATTCAAAACAGCACTTTTGCCTATGAGGGCTTTTCTGTTTTTGATGATAGCAACAGCAAACTCCCAATTGGTTTGCAGGTTAAACAACGGCAGCTGGCCTATAAAACTGCTCCAGATGATAAATATGTTATTGTAGAATATGACGTTACAAACACTAGCCTTAAACCAATTGATAATATTTACCTAGGCTTATTTACCGATTGGGATGTAGACGAGAGTTCAAAAAACTTTTTAGCGTATGATGAAGAAAAAAGGATAAGCTACGTATTCTCTAGTACGCCCTTGAGCCCTTACGCCGGTATTAAGTTGTTGACTAAAAATGTTGATCCGGTTTTTTACCCGCTTTCTTACCAATTAGGAACAGATTTTTTATACGATGGTAATTTTTCGACAGCAGAAAAATACGAAACCTTATCACATGGTGTAAAAAGTAAAAGTTTAGGTTCTGGCGATGGTTTGGATGTAATGTGCGTAACTGGCAACGGTCCGTTTAATTTAGCTGCTAAGCAGAGTTTTAAAATAGCATTTGCAATCCTAGTAGGAGATGATTTAGCAGACATTGAAAATTCTGCTTCGGCCGCTGATGAGAAATATCAACAACAAATTGTGCCGGTTAGCGCCAAGTTTGAAGTATCTCAAAATTACCCAAACCCCTTTAAATCAGCAACAAATATCAATTTTAATATTCCCGAAGACGGCTATACAAGCTTAGAACTGTTTGATTATTTAGGACAAAGGGTGCAACAAGTTTTTGCCAAAGAGTTCAAAAAAGGAAATTACGTTTACACCCTAAATCTGAAAAATATACGACCCGGCATTTATTTTTACAAAGCTACTTTTAAAGGGCAGGTACAAACCAGAAAAATAGTGGTTTTGCAGTAAATAACGTTTAATCGAGATTAAAACAAACTCGGCATCGTGGCTCATAGTTCTCTTTTTCGCCCAACAAAAACTGACTCTTATTTTCAACCAAGCGATAGCTAAACAACGCTGGGCCGCCACAACTAACACAAACTGCATGTACTTTGGTAACGTCTTCGGCAATAGCCATTAAGGCGGGTATGGGACCAAAAGGTTTACCCTCAAAATCCATGTCTAAACCGGCTATTATAACCCTTACGCCCTTATTTGCTAATTTTACACAAACATCAGGCAATTCCTCATCAAAAAACTGAGCCTCATCAATGCCAACAATTTGCGCATCACTTCCGTACAGTAAAATAGCAGACGAATGATCTACGGGAGTAGAGTGGATAGAATTTAAATCATGCGAAACCACAGCGGTTTCATCATACCGAGTGTCTGTTTTTGGTTTAAAAATTTCAACATTTAATTTGGCAATTTGCCCTCTTTTTAAACGTCTGATAAGCTCTTCTGTTTTGCCAGAAAACATTGAGCCACAGATTACCTCAATACTTCCACCTAAATCATACCGTCTTTTAAACCTGTCGTCGTTAAACATAAATAGCTCAATTGCTTTATTCGTTTCGGCTAATATCAGAATTATATGTTATTTTTGATAGCGTTTTATCAACATAAATACCCAAAAAATACGTTTCTATTATCATGATGAGCAGGTCACAGATTTTAAAAAAAATCGGAAATATTATTGAGGAATTAAGCGAACAGCAGCAATATTTAGCTACTACCAATAAAATCAATTTGTTAGAGCTAGAGCTTTTTACCGCCAATGCTGATTTTTTGATAGACCATATAGAAATCTTAAAAAAACTTAATGATAGGCATGATGATGTTGCGGCAGATAGCGCTAAGTTTTTAAAAAATGAGCCAGAAAAGTTACCCAAACCGCAGCCCGACGTAGCGGGTAAAGACTCGAAAAATTCAGAAAAAGAAACACTAGAAACCTCAAAACAGGAAGAGCAAAAGAGTAGGTTTAGTTTTTCTTTTGATGAGGAGCCTACCGAGATGATTTTTGATTTTGAGAAGAAGCTAGCGGTTGAAGAGGTATTTGACAGACCTTTAAATGATGAGGAGCGCAGGCTGCTGGAAGAGAAATCCAGTGCAGCTATTGAAAAGCCCGAAGAATTTATTGTTTTAGATGTTAACGAAAACCAAAAGAGTGCGGCTGAAATGCCGGAAGCTAATGAGACTGAACCTTTTCTGATGGTAAGAAACGAGGAGCAAAATGTTGGTGCTGGTAAAATGGAAGATCCATCAGAAACTGTGCCTTCAGAAAATTCTTTTGCAGAGAACAAAATTTTAAAAGATCAAACAATAGCAAGCAAAACTGAAGCGCCTAAAGCCACCACTGATACGCAGTTAGACAGTGCTTTAACCGTGGGCGATTTGGCTTCAACAGAAAAAAGGCCACTTACTTTAAATGAAATGTTATCGGCTAAACTAAATCAAAATACTACTCAAAATAATCAGCGCCAAGCTAAAAAGCTGGAAGATTTAAAGTCGGCCATTAGCATTAATGATAAAATGGTTTTTATAAAAGAACTTTTTAACGGCTATAATTTAGCTTATAGTGAGGCCATAGAGATTGTAAACAGGTTTGATAATTTCGAAGCTGCCGACAATTTCTTGCAAAAAAACTATGCGCTAAAGAACGATTGGGAAGGTAAGCAAGTGACCGTAAAGCGGTTTTATGAGTATTTGCATAAAAAATTTGTAATGTAGAAGATGATTTTAAAATTGTCTGGTTATATTTTTAATTTGATGTTGAATGCCGCCGCAGAAAAAAGTTCCCAAAAAAGCTGTCGTTAAAAAAAGAACCACGAATCCGCGAAGGCCAAAAGCCAAGAAAAAGAGCCCGATAAAATTAAGGGTTGTTGTTCTGTTGATCGCTTTACTGGTTCTATCTCCCTTATATTATGGCAAAGTGATTAAAACTGCGGTTTCTACAAGTAGGTGGTTCAGAGACTTATTTGTGTTTGATGAATACCCGCATTATGAAAAGTTTGGAATTCGCATTCCACGTAAATATTATGTTCACGGTATTGATGTTTCTTACTACCAAGGTAAAATAGATTGGGAAAAAGTTTCTAAAGTTGATTATAACGGCATTAAAATTTCCTTCGCATTTATCAAAGCCACAGAGGGAATTACGCTTGTAGATTCATATTTTCAGCGCAATTGGCGAGAAACAAAAAAATCTGGCCTAATTCGCGGCGCTTATCATTATTTTAAGCCCAACAAATCGGGTATTTGGCAAGCTCGCTTTTTTTTACAAACCGCCAAAATGGAGCCAGGCGATTTACCTGCGGTAGTGGATATTGAGGAATCTTCTGGCTTAAGCCGAAACGAGTTGATTCCGAATATTCAGGATTTTTTAAACGAGGTAGAAAAGAAAACCAAAACGAAACCCATTATTTACACAGGTTACCAGTTTTACAAAGACCATTTGAAAGGCGAATTTGATGATTATCCGCTATGGATTGCGCATTATTACCAGCCGCGTTTAAGGCTAAACAAGCAAACCCATTGGGATTTTTGGCAACACGCAGATAATGCAAGAATAGAGGGTGTTAAGCACAAAGTTGATATGAATGTTTTTAATGGCGAAGAAGAAGATTTGAGCGCCTTGCTTATCCAAAAAATAAATTTATAATTATGGAATTTTTTCAGGAATTATTGACTTTAGAACAAAAGCCTAGAGGTTTTCACATCATCACAGGTAGGGTAGAAGGATGCTTACCGCAGATTTCTAACATTAAAAAAGGAATCTTACAGGTGTTTATTCAGCACACATCGGCATCGCTAAGCATCAATGAAAACGCCGACCCTACAGTTAGGCAAGATTTTGAAATGTTTTTTAATAAAACTGTAAAAGAAAACGACCCGGATTATCAGCATGATTATGAAGGTACTGATGATATGCCCGCACATTTGAAAAGTTCACTTTTGGGAAGTTCAGTAACAATACCGATTAGAAACGGTCGGTTAGCTTTAGGAACCTGGCAAGGTATTTACCTTTGCGAACACCGAAATTATGGTGGCCCAAGGAATTTAGTGTTGACCGCTTGGGGAGTGTAAATTGATGGTTTAATTTTTAAAAAATCAAACCATCAAAATATGTTTAGGGTTTATAAATAACCCAATATCTTCATTACCTGTTTGCTGTTTTGCTCCTCGCCAAAAACTTCATAATTAAAAGTTTCATCTCTATTTCTTCTAATAATAACCTGTTTTGGAGAAGGTAACAGACAGTGATGAATTCCTCCGTAACCACTTAAAACTTCCTGATAAGCGCCTGTATGAAAGAATCCCATAAACTGAACTTTACGTGTTTTCGGCATAAATACGTTCCCAACATGGGCTTCTTGGTTGTAATAATCCTGCCCATCGCAGGTAATTCCGCCTAAATTCACACGCTCGTATTCGCTATCCCAATTGTTAATTGGCAATAAAACATAGCGTTGATTCAAAGCCCAAACATCTGGCAGGTTAGTGATAAAAGAACCATCTAACATTAGCCATTTTTCACGGTCGTTTTGTTGTTTACGGCCTAAAACTTTGTATAAAATGCCAGACGCCTCTGCTACGGTATATTTTCCAAATTCAGTGATAATATCGGGCTCAATCACTTCATGTTCGGCACAAATTTCTTTGATACGCTTCACAATTTCGTTAATCATATATTCATAATCGAAATCAAAAACCAAAGAATCTTTAAAAGGCATACCACCACCAATATCTAAGGTGTCTAAATGCGGATTTATTTTCTTGAATTTACAGTAAAGCGTAACGTATTTTTCTAATTCGTTCCAATAATATGGCGTATCAGAAATACCAGAATTTATAAAGAAATGCAGCAGTTTTACTCTAAAATTGGGGTTTTTAACTATTTTATTGTTGTAAAAATCAAGAATATCTTCTAACCTAACACCTAATCGCGAAGTGTAAAATTGCGAGTCTGGCTGCTCTTCGGCGGCAATTCTTATCCCTAAATTACAAGGCGTATCCAGCTCAATTTCATCATCGTACAGGTTAAACTCTTCTTTATTATCTAATACCGGTATAATGTTTTTAAAGCCATCATGCAGCATATCAATTAAATATTGCTTGTATTGGAAGGTTTTGAACCCGTTGCAAATAACCGTAATATCCTTAGTTAAAGTACCTTTTTTCTCCAGCGCATCAATCATCGGCATATCAAAAGCAGATGATGTTTCTAAATGGATATCGTTTTTAAGTGCTTCTTCAACAATATGTTTAAAATGCGAGCTTTTTGTGCAGTAACAGTATTTATAGCTACCGCGATAATTGTTTTTGATAATGGCAGTCTGAAAAAGAATTTTCGCCTGCTGAATTTTTTTACTGATGATGGGTAAGTAGGTAAACCTTAGCGGCGTACCGTAAGTTTCTATCATTTCCATCAGATTTAAATCATGGAAATAAAGTTCATCATCAATAATGTCAAAACCTTCTTGTGGAAAACCAACGCTTAGGTCCAGAAATTCTTCGTAGCTCTGCATTTATTAATATTTTGTGCAAAAATGTAATTAAATAATGAAAATATGTAAGGATTGATTAACTTTTTACAATATCCGTTCCGATATTTTATCGTTTAATTTTTATAGATACGGGCGTATGTTTCCGTTGCCACGGAGTAAGATTGTTCAATTTCTATAAAAATCTTTTTGCACAATCTTTTTGCAAAAATCAAAAGAGGTTTTATCGGTATATTTTACACGAGTAAATTCCGCTTATTAAATTAAGCTATCAGCACATTAATTAAAATAAACCGCTACTTGCTATCTAGCGGTGATAATATAAATCCATCAATAAAATAAAAGAGTGATTG
>DASVGY010000064.1:0-17353 GCA_036379295.1 Pelobium sp.
CAACCGCAATATTTAAAATCTCAAATAATCCGCCTGTTGGAGCTAGTACATTTGTGAAATTAGAAGAAGGTTTGCCCTCTGATTTTTACCTCAAACTAACTGGTGTAGCCAACCAAATGCTTAAAAAACAAATTCCTGTTAGTAAACAAATTCCTTTTTACAATAATTAAAAAATAATGTCAAAAAACTACGGTTCAGCCCTTTACACTCTGGTTACAGTTTTCTTCTTTTGGGGATTTGTAGCTGCATCAAACGGGATATTTATTCCATTCTGTAAAACACATTTTAATCTCACTCAGTTTGAATCTCAATTAATAGATTTCACCTTTTACGGAGGTTATTTTATTGGGTCACTGATACTTTTTTATGCCTCACAAATTACCAAGGTTGATATTTTGAATAAATTAGGTTACAAAAATGGCATTATATTAGGGTTGCTTATTTCTGCAGTTGGGGCATTAATGATGGTTCCAGCCGTAAATTCAGGTTCTTTTGGATTTATACTAACCTCTTTTTTCTTTATTGCTGCAGGTTTTTCATTACAGCAAACGGCGGCTAATCCTTTTGCTGTAGCATTGGGGACACCAGAAACCGGAGCCGATAGATTGAATTTAGCCGGCGGAGTGAATAATTTTGGTTCATTGTTAGGACCAATTATCGTTAGCTTTATTTTATTTGGAACAGCAGCTAGTGCCGAAGCAAAAGTGATAGACATCAAATTAATCAATAATCTATATTACATATTAGCGGCATTATTTATAGCTGTGGCGTTATTTTTCTCAGTTTCAAAACTCCCAAAAGTAACTAACGATGAAAAAATAGAGGCTAGTAATAAAACTAATCTGCCCTTACTTATTTTGCTTTTAGCGTTTATTTTGATTTTGGCGGAAGGTCCATTAACTAAACTTACAGGCTTATCCACGGCTTATTTTGTATATGCTTCTCTTATCATCATTGTTTTAACTTTGGTGGCTTCCATGTTTTCTTCAAGCAAAAACGGAAACGGCTGGGGAGCTATGAAATTTCCACAATTAATTTTAGGAATGCTTGCAATTTTTACCTACGTAGGGGTGGAGGTAAGTATTCAAAGTAATTTAGGTGCGTTGCTAAAAACACCAGAATTTGGCTCATATTCAGATTCCACTATTGCGCCATTTATATCCTTATACTGGGGCAGTTTAATGATTGGCAGGTGGACAGGTGCTGTTAGTGCGTTCAACCTAACAAAACCAATAAAAAGGTTATTAACAGTTGTTGTCCCTTTTATTGCCTTTGCTGTAATTTTATTTTTAAATCACGTCAGCGGTACAGATGTATTCTCACTATACAGCTATGGAATTTGTATCCTCATTTTAGTAGTTGGATTTTTCTACAGTCAAGAAAAGCCCGCTAAAACTTTAGCCGTATTCTCAGTACTCGGCATAGCTGGTATGTTGATAGGCTTACTTACTTCTGGTTCAATTGCAACATTTGCATTTATAAGCGGCGGTCTATGTTGTTCAATTATGTGGCCTTGTATATTTTCTTTATCCATTACTGGTTTAAAAGAATATACCAGCCAAGGTTCTTCTTTTTTAATTATGATGATTTTAGGCGGAGCGATAATACCGCCGGTTCAGGGTATTGTTGCGGATAACAGCGGGATACATTTATCATACATTATCCCTGTAATTTGTTTTGCCTATTTATTATTTTTTGCTTGGAAAGTAACAAAGGAATTAAAAAAGCAAGGAATTGATGTTAATAATATCATAACAGAAGGAGGGCATTAAGTAATGAATAAAATTAAAGTAGGAGTTGATATAGGAGGTTCGCATATTACAGCAGGCTTGGTTGATTTAAACCAAGGAAACTTGGTAGAAGGAAGTTTAGTTAGATGTAGTATAAATGCCGCAGCATCGGCTGAGGTTATTATTGAAGAATGGGCTAAAGCAATCAGAAGTTTAATTGATAACGAACGCGGCAACAACATTAAAGATGTTTGTATTGCAATGCCAGGACCCTTTGATTATAAAAAGGGGATAAGTTTGATGCAAAATCAGAATAAGTATGATACATTATATGGTTTAAACATCAAAGAGCTTTTAAGTAAAGCGCTAAATTTATCAGCAGATGGTATTGTTTTAAATAATGATGCTTCGTGTTTTTTGTTAGGAGAAGTACTTAGCGGAAGTATGAGTGGCTATAACAACGTTATTGGAATCACATTAGGTACCGGTTTAGGTTCTGCCCATTTTATCGATGGAAAAATCAAAGATTCAAACCTTTGGAATATGCCTTTCAAAGAAACCATTGCCGAAGATTTTATTTCTACCAGATGGTTTGTAAAAAAATGGAAAGAGATAAAGGGGGAAGAAGTTAAAGGAGTAAAGGAAATTGTGAACTCTGAAAATAGTCAAAACGAAATAAACCTACTTTTTGAAGAATTCGCTCAAAATCTAGCTGAATTTCTGTACACCTTTATCAAAAAAAAGCGTCCATCAGCAGTAGTTTTGGGTGGGAACATCATGAACGCCCAACATCTGTTCTTAACTAAAGTACAAAAGCATCTATTAGAAAAAATGGGTATTAGCATTCCAATTAGCAACTCTCAGCATGGGGAAGTAGCTGCTTTGATAGGTGCTGCTCTATGAAATTATACACAATAAGAATTAAAAATCGACCAATCTAAATTTTGAAAAATGAAAATTATTAGAATAATTATTGTCATTGTATTTTTTTCTCCCTTTAACTCCTCGGCACAAAAAAGTAAGGTATCTGTTAAGTCTAACAAGATTAGCAACACTTCGTTTCGTCCGAAATTAGTTGTTGGTTTGGTGGTTGACCAAATGCGTTGGGATTATTTATACCGTTTTGCCAATAGATATGGTTCTGGTGGTTTTAACAGATTATTAAACGAAGGTTTTAGCTGTGAAAATACTCAAATCCCTTACCTGCCGACATTTACAGCTCCTGGCCATACAGGTATATATACGGGGTCGGTTCCTTCAATCCATGGAATAGCTGGGAATAATTTTACGATACAAGCAACTGGACAATCTTTGTATTGCACCGAAGACAGCACGGTAAAAACTGTGGGAAGTAACTCCAAAGCCGGTCAAATGTCTCCAGTTAATTTGCTTAGCACCACTATTACTGATGAACTTAAGTTAGCAACTAATTTTAGGTCGAAAGTAATTGGTATTGCGCTAAAAGACCGTGGTGGGATTTTACCCGCTGGTCATGTAGCAGATGCTGCGTATTGGTTTGATGACGCTAGTGGTAATTGGATTACCAGTACTTATTACATGAATGCTTTACCCGCTTGGGTAAATAACTTCAACAGTCAAAAGTTACCAGATAGCTACATCCAGCAAGACTGGAATACGCTTTACCCTGTAAGAACTTACACCCAAAGTACAGCTGATGATAATCTTTACGAGGGTAAATCAAAAGGAGAACTAGCGCCTGTATTTCCTCATAATTTATCTAAAACATTTAACGGAAATTACGGTGTGATTAGGGCAAGTCCTTACGGAAATCAACTAACACTTGATTTTGCCAAACAGGTTTTGAAAAGTGAAGAGATGGGGAAGGGATCAGAAACGGATTTTTTAACAGTTAGTTTTTCTTCTACGGATTATGTAGGACATAAGTATGGACCCAACTCCATAGAAATAGAGGATGTTTATTTAAGGTTGGATAAGAACATTGAAGAACTTTTAAACACTTTAGATGCAACAGTGGGGGAAGGTCAATACACCGTTTTCCTTTCTGCAGATCATGGCGCAGCGCATAATCCCACATTTTTAAAAGACCATAAAGTGCCTGCTGGAGTATGGCCATCTTCAAAAGTTTTGAAAAACTTAAACTTGGAGTTAGAGAAGGATTATAAACAAGCAAATATGGTTCTGAGTCTTTCAAATTATCAGGTAAATTTCAATAATGAGCTTATAGAGAAACAGAAACTAAACATTGATACACTTAAAAAATCGGCCATAAAATTTTTAAAAAAGCAAAGCGGAATTGCCTACGCGGTTGATATAGAAAAAGCAGCAAAAGCAAGTGTTCCAGAGATAATTAAAACACGGATAGTTAATGGTTACAATTTTAAAAGAAGCGGCGCTATCCAAATTTTATTAGAACCAGGATTCTATTCGGGTGGATTAACTGGTACTACTCACGGTACGTGGAATCCTTATGATACACATATTCCTTTGGTTTTTATGGGCTGGGGAATTAAACATGGTTCTCTAAATCGATTAACAAGCATGGCTGATATTGCTCCAACTTTAGCTGCATTATTGCACATTCAAGCACCTAATGGAAATATCGGCGTTCCAATTGAAGAAGTATTAAAGAAATAGAAATACAGTGTTTTTACGCATCAACAAGTTTTTTTTGCAGAGTTTTTCAGGTCTAATACTTCTTGTGTAATACCCTAACAACTTTAATGTTATCTTTCTTGTGGTGTACCAGTGATTTGTTCTGCCTGTTTACCGTTTGTTGCAACAAAGATTAGTACGTTTATTCCGGCGGTTTAAAGATTTTTGTTTAAAACCCAGTTGATATTTAATCATGCCATACGCCCCCGGGGCTACACTTATCTGCTTAAACGATTAAGCCTAGCTTTTTAAAAGGAGCGTAGCAATGCTAAAAGCTATCATGCAGGTAGTATTGTTCGGTATTACAATATAAAAAAGAAAAAATTTCCACTTTGCTATCGCTTGTTTTTAGGTTTCTCTTCATGTGTAGCACCGGGTGTTTTTCTGTGAGGCTTAAAAGTTTCGCTACTTCTTCATTTGCCATAACAGCCCATATTTTTTGTTCACCGCCCTTAATGTCAATATTAAAACTATTTTTTAAAAAGTTAAACAAGGATTTATTTTCCAAGTCAGTTTTTAAAAAAACCTCGAGCTGGTGGTTGGTTATAAAAGTTTCCTCAAAAATTATAGGCTTACCCTCAAGCGTTCTAACCCTCGAAAAATGAATGCATCCCAACTTTTTATGCACTTCTCCCACGTTAAAAAAAAAGTTGTCTGGCCAGGCAAGCAGTTCGGGTTTTTTAACAATAATGGTTTTTAAGTTTAAATTACCTACACCGGCCGTTACACCCCTAACAGACAGAATGCCCAAGGCGTTTTTTGCTTCGGAAACATAACTGCCTTTTCCATGATAGCGCTGTACTAAACCAATGCTAATCAACTCGTTTATTGCTTGCCTAATGGTAACTCTAGTGGTTTGGTATTGCTTGCAATAGTCGTTTTCTGATGGCAGCATGTCGCCAATTTTATAATCACCGGCAGCTATCTGTTGCTTAATATCGGCAACAATTTGTTTGTAAATCGGAATTTTTTTGCTCCTTATCCCCACAATAGCGTTGCTTAATGTAAATTATCGGATACCGTTTTTCGCTGATTCTTTTACCTAATCAACATCGTCACCGGTAAAAATAACATAAATTTATTTTTAAGTTGTATATACAAGTTAAAATAAATTTTATTAAGTTTGGTTATGAAACAATACCGACTTAACAGATTATTCAACCCAGCGTCTGGCAATTGCTTTGACGTAGCCATTGACCACGGTTTTTTTAATGAGCAAAATTTTTTATTCGGGATAGAGGATATACAAAAGGCGGTGAACACCATTGTTGATGCACAGCCAGATGCGGTACAGCTAACAATAGGTCAGGCGCATTACTTGCAAAACATCCCGGGAAGGTTTAAACCTTCTTTAGTGTTAAGAACAGATGTGGCAAACGTTTATGGTAAAGAATTACCGAAGCATCTTTTCAGCAGAATGATTGAGCAGGCGGTTGAGCAGGCAATTAATTTAGATGCGACTTGCGTAGTTGTTAACCTTTTTCAAATTCCTAACCAACCCGTGTTGGCGGACCAGTGTATTCAAAATATACTAAAAATTAAACCCTTGTGCGAAAGGTACGGAATACCTTTAATGATTGAGCCGCTCATTTTTAAAGCGAATGACAAATTTGGGAGTTACATGGTAGATGGTAATATTAACTCAATTATCAGTTTGGTTAGGCAAGCTGTAGAACTTGGAGCCGATATTATAAAGGCAGACCCTTGTGATAATGTTCAACAATACCATAAAGTGGTAGAAATTGCGGGGAAAATACCTGTGTTGGTACGCGGTGGCGGAAGAGCAAGTGACCAGGAAATTTTAGAACGTACTCATG
The DNA here is from genome assembly GCA_036379295.1 of Pelobium sp. Taxonomy (GTDB): domain Bacteria; phylum Bacteroidota; class Bacteroidia; order Sphingobacteriales; family Sphingobacteriaceae; genus Pseudopedobacter. The sequence continues at coordinate 6,182 of DASVGY010000064.1, forward strand.
AACTCATGATACAAGGCGCTAAAGGAATTGTTTACGGTAGAAATGTAGTGCAACACCATAACCCAAATGCAATGGTTAAAGCGCTAATGGGCATTACGCACCAAGGCTTATCGGTTGAAAACGCTTTAAAAATCATCAACTCATAATATCGCTATGAAAACTGTAAACATTGGTATTATTGGTGGGGGCTTAATGGGCAAAGAAGCAGCAAGCGCTATTGCTCGGTGGTTTGTATTTAATAATGTAACAGTGCAACCTAAACTTGTTGCTATTGCAGATTTAAATGCAAATATTTTAGATTGGTATCGCCAAATCCCAACCGTAAAACTTTTAACCACAAATTACAAAGAAATTTTAGCGATGGCAGATGTTGACGTTATTTACGCTGCCTTGCCCCACCAATTGCATCTAAGTATTTATCAGGATATTATTGCTTCGGGTAAAGATTTACTTGCCGAAAAGCCTTTTGGTATTAATTTACAAGCTGCAAACCAAATAGCGGCATTGGCTGCTAAAGCAAATGTGTTTGTAAGGTGCAGCTCTGAAATGCCTTTTTTGCCGGGTGCGCAAAGGCTAATTAAAGAAATTAAAGAAAGTGATTTTGGAGATATAATTGAAGTGAACGCAGGTTTTTTACACGCCAGCGATATGGATCCTCAAAAAAAAATAAACTGGAAAAGGCAAAATGAGTTTTGTGGCGAAATAGGTGTAATGGGCGATTTAGGAATGCATGTACTACATATTCCGTTAAGAATGGGTTGGATGCCGGCTTCGGTGTACGCACAACTTCAAAAAATTATTACTAAAAGACCTAACGAAAAAGGAGAATTGGTTGAAGCAGATACGTGGAACAATGCACTTTTAAACACATGGGTTAATAAAGACGGTAAAGAGTTTCCAATGAAGCTAGAAATGAAACGCCTTGCACCGGGTGAAACAAACACCTGGTATATAGAAGTGCTGGGTACAAAAGCAGGGTTTAGGTATAGCACAAAAGACACCAAGACTTTCTGGGAATACAAAAATGCAGATACGCAAACGTGGAGTAGGATAGATTTAGGGTTTGATTTTGCCTTTCCAACAATTACAGGGAAAATTTTTGAAGCCGGGTTTCCGGATTGTTTTATGCAGATGATTGCTGCATTTTTAATGGAACGGGAAGGTCAGTTGCAGCAAAATTTAGGTTGTGTTACGCCACAAGAAGCTGTAAGCAGTCATCAGTTATTTGCCGCGGCATTGTTATCACATAAAAAAAACACAGTCGAAAAATTAGCAATTCAGTAAGTATGTTACGCTCAGAAATTAATAAAGCTTATTTGGCTGCAAACAGTTGTTTCGCTGTTAATAACTGGAAACTTCCGCCAAACCCCAAATGGGATATCACCGATTTCGGCCTTGGTAATTTTAATTCATTTGGTCTGGTGCTCATCAACTTAGCGCAAGAGCCAGAGTATTGCGAAAAGCTGATGTTTGCAAAAGAAAATCAGGAAACGCCAATGCACTACCATAAAGCAAAAAAAGAAGACATTATTTGCAGAAACGGAAAGCTCGGGCTGCTGTTATTCGCTAAAGGTTACGATGTTCAACATCCAAAAATGATAAACATTAAACTAAACGGAGAAATAAAAAGCTATAAAGAAGGTTCGCAGTTGATTTTAAACGAAGGCGAACGCATTACCATTGAACCTCTTGTTTGGCATTCGTTTAAACCTATCGATGGTGCCTGCATCATTGGCGAAATCTCCACTTTTAACGATGATGCAAACGATAATTTTTTTGAAAACCCGGAGGTAGGCCGATATCCGGAAATTACCGAAGATGAGCCGCCATTGGTTACACTGTTAAGCGAAAAGTAAATGAGAAAGGGGATTTTGGTTGCAGGCAATTGGATTATTGACCAGGTTAAGGTAATTGATGTTTACCCAAAGGAAGAAGCCCTGGCTAACATATTAGAAGAGTACACCACCAACGGAGGCTGTGCCTACAATGTTACAAAAGCGCTCAAACGTTTAGGATTTGCAGCACCAATAACAGCCGTAGGGATGGTTGGCGATGATGAAAACGGGAACAACATTTTAAAAGATTGCTTGCAAATGGGGGTTGAGGTTGTTAACATAAGCACCACTAACTTAAAGCCCACATCTTACACCAACGTGATGACGGTTAAAAGTACAGGGATGCGTACATTTTTTCATAACCGCGGCGCAAATGCCTTACTCAACAATTCGCATTTTCAGTTTGAATCTAAAAGTAAAATTTTCCATTTAGGATACTTATTGCTTTTAGATGAATTAGATAGCCCCGAGCGTGATGGACAAACCCACGCTTCAAAATTGTTAAAGCAAGCTCAGGAAAAAGGATTTTTAACTTCCGTAGATTTAGTTAGCGAAGACTCTGAACGCTTTCGCGATGTTGTTAACCCTTCCTTACCCTACATAAATTATCTTTTTATGAACGAGTTTGAGCTAAGTAGGCTAACCGGGATGCCAACACAAACCAACGGAAAAACGAGCCTAAACAAATGCATCAGCGCCACAAAAAAAGTTTTTGAAAATGGTTTCGAAGGTCTTTTGATAGTTCATTTTAAGGAGGGCGCTGTTGCTATCGATAAAGATAATTCTGTGTTTTTTCAAACGGCAATCAAAATAGAAGCAACAAAGATAGGTAGTACGGTTGGTGCCGGCGATGCTTTTGCTGCCGGAGTTTTGTTTGGAATACACGAAAACTGGTCGGTGCAAAAAAGCCTCGAGTTAGGCGTAGCCACCGCATTTAGCAGTTTACAACATGTTTCCCCTTCAGAAGGGATACAATCTTATACAGCATGCTTAGATATTGCAAAGCTGTATAATTACAATTTAGATTAACACAAAACCAATATAAACCATAACCCCTGCCACGGTAGCTGGGTTATACGCTTCCAGAAAAAAGGATTTAACGATGAGGTTACTTTTTATTATCGCACTATTGATGAGCATTACCGGCTTATCCTACGCTCAAACAGATGGCGGCGGTTATTTGCTGGATATGGTGCATCATAATCCCGGTGAGGCCTTAACAAAATCTGATTTTAATAACCCTTCATTTTTAAAAGCGGAAGGCTACAACGGCATAGTGATTAATGATTTTACTTTTGCACACACTGCAATCACCTTTGATTCTTTTGATAAACGAATATTTCCTGTGGGTTCAAAAGAAAGAACTTGGGTTTTAAACACTGCAGAAAAGGTTAGGCAAAACATTAGAAATGCTCATTTGGCTGGTTTAAAGGCTTACTATTTTACAGATATTATTGTGCTGCCAAAATCTTTGGTGGCGCTTTACCAAAAAGATATTTGCGACGAAAATGGGAAAATCTCTTTTGAGCGACCAAAAACCATAGAAATACACCGATTAATGTTTAAAGAGCTTTTTAAAACCTTTCCGGATTTAGACGGGCTAGTGATTCGCACCGGCGAAACTTATTTAAACAACGTACCGTACCACACTGGCAATAACCCAATTACTAACGGAGTAGAAAGCCATGTAAAACTTCTGGAACTTTTAAAAGAAGAGGTTTGCGACAGCCTTAACAAAACTGTTTTTTACAGAACCTGGTCCTTTGGAGGGATGCATGACAACCCAGATTATTATTTAAAAGTCACCAACCAAATAACGCCCGATAAAAACCTAATTTTTTCTATTAAACATACACAGGGAGACTATCACCGCACTTTTAATTTTAACCCCACATTAGGGATAGGGCAACACAAACAAATTGTAGAAGTACAATGCCAAAGAGAATATGAAGGAAAAGGCGCTTATCCAAATTATATAGCAAAAGGCGTAATAGATGGTTTTGAGGAGTATCAGCAGCTATATCCGCAAAAAAAGTTAGCTTGTTTAAACGATTTTAAAAGCTTTCCGCAGTATGCTGGTTTATGGACTTGGTCTCGCGGGGGCGGTTGGGTAGGCCCTTACATCTCAAACGAACTTTGGTGCAGGCTAAATGCTGATATTTTAAATCAGTGGGCACAACATCCGCAAAAAAGCGAAGAATCTATTTTTTACGATTGGACTTCAAAAAATGGGATGGATAAAGCTGATGCGCAAAACTTTAGAAAATTGGCTTTACTATCTGCGAAAGCAGTTTTAAGAATGCATGAAAGCGCCAAATACAGGTTTGATAAAAATTGGGTTTGGTGGACAAGAGACGAGTTTTTAGGCGGAACCGAGGCAGGGGCACCACTTAAAGCAATTTTAGACTCGCTAAATAAAACCGGCAAAACTAAAATTGCCATAGCAGAAAAATACGAAGCAGTAAAAATTTGGGAACAGATTGTAAGCCTTAGCAAGCATATAAAAATGAACAATGAAAAAGATGCGCATTACATCAGGGTTTCATCAGAGTATGGGTTATTGTTAAGCCAAATAATTGCAGAGGGTTGGCAAATTTTAGCGTGGGGAAATGCGGGCAACTACAATCATCAGAAAATGCAAAACGCAATAGCTCGTTATGATAATTATTGGAAGCTTTACAGGCAATTAAAAGAGGAAGAACCATCATGCGCAACGCTTTACAAGCCATTTTCGTTCGAGTTTGTTGGGCCTTTGTATCATGGTGAGGCAGGCATGGATGCTTCAATTAGTCGTTTTCGCGTAAATAAAATTAGCAAGTAGAAAAACAATTATGTTAAAAAGAATAATTGGTTTAAGTTTTTGTTTGTTGGTATGGCCTTACCTGGCTAGTACGCAGGTAAACCCCTTTACCCATTGGCTGGCTTTAAATAATGATAGCCTTTCTATAAGTTTTAACCAGCATGATTATCAGTTGTACAACAAAGTGCTTAACTCAAAAATCATAAATATAACAAAGCTAGGTGCTGCAAATATTAATATTGAAGACTCTAAATGGTTAGTTACCACAAAAGCTACAAAAAGCACCACGGATAGTAACGCTTACAATTTATCGGTTGTTTTTAAGTGCGTAGCGGGCATTTTGCCACAATCAAGCGTATCGGTAAACATCCAGTCAAATAATTGGTCTGCAAACAATTACGTACTTATGCCCGCTGTTGCTTATAATGGAAACAGGTACGAGTGGCGTAAACTCAGATATTCGCCAAAACTATATGAAGTACAGGATATAGGCCCACACAAACCAATTATACTTACCAATGTTCCTAAGTTAAATGAGGCTGATGGTTTTTCCAGGATTCAGGAAAGGAGTGGCAGCATGTCTTTACCATCGGTAGGTTATCAGGCAAACGAAAAAAATAAGGGGTTTTGGCTGGTTACCGGGCAAAAAAACGAATGGGGAGATTACGGCTTCACGGTTTCCGAATCCCGGGACAGAAAAAAAGCAACAATATCACTTACCTCGCCTTTATGCCGCGAATTTTACAGCTATCAAAACGTAAACGCCTACTCGCCTAGTATGGACCGCCCCGCCAATTTTAAAGCTGGCGATGTGGTAAGTTTTGAGCTTCAGTTGTACGATTTTCAAGCGCCTACTATCCAATCCTTATTTGATAAATATTGTGACATAAACGCTAACAATTTTGCCAACGATAACTATGCAAATGTAACCTCGTTTAGTCAGGCTTATCAAACCATCGAGAAAAAATTTAACCAGTATAATTTTGTTCCGTCTTTTGGATACTACGCCGTTGGTCTTCGGGAAAACTACATGCAAGATTGGCAAATAGGCTGGACAGGCGGCATGATTAGTACCTACGGGTTACTTTTTTCAGATAAGCAACAAACCCGGGCAAACGTAATTAGAAATTTTGACTGGCTTTTCCCTAACGGCATTAGTCCGTCTGGCTTTTATTGGGATGCCGGGCAAAATGGCGATACTTGGATAGGTGGCGATATCAGAAAGCCGCAAACCAAAGACTGGCATTTGATTAGAAAAAGTGGCGATGCGGTGTTTTATATTGTTAAACAATTTATGCTGATGCAACATTTGGGTATAAGTGTAAAAAAACAGTGGGAAACAGGCAATAAGGTGGTTTGCGATGCTTTTGTTAAATTATGGAATAAAAACCACCAAATTGGGCAATTTGTAAATTCAAACACTGCCGAAATTGAGGTAGGTGGCTCAACAAGTGGTGCAATTGTGCCTGCTGCTTTGGCGCTGGCATCTGTTTACTATAACAATCCAAACTATTTGCAAACAGCAATAGATATTGCAGATTATTACAACCAACAATTTGTTAAAAAAGGAATTGCCTGCGGCGGACCGGGTGATGCCCTCCAAAATTTTGATTCTGAATCTGCATTTTCTTTGGTAGAATCTTATGTAACACTTTTTGAGCTTACCCACGATAAAAAGTGGCTTCAAATTGCAGAAAACAGTGCCAACCAATTTGCAAGTTGGGTAGTGGCGTACAACTATGATTTTCCAAAAAATTCTGATTTTGCCAAATTGGAAATAAAAACTAAAGGAGCGGTTTACGCCAACACCCAAAACAAACATGCAGCTCCGGGCGTGTGCATCAACTCGGGCAGCGCACTGTTAAAGTTATACGAATATACCGACAATTATTTTTACCTGAACCTGTTAAAAAGTATGGCTAAATCAATCACACAGTATGTACCAACAGACGAAAGAAAAATAGGCAGTATGAAAAACGGCTTTGTAAGTGAGCGGGTGAATTTAAGTGATTGGGAAGGGGAAGACAGAATAGGCGCCATTTTGCCCATTTCTACTTGGGCAGAAACCACGGTGATGTTAACCGCCCAGGAAGTGCCAGGTATTTATGTTGATTTAAAGCATAGCAAATACACCGTGATAGACAATATCGCGGTAAGCTGCATCAAAAAAGCTAAGGGCGCAATTACCTTACAAATAACAAACCCGTTTAACGAAGCTATTGAGGTAAAAGCCCGTGTTAGAAAAGATTTTAACAGTAATAAAAATTTGTTTTTCCCGGTTTACCAGGTTATCCATTTAAAGGCCAGAGAAACAAAACGAGTGAGCTTTAAATAGCGGATGTAAATACATTGCCGATAGTAAATTAAAACAGAAATGAACGTACAAGAATTATGCTTAAAAATAGCTTTAGAAGACTGCAAGCCTTCGTTTAAGTTGTTTTATGATTTTTATTATGAGCGTTTGTTCAAGCTTGCAAAGTCTATTACAAACAGTACAGAAGATGCAGAAGAAATTGTAAATGATGTATTTATTAAAATATGGGTAAACAGAATTAAGCTATGCCAGATTGAAAATATTGATGTTTACTTATTTGTGCTGATTAAAAACGCTGCCATCACCAATATTAGGCAGGCGAAAAGAAACTTCAGCTTTAAATTAGATGATTTAAGCGTTGAACTAAAGGATATCCAGCTTTCGCCCGAGATGAAAGTAATCTCAAAAGAAAATGTTTCTGTCATTAATTCCAGCATACAAAAGCTGCCTACTCAATGTAAGCTCATTTTTAAAATGGCTAAAGAGGATGGACTGAAGTATAAAGAGATAGCAGAAATTTTGGAGATATCTATTAAAACGGTAGAATACCATATTGGCGTGGCATTAAAGCGTATTTCTGACGAAGTTGCGCCGGCTCTTAATAATTTTAAAAAAAATAACACATAGCACCTAGGGTATTTTAAAAAACCAGCGTCTGTACTTTATAAACCAAAAAATGCAACCTAACCGAGTTTGGATTTTATTAGCAAAAAAAAACAACAACGAAGCGTCTGAACAAGATTTGCAGGAGTTAAGTGCGCTCTTGTCTCGGCAAAATAACAACGATGTTCCATCAGAAATAATTGAGGAAATTTTGGAAAACCTAGCCTCGCCAGAAGTAGAAGATATAGATAAAATCAAGGCGAAAAACTGGCCTGTGGTTGAGGGCTTTTTAACACATGAAAGTGACCTCAAGAAAAAGCCGTTTTATCATCGTTTAATCCAAAAACCACAATTTGTATGGTCTGCAGCGGCGGTGTTACTCATTTGCTTTTTATCGGTTTTAAGTTTGATAAATTATAACAAGTGGTTTGTAAAAAACACGGTTAACATTGAGGTAGCTAAAGGGGGTTTGCAGAAATTAATATTGCCAGATGGAACGTATGTTTGGCTCAACTCTGATTCTAAAATTGAATATGATAAAAACTTTGGGGTGGTTAACCGGTCCGTCAAATTAATAGGAGAAGCTTATTTTGAGGTGGTTAAAAACGCGGGCAAACCTTTTTTTGTAAATACAGGTAAAGTTCAGATTAAAGTTTTGGGTACCAAATTTAACGTTAAATCTTATGCGGATAGTAAAACGGAAACTTCACTAATTGAAGGTAAAATTGAGCTTAAAGTGTTAAGCCAACCAAACAAAACCTATATTTTGAAGCCTAGCGATAAAGTTATTCTATCAGATATACCAGAAACGGGGCAAGCGCAGCAAACAGCATCCGGCGGTACGCAACTTGTTTTTTCGAGCGTAAAAATTCCGGATAACGAAGTAACACCAATTGAAATAACTTGGACAAAAAATAGGATAGTTTTTGATAACGAGGATTTTACCGCTTTGCTGCACCAGTTAGAGCGCCATTATGATGTTAGCATCAACTTAAACGATGATGTAATGAAAACCTGGAAATTCTCTGGCTCTTTTGATGCTGAAACTATTGAAGAGGTTTTGTATGCATTAAAAGTGGCTCATCCTTTTAAGTACACAGTTAAAGATAAAACAATAAATATTTATAAACCCTAAAAGCAACGCCTATGTAAATTAGAATTTACTAAAAGCTAAAAACGAGAAATGTTGGCGCATTCCTCGTTAAAAGTTAGCAAATCACCAGTATGTTATAAACCAATTATTACTAACCAAATTCAAAGTTATGAAAAAAAATCTTTCATGCCCCAACAAGGCATGGTTAAAAAGCTGTCTTAAAGTTTTTGTTATGGCTAAATTTATTCTCGTCTTAATTTTAATGTCTTCTACACAGCTTTTTTCTAAAAGCTTTGCTCAGGTAGAGATGACGCTCAATTTTAAGAATAGAACGTTAAAAGAAGCGCTAAAAACCATAGAACAAAAATCAGATTATTACTTTCTTTATGATGAGCAGATAACGGCTAACAAAACCCTTATTTCTGTAGATGTTAAAGATGCACTTATTGATGATGTAATGCGTCAAGTGCTTTCAAACACCAACTTTACTTATGAGTTATCTAAAAAGTTGGTTATCATCTCTCCTAAATCTGGCGCTGATAAAATAGCAATTACGGGTCAGGTGAAAGACAGCAATGGAAATCCACTTCCGGGGGTTGCTATCACACAAAAAAACAAAAGCAATTCAACCACCACTAACGCCAACGGGCAATTCTCCATCAATGTGGACGAGAGCAATGCAGTGTTAGTTTTTAGCTTTTTAGGTTTTAAAACCCAGGAAGTAAAAATTGATGGTCGTACGGTAATTAACGTTGTAATGAATGAAAGCTTATCTAACCTTAATGAAGTTGTGGTGGTAGGTTACGGTACGCAAATCAGACAAAACGTAACGTCTTCAATAGGCTCTATCTCTCAAAAAGACATCAAAGATTTGCCGCTTACAAATATTGGGCAAGCTTTACAAGGTAAAATATCTGGCCTACAATTGCAACAAACGGGTGGTGCGCCAGGTTCTTCCCCGGTGTTTAGGGTTAGGGGCCTTGGTTCTTTACTTGCAGGCAATGGCCCTCTGATTGTTTTAGACGGTCAGGCATTAAATTCAGGTGATTTAAATTTGATTAATCCGGCAGACATTGAAAGCGTGGATGTGCTTAAAGATGCATCTGCTACCGCCATTTATGGTTCAAGAGGAGCAAACGGAGTAGTTTTAATTACCACAAAAAAAGGAAAATCTGGCCAGCCACGGATTGATGTAAATTATTACACAGCTTTGCAGGAAGTTACCAAAAAGCTGCCTGTTTTAAACAGAGATGAGTTTATTGCTTTTTCAAAAGATGCTTATCAAAATGCATTTGTTGATAGGTACCCTTTACTTGATCCAAACACGCCAAACTCGGCCCGACCAAACAACTTAAAATACCCAGAGATATTTGATAATCCATCTGCGCTTCCAGATAATAATTATCAGGATTTAATATTCCAAACGGCGCCCTTAAATAACATTGGCGTATCGGCTTCTGGCGGTAACGATAAGACAATCTATCTGTTATCAGGAAACTTTACCAACCAGCAAGGTATCATTAAAACTTCTGAGTTAAAAAGATATTCTTTCCGCTCAAACCTCGAGTCTAAATTGACTAAAAACCTTAATGTTGGCGTTAATATTAGCCCTACGTACACTAACGAGCGTTTGGTAAATTCTGATAATCACTGGCAAAATTACGGTATCATTAACGCAGCAATTGAACTTTTTCCGTGGTTGCCACTGTACCAAGCAGATGGTGTTTCTTACAACTCGGCGCAAGCCTACAATAAAGACCCTTATTATTACGCCGGTGTAACTAACCCGGTTGCAAACATCACAGAAATTAATACGCGGCAAACAACATCCAGATTGTTAGGAAACGCATTTGCCGAATATTCTTTTCTTAAAGGATTTAAATACCGGGCGTCTATAGGTACAGACATACAACAAGGCCGAATCAACAATTTCCAAACATCAAAACTTCCACGTAATGGGCAGTTGCCACCCAACGTTGCTAACAGCGGGTATAATACTACTGTGCAAAACGTAAACTGGATTTTTACGCAAACATTAGATTATAACAAAACCTTCAACAACAAGCATAATTTAGGTGTTTTAATAGGTACAGAGGCTCAGGCAAACTCAAACGAATATTCAGATATCAGAGCCAATAATTTCCCTAATGATAATGTATCAACACTAAACGCCGGAACAATAACATCCGCCACCACCTTAAAAGAAGAGTGGGCTTTGGCTTCTTATTTTTCGCGTGTTTCTTATAATTACGATTCAAAATATCTGTTAAACGTTTCTTTACGATATGATGGTTCGTCGAGATTTGGAAGCAACAATCGCTATGGTTTTTTTCCCGCCGTTTCTGCAGGTTGGAACATTGCACAAGAAAATTTCTTAAAAGACAGCAAATTGATAAACACCTTAAAGCTTAAAGGTAGCTATGGTTTGGCAGGTAATAATGCTTTTGGCAACTACCAATCTTTAGGCTTATTATCTAAGGCAAATTATGTGTTGGCAAACAAGCAGGTGAACGGTTTGGCGGTATCA
>DASVGY010000065.1:0-2039 GCA_036379295.1 Pelobium sp.
ATCGCCCGAAGCAAAAACCAAACATTTGGTGCGTTTCCACTACCAAGATAAGGAAGATATGTTTGATGTGGTAACTTACCAAAAAGGCGGTCGTGTGTTAAACATGTTAAGGAATTATTTAGGTGAAGATGCTTTTTTTAAGGGCCTAAATCTTTACCTCAAAACAAATGCTTTAGGCAATGGCGAAGCGCAGCAATTACGTTTAGCATTTGAGCAGGTGAGCGGCCGAGATTTAAATTGGTTTTTTAATCAGTGGTATTATGGCGTCGGTCACCCGGAGTTGAATATCAGCTATAAATGGAATGCAGATACCAAAACCCAAACGGTTTATCTGGCACAAACACAAAAAGAGCAAGCCTTTATTTTACCAATGAAGATTGATGTTTACCAAGGTGGAAAAAAAGTAACTCACCAGTATTGGATGAAAAGTCGCGAAGATTCCATCAGCTTTAAGCTAAACAGTAAGCCCGATTTGGTAAATGTTGACGCAGATAAAATATTGTTGGCGCAAAAAATTGATAATAAAACTTTGGAAGAGTTTGCTTTTCAGTACAAAAATGCGCCTTTGTATTTAGATAGGCTAGAGGCAATTGAAGCAGCTGCCAAAAAAATTAAAGAGAAAGCTGCTCAAGATATTTTAATTGCAGCGTTAAAAGATCCTTATTTTGGTTTAAGGGTTGAAGCGGTCAACAATCTGAAGCTGGAAAACGCAGGTATTGAAAAAGCCGTTTTACCTACTATCATAGCTATGGCAAAAACAGATGCTAGTACCTTGGTGAGGGCTGCTGCTATCGAATCTTTGGCTAATTTGCAGGATAAAGCGTACCAGCCTTTATTTATGGAGGCCATAAAAAACCCATCTTACGCAATAGAAGGAGCGGCTTTAAACGCAATTGCAGCGTTGGATATGGCTGAAGCAAAAACATTGGCTAAGAGTTTAGAGAAAGATAGCAAAGGACCTTTGGTAGCTTCCATTGTAAATATTTATGGCGTACAAGGCGGAGATGTTGAGTTCCCCTTTGTTTACAATTCTTTTACGGCTGCCAGTACACAAACACAATTTGAGATGATTCCGGCTTTAGGAAGTATTTTAATGAATGTTAAAAGCCTCGATAATTTACAAAAAGGTTTAAACGAGTTGCAAAGCATGTCTGAAAAGTATAAAAAGTACGGCGTAAACAGGTATGTTAATGTAATGCTAAATAACGTTTTAATGGCCAAAAAAGAGGATAGGGACAAGGCAGGCGAAAGTGAAAAGGCAAATTTTGAAGCGCAAATTGCAGCGGTACAAAAAACAATAGCAGCGATAGAGAAGTTGTAAAAAACAAAAAATCAACAAAGCCGATTTTCTAAAGAAAATCGGCTTTGTTGATGAGTAGCGCTCTGAGGTTTATAAGCCTAATGAACTAATGCTACTCAATGAACTCATCTAACTCAATAAATCATTTCGGCATTAAAACCGTGTCAATCACATGGATAACGCCATTTTTCTGGTTCACATCAGCAATGGTTACGTAAGCAGTACCGCCTTTAGCATCCCATAATTTAACTTTTTTGCCATCTAAAGAAGCGTACAGTTTTTCGCCCTCAACTGTGGTGAAAGTAGCTTTTCCGTTCCCTTTTTTAATAGCGGCGATAATATCGCCAGCGCTGTACTTACCTGCCAAAACATGGTAAGTTAAAATTTTGGTTAAAGTTGCTTTGTTTTCTGGTTTTACCAACGTAGCAACCGTACCTTCTGGCAATTTGTCGAATGCCTCGTTAGTTGGTGCAAACACCGTGAACGGACCAGCACTCTTTAATGTTTCAACTAAACCAGCTGCTTTTACGGCTGCTACTAAAGTGGTGTGATCTTTTGAATTTACGGCATTGTCAACAATATCTTTTGTGTTGTACATTGCTGCACCACCAACCATCGGGTTTTTTTGTGCGAAAGCTTGAGGTGCAAATGCGAAAGCTGCTAAGGCAAATGCTGCTAGGAATAATTTTTTCATATCTATATATCTTTTTATTTGGGATGATTAACGGAAAAAGAAAAT